>WRLA01000030.1 GCA_009777825.1 Bacteroidales bacterium
GGGTTGGGCGGGGGTTGGGGGGGGGGGGGGGGTGGGTGGTGTGGGGGGGGGGGGGGGGGGGTCGGCAAGGGGGGGAATAGGTGCTACTTCGGGTTCGACCTCTTTTTTCTCTACAACGGGCGGTGTTGCGGGTTTGTTGATGATGATGGGGTATTCTTTGGCAATTTTCCCGTCTATTTTCTCATAGCAGTAAAATAGCGTGGAGGGGTCATTGGGGATGTTGAAAAGTATAGTTACGCTTCCGCCGGAGGCTATGTCTATATATTTAAAATTGCCTTTGGTGCATTTAAGAAACTCGCTGCCGTGTATTGCAGCCGGGAGTTTGTCGCTGTTTACTTCGTGTCCGCTGTATTTTCGCGGGTTCTCTTTAAGGTTTTTCACATCTTCGCTGTTTTGAAAGACATAGATGGTGTTGCCGGTACTGTTACGGACAGTAATACCACTGCCGTCTTCCATGCGGTCGGCTACTATTTTTTGTGCCGGAGCCATGTTTGCAAATACGATTTGCAGGCTCAATATTATTCCTATTAAAATGTAATGTGTGTTTTTCATAATTAAATATCTTCTAAGGGTTCATCTGTAAATGTAAATTCATTGCTGCGCTTTTGTTTTTCCATCTCTTGTTCCATTGCTTTTTGTTGGCGGCGCTGCTGTCGCTTTATTTTTATTTGATTGAAAATTTGCATGCCGAACATCCCGATGACCATAAATCCGCCGAGCGCCAATCCGATATATAAAGCCCAGTTGATGGGTTCGGGCTTTGGCGGTTCTTGCCGGAGTTGCCGGATTCCGTCTTCCGCTTCTTCATACATCAAACTAAATTCGCTAAATTTATCGCGCAGGGATTCGTTTTCGGCGATGGCAGGGGTATTTTCGCGAAATCCCACATTTTTTTGTAATCGCTTTATCTCTTTTTCGATGGGGGTGATGAGGGATTCTTCGACTTTTTCGCTGCGCGTTTCTAATAATTCATTGATTTTTGCTAATTGGTCTTCTATGGCGAGGTTTTTTTCGGAGATGAAAGCGTCTAAGTCTGCTATTTGGATTTGGAGCAGTGAGTCTGTTTTTCGTTGCCGTGCTTCTTCTATTTCGTCGGGGGTTGCTGTCTGTGGGTCGCTTGGCGGTGGCGCCAGATCGGTATCTATGGCTAAGGTGGTAACGGGTTTGTCGTCGTCGCCTCCTTGCGGTGATTTCGGGTCTTTGGGTCTTCTGGATTTGCCGGCGCTCTTCGCATCAGGAATGGTAAAGGTGAGATTGACCTTGGCATAATTGTTCAAGACGGTTTTCTTTTTTGATTTGGATACGATGTAAAAGTTCATGTTCAGCGTTACCGTTTTGCCTTCTGCCAGTGCGCCGCTCAGTGATAGTGTCTCTTTGCTGCGGACGTTTTTGGTCTCGGTCAGGGGAACGTTCACCGCCCCGCCGCTACAGAAAGGCAACACGCTGTTCACGCCTTCTACTTCCCAAGGGTAGCCGGAGAGTTTTCCCTTGCTTGCGGTTGCATTTTTGTGGAAGATCCATATTTCGGTAGTGGACGAGTTTTGCTTGTTTTCAATGGTCAGAATGTACTCGTCGGGCTTTTTCTGTTCGACGCTGAATGTCAATTTTGCTATCTCTTTGCCATTGATAGTGCTGTGCAACGGTTTCTCTTCCGTAAAAAAAGGCTGTGCCGCCGCCTTGTTGAAAAAACAGTGCGACACATAGAGCAGCAGGCAGCATGTAATGATTTTACGGATATTCGGCATGACTGATTATTTTAATTTTTTCTCGATGTTGGAACAATAACTTTGATACGCTGTTACTAATTCTTGTTTGCAGGCGGCGGCGGCAACGTTTTTATCGCCAAGGGTTTTGAGGCGTGCAAACTCTTTTTTTTCATTGGCAAGACTTTCCTTGTTGACTTGTTTTCGGGCGATGTCTTTTTGCAGTTGCAGCAGGCTGTTGTTGATGCTTTCCAATTCGCAAATAGCCTGAGGTTCTTTCGGTTTTGGCGGTTCGACCGGTTTTTGCGGTTGTGTCGGCGGGGGTTGGACTGTCGGTGGCGGTGGTGGCGGTGGCGTCGGACATTTTTCATCCAGAATGGATGAACGAAGTGTGCCATAGGTTGTCAAAGCGTCTTTAACAGCCGGACAGTTGTTAGATTTCTTCCATTGCGACTTCTCTGTCGCATAGTCGGTCATGATTTTTTGACGGATGGCGCCTAATTGTTCTTCGCACTTCTTATTGGCGGGTTTTACAGCCTCCCGGGCTGCTGTCTGCAACGTTTCCAATTGTTCTATTTGTTCCTGTATTTCGGCTACCATCCCTTCTGTTCCGATGCAAGGGTCTTTCTGCATATTTACCTGTACGGTGATGGGAGAGACCCGATAGAGCAACTGTGTGGTTTTTTTCCCTTTTTTCTTCTCTTTTCCCACGTAAAAATGGAGGACGAGGTCAATCGTATCCTTCGACGTGATAACGGGCAGGACGAAATCGTCGGAATTGTTACGGGGCAGTTGTTTATAACAACCCATGTAAGGCGGCGCTACGGCTTTCGATTCCACAAAATATTTAAACTGTTTGACCTCTTTTTTTGCCTTTTTGTCGCGCCACAGTTTTTTTGCGTTCGACGTAAACTCTTTCATGTTGTCTATGAGTTCTGCTTTCTCCATGAGCGAATAGAGCAGATACAAGCCATCGCCGTCGGCGCCTCTTTTGATGGAGAGTTTGATGCTTTTGCTTCCCGAATCCTCGGTAATGCCGATAGAGAGGTCGAACGCCGGTGCGGCGATGTCGCTGCTGTTGCGTATCACCACGTTTTTTTCACCGGATTGGTCGTCTTGTAAATCAAATATCAACAGGTTCTGCGCCGAAACGTGCAGACTGATGCTTAGCATAAAAGCCATAAACGGGATGGTGTTTTTTATAAATTTTGTCATTTTATTTAATTATTTAATAATGTTAATTGTTGTCTTTATTGTTCCTGATTCTGCTATTAATTTTAGTCCTGATTTCTCTTTGTTCGATATGTCGGCAAGGTAAAATCTCAGTTTCAGGTCTATGGAGTTCGCTTTGTTTTTTATTTGAAAAAACAGCGGCTTGGGCGTGGTTTCGATGTACTCGCAATGATTTTGAAAGGGCATCATCATCTCCACGTTGTTTGTCCGTTCAAAGAACGGATAGATTTTTTTATGGTATTTTTTGAAATTGTCCGAGAAGGTGAAGTTACGGTTTTTCTTTGTCAGGTCGTTCAGTTCCATGGTTTCGTCGAAGAGGCAGATGGCGGTATTTTTTTTGATGCCGGTCTCGTCGCCGATGATCACAAAGAGGACATAATCCTCTGTAACGTGGAACGTCAGCGGCAACTCCATCAGGAAATCGCCGTTATAACTGTCAAACAGTTGCACACGGACGGTCTCTTTGTTTTTCTCGTCGTTGTAGTCCAACTTGACGGTCTGCGCTGTGAGCGTGGCGCTGGCGAGGAAGAGGAGAAAGAAGACAGTAAGAGCGTAAGAGCGTAAGAGGTGGGTAGTGAGATGTGAGATGTGAGATGTGAGGCGTGGGTAGTGAGTAGTGAGTAGTGAGTAGTGAGTAGTGAGACGTCCGACACCGTCCGCTCGCGCCATCTTTAAAGTCAAAAAATTTAACCGCAAGGGGCGCAAAGATTTTGCGCAAAGTTCGCAAAAGGTTAATGACGTCATTGCGGGCAACGACCCGCAATCTCCTATTCGACGCTTTGTCTCAGGAGATTCCTGCTTTTGCAGGAATGACGGCGTCCTTTGCGCTTTCTTTGCGAACTTAGCGGTAAAGATTTTTGAGACATGCTCTCTCATTAATCCTCTCTTGGTCATTTCCGTTTGCTTTTCCATCTGTGTTCTTATTTCTACCAATGAAACTTCAGCCAATTGTGCGGTTCTGCCTGCGTCAGCACCCATTGGGCGACGACGGCGTCTTCGGGGTAGGGATACTCGTTGAGGGCGTGGTAGTCGTAATATTTGAGGTACTCCGCCACTTTTTCGATAAAATCCACTAAACTGGTATCGGCGCCGCTGTCGGCATAGTTCAGGCACACCCGTCCTTTGAAATCTCCGAAGTAGCGGACGTTGGGATGCCACACGTCCGTCGAAAATTTGAACTCCGGATAGCCGCCATCCACGCTCGGATAGTTGTTGGGAAGCGTGATTCGCAGCACGTGCTTGTCGCCAAAGAGCGGTTTCTGGAGTCCGCTGGCGTCTTTTGCCGTTACGCCGACGATGGTCTGTATCCGAAAGATGATGTCGTAGATGACGGGTATTCCGGTGGGGTTTCGTTTCCGGATGATATACGAAATCTCTTTGTTACTTTCCGAATACTGGGTGTCTATGCGTTCCCATTCTCTAAACAGTCGTGTTTCTCTTCCGGGGTTTACCCTGTCACGATAAAGGTCTATCTCTCTCATAACTAACAACTTTTTTTATTAAACTGAATTATCCTGCTATTACTTTTTGTGTAAGGATGAGATGGTCGCCTTCTTTGACGCCATAGTCTTCCAAACATTGTTCTTCGCCCTTGCTGTTGGTGGGGTGCAGAATTTGCTGTTTACCCTCTTCGCTTCTGCCCAGACGATAGGTGATCCGCTGTCCGCCATTGTTGATTTCGGGCAAGTCCCAATACTTTTGAACATCCGTCTTTGCCAGACTTTTAATGTTTTCGATAGTTACTTTCAGGCTGTTTCTGATATAAGCGCCGAACGCTATCGTTTTCGTCTTATAGGTAATAAAAATTCTTACCCGTCCTTCATCTTTTTTTACTACTGATTCTACTTGATTTTCCATGGTTCTTGGATTTTTATATGAAACTTATTTTAATAAAACTTACTGTACAATGATCGTTTGACTGAAATTTTGCCTGTCGCTCGTGGTGAGGGTCATGAGATAACTTCCCGACGGCAATATCTGTTGGACAAAAATGTCGTCCGTTCCTTTTATTTTCCGTTCCCAGATTGTTTCTCCCGTTATGGAAGTGATTTTGAGCATCATCTCTTCTTGTTGATTTTCGAAAAATTCCTTATTGAAAGTAACGGAGAATGAGCCTTGGTTGGGGTTAGGCGCCACAGAGAAACAGAAAGTGTTTTTGGTTTGGTCAAGCGGCAACGTCCATGATTTGGTGAAATTGCCGCACGAGGCGCTTTGTCTTGCCGAGACGTATGTTTTATACACGCTCTCTTTTTCGAGTACTTGTTCATAGTTCGGCGGATAGTAAAACTGCTCGGTGGCTCCTTCAATCTTTATGTCGTTTTTATGCCATTGATAGACAAGATTGTCATCGGGATTTGTCTTTGGATATATCAGCATATACGGTTTTCCCGATTTATCGCGTTTTGCGACGATGTCGTTCACATCCGGTGCTACGTCTTTGGCGATGGATATCGTTTTCTGCGCCACGTAGGAGCAGCCCGACGGGTTGTCCACAGTTACGATGATGACGCCTTGCGTTGCCGCATCCACCTTATCCCATTTTATCGTTTTTTCATTTTCGGTAATATCTTCGAAGATGACGCCGTTTGTAACTTCCCAGATATAGCCCACATTGGGCAAAAGATCCACAGCATAAGCCAAGCCTTGCTGATTGCCGCATACCTGATCAACAGTTTTGATAAATGTTACCACCGGCGCTTTCTTGACGGTGATGGTGATGGAGTCTTTGGGACCGGCGCCGAGGTCGTTGTATCCGTTGACAAACAGTGTTGCCGTTCCTGTAAATTCCACATTCCAACGAATCGTTATGGTGGTATCTTGCTCCCAACTCTCTTGTTTGGCATTGTCGGGTTTTAATTCCCATTTGTACCCGCTGGCGTAGGGGATGGAGGTGATTTTATACGTAGTGTTGTTGTCCTGACTTTGGCAAAAATCTTTCTCGCCGGTAATTTCTCCCGGTGGCGGCGGGGTATAGTAAATTCTGATGCGGATGTTGGCGGAGATCAAATCGCTGAGGTTACCGCAAGAAGATGTTACAAAGCAGCGATAATAGGTCGTTGTCTCTAATGCCGGAGGGCTGAGCGTTGCCTCGGTAACGCCTTCGCCGATAGCGGAAGTCCAGGAGCCGGTGCCGGTCGGACTTTGTTGCCAGTAATAGGTGAAGGATTGCCCTTCGCCCTGTACATCCACCGTTATCGGTTTGGGCTTATCGCCGGAGTTGATGTCCTGGTCGGCGGACACGGATACTATTTCGGGTTCCGGCAAAACATAGATTTGTATGGCGTCGGAGGTGGCGTCGCCGCAGTCGGAGGTAACGTCGCAACGGTAATAGGCAGTTATTTTTAATGCCGGTGGTTGATAGGTCGAGGTGGTGGCGCCGGCGATGTCGGTCCAGCCGGAAGCGCCGTCAGGGCTGCGTTGCCATTGGAACGCACGGTTGGAACTGCTGGTGGCGCTGATGGAGAGTTTTTTCGGAACGGCGTTAAAGCAGATGGTCTCGTCGGGCGAGAGATAGTCTATGGACAATGATGTCTTAAACTGCACCAGCGCCACATCGCTGGTTAACGTTCCGCAATCGGTAGAAGTAACCACACAGCGGTAATAAGCGGTGATTGCCGGCGGCACAAATGTTGTTGCTGTTTCGCCGGGTAAATCTGCCCAGCCGGAAGTGCCGTTGTCGCTCTTTTGCCATTGGTATTTTATATTTTCGCCGCCGCTTGCCTCGCATGTTAAGGTGTCGGGCGCTACGCTACCGCAAAAACTGCCGGGCATCGGCTGAATCTCTATCAGAAACTCTCTGGCGACAGTTAATCTCCACGAGCCGACCGATGGCGCCCACTCTTTGCTGCAAGTTTCGTCGTGTGCTTCGCGGGTATATTCAAACGTTCCGGCTTCGTTGGTAAGCGGGGTATAAGTCGCTTTGTCTGCACCGGGAATCACCGTTTTGTTCTTTTTCCATTGATATTCGATGGTTCCATTGCCGCCGGAGGCGTCGGTTTTATTCCCTATTTCGTGTGCCGGAGCGTTGAAACAGACCGTTTGTCCGTCGGTGGCAATGGCTCCGGGGTTGAATTGCTGGTGGACGGTAATGACTCCTGTTGTCGTTAGACTCGAGCAATCGCCTGTTAAGATTATCTTATAATCAAACAAGCCGCTGAGGGATGACTTGCCGCTGATGGTAATCTTTCCGGTGGCTGCGTCGAAATTTCCGGTTATGCCGGAGGGCAATCCTTCGTAATCGGCGCTGGTAGCGCCGGTGGTGGTGCAGATAATGTCGGGCGATAGCGGTTCGTTTACGCACGTCGTTCTGTGGGGACCATTGTCATCAAACGCTATGTTGGTCAACGGATTCACCGTAATCGTGCCGGTGGCGGTTACGGTAGAAGTACAGCCGCCGGTGAGTGTTACCGTATATTCAAACGTGCCGGTTTCTGTCGGCGTTCCGCTGATGGTAATCTTTCCGTCGCTTGTGTTGAAATTTCCGCTTATGCCGTTGGGCAATCCTGAGAAATCGGCGCCGGTAGCGCCGGTGGTAGAATAAATAATGCTGGGCACCATGGACACACTTACGCAAGTCGTTCTGTCTTTGCCATTTGTAGGCTCTATGGTGTTTGCCGTATTTACCGTAATGCGTCCTTCCGCTTTCCTGTCACAGTCTAACGTTACCATGTAATTAAAGGTACCGTTTGCTGTCGGCGTGCCGCTGATGGTTACTGTTCCGGCGGTTGCATCTCCTGTGAAATTTCCCTCTACGCCGTCAGGCAAATCGGCTACTGTTGCAACACCGCCGGTGGTGGAATAGGTAATGGTGGTTATGGCAGTGTTGACGCATACGGTTTGGTTATCCGTTCCTGCGCCGGAAGTCAATGTTATGACACACTCTTGCGCCACAGCCCAACTGAGCCCTGCGGCGATCATCACTAATGTTAAAAATATTCGTTTCATAATATACTGTGTTTTAATTCTTATTTTGTTGATTTAATTTTAACCTGTTGTACTACTTTGTCCCGCATCGGTTACTTCGATGATTCCTGCCCACATGCACATCAGTTTGCAGTTATCCATCACGGCGGGTTGTCCTTTTACCAATACGTTCATGCTGCCGGGTATCCACGGCGAGGTGGTGTTGGGGATGCAGGGCATCTCTTGCAATTTGCCGTAGTTGGCGGCTGTTGCCGAGGCGACGATCGGGTTTGCCAACGATTTGCACTGTCCGAAAGGCATGATGTTCATCATTGGTTTGTAGTCCTGTATGTTTGCCATGTTGTTGCCGTGCAGACTTATCGGATTCATGGGATGCATCACGCCCAAGTCCGACTGGTCGGACCCGAAAGAACATTTCAACTTGGCTCCTTTACATACGTACTTTGGCATATTGTTACAATTTAAAGATTTAAGGATTTAAAAATTTAATTTTTAATTGATTTTGATACTGCTTGCATAGAGGTCTATTCCGTTGCCGCCGTCTAATTTCATAGCGCTGTCGGCTTTTTGTTCGTGGTTTTTGGAGTATATCAGCATTTTGTCGGAGGCTTCGATGCGGAAGGTTTCGGCGCTGAGTTGATATTTTTCGGCGATGGATTCATCTTTATTGGCGCCGATTTCTATGATTTGATTGCTGCCGACGCTCAGGGATTCGTTATTTCCGATGCTGGTGTCCATGTCGTTGCCGGCGTTGATGGTGATATTGGCTTTTGCGGCGGTTGCGATGTTGTTTTTGGCGTTGGTGGTGATGTTGTTTCCGGCTGTTTCGTTGATATTTTCGCCGGCTTCGCGGTTCAAGTCCACGCCGGCTTTCATGTTGATATGGTTGCCGGCTTCCAGGATGATGTTGTTTTCGGCATAGAGTTCGATGTTGCCGGTGGATTGCAGTTTTATCAGTTTGTCGTCGGTGGAGAAAGTGAGGATATAGTTGAATTTTTCGTTGTCATAGATTCGGATGAAGCCGTCGTTTTCTTCGTCGTGTATTTCGATGGTGTGTCCGTTGCGTGTGCGGATGGCTTTGATGTCGTTGGTCTCGGAGTACCAGCCGTTGCCCGGGCGTTGTTGTTCGTGGTAGAGTGTTCCGGTGATGTAGGGTTTTTCGGCGTTTCCGTTTTCGAAACCTACCATCACTTCTTCACCGATTTCGGGGATGAAGTAGAAGCCTTTGTTGTCGCCGCCGTGTGGTTGGGCGATGCGGAGCCAGGGGGTGATCATGTTGTCGTCCTGTTCTTTTTGCCAGAGGAACTGAACGCGTATGCGTCCGAGTTCTTCGGGGTCTTGGTTGTCCATGACCACGGCGCGTTGTGTTTCGGCTTTGGGGTAGTGTTCGCCGAAGTTGTAGGGGGGGAGGTCGCAGGTGGCGGGGATAGCCGTAAAGACGTTTTCGTACTTTCCGCGGACGTCGGTGGTATGGATGATTTTGCAGACTAAGAGTTCGTCGTGGGAGCAGGTTCCGCGTTCATTGTCGCCTTTGTCGTAATACTCTTCAATTTTGAAGATGCTGCCTATGCGCAGGTCGGCGCGGTTGCTACTGCCTTGGCATATCGTCATTTGCGCTTTTTTCCCTAAGGATTGTGTTTGGGCGGAGTATTCGGTTTCGTCGAAGTTTCCTTCCGGCGAGGCGCCTTTCAGGTGTTGGAAGGTCTCTTTGGCGTAGAGTGATTTGGAGTTGTCGTAGGCGATGTCGGTGAGGTTGTGCATATCGTTGTCGGTGAAACTGTAGCCGTCTTTTCTGGTGTTGCCGTATTCTGCGTAGTCGTGGTGGGCGTGGGTGAAGTTCAGATGTCCCAGGTCTAAGTGGTATTGGTAGTTGAGAATGTCGTATCCGATGTGGAACGGGTCTGAGCCGTTCAGTTTGTCCACTTTTCCGAAGACCAATTCTTTACCATTATAGTATAGCCATTCGCCGAAACGGCGGGCTAAGCGGTTGATAAAGGCGTAGTTGGTTTCGTTGTATTGCACCGTATAAGGGATTTCCTCGTCCATACGCGGATTGTTCAGTATGGGTATTTCATACGGTTCCAATGTTTTGGTTACTATCTCTTTCAGGGTTGCATCTTCGTATGACCAGCAATGCGGATTGTCGAGCAGCAGATAGTCGGGGCTGTAGGCGATGACTTCTATCACCAATCCCGCCTTTAAGTTTTTTCGCAAGACGTTGACATGGAAGATGATACCGGAAAATTCCAGCACGTCGGTATGTGCTTTTCCGGTGTCGTCGTCGCGCATGGTGCTAAGAAAATACTCTACGGTTTTCCCCAGCAGTTCTTTGGAGAGGGAAAAACGGATGTATTGTTCATCTTCTTTCATCGCTTTTTTGTGCATCAGGAAGCGAAATTCGTTGGGTTTCTGCAATTCCTGCACTAATTGAATGTCGGAAAAGTCATATTCTTCGTTGAATGTGTTTCCGTCAATTCTAATCTCTATTTTATCCGCTAAAACAGCCATAATTATACTATTTGTTTATTTCTAATACTCGTTTTTAAAGACCACGTCTTGGTTGTCGCCAAAGGCGATTTCTTCGGCGCTGAGGGTTAGTTTGGTGTACATTTGTTTTCCGGCTTGCCCGTGAAAGTGTTCGCTAAGCCGAATGCAGTAAGCATGTTTAAAGGAGAGGGTTTTTCCCGTCGGAAGTCCTGTGTCCACTGTTGCAAATTTAATCTGCCCGTCCTTATGTTCTGTGGCGCTTTGCATCCAACTGTGGAGGAACATGTCGCTGTTATCGGGCGAGACTATAGTGATCTGAATGACTCCACTCGAAGGGTGACCGGAGGGTCGTCCGTAGTCGTTAACGAGTTGAGCAATTTCGTATTCACATTCGATTATTTTATAAACTCTTTTCCCGAAAGAATCGAAGTGTAAGGTTGAGTTATGTGCCATGTTTGTTTATTTTACAATGTTATTTTTGTGTAAAATTTAGCACGCAGATGACGCAGATGGAACAGATAAGCGCAGGTTTTACAAATGTATATCTGTGGAAATCCGTGTTATCTGTGTCATCTGTGTGCCGTTAAGAAGGTTTTACTTACTTCCAGTCGTTTTCGTAAGTGATTGGTCCGTTGACAATCTTTTTGCAGGAGAGGGTAATCTCTTCCCAGTGCGCTAAGGAGGTGTCTTTGTCGCCTGCCTGGACGTCTTGCCATTGTTCTACAAAGTCAACGCAATAAGCGCCGTCGAACTCAACCGATTTCATCTTCTTGTCCACGTCGGACGAGTTCATGAACTCGATAGAGCCTTTTTTGGCTAAAGATTTACTCGTCATCCATTTCAGGAGATCCACGTTGCCGTCATTCATCGCTTTTACGCGAATAGTGATTTTTCCGCCACGAGGAGGACCTGCCGGTTGATTTTCCTTGTCAATAGCCTGGTTAAACGAATAGGTGACCGCTGCTACTTCGCGATCTGCAAAACCATCAATTTTCAATGTTACTGGTGTTGTTGCCATAATACAAAAATTTTTAAATTTATAAATAAGTTAATTAAGGTTTATTTGTCTTGTGTGTCGCATTTTTTGCTGTTGCGGTCAGCGGATAGTTTGATAGTGAAGTTCTTTGCTGCAAAGTAGGGGACGATGTCAATGTCAATCTTCACCTCTTTGGTTTTCGGGTCTTGGAAAGGTTCGCCGATGGTATAGTCTTTGAAGAGTTTGCCGTGTCCTTTGTAGTCGTTGAGGAAGTCTTGTATGGTTTTTTTCAGTTGGTCGGGCGAGTTGTAGGGATCCCAGTTTTCGAGGGCTATTTTATGGACATAGTGCATGAGGTTCTTTTTCACCCAGTCGAAGACTCTGACAATGGGGTACTCTTTCAATGCGGTATTGGAGCCGGTGTAGAGGTTGGTGTTGTTGTATGCCATCACGCGTCCTTCGGAGAAGACTATCGGCACGACTTGGTTGTCCCACAGTCCGGTGATTTCTTCTTTCATCATGTCAATATGTACGCCTTTGATTTCGTTGAGCGTGCCGTATTTTTCGCCGGCGGCGCCTTGCGACATGGGCGTGTTGTTGTTATAGAGTTTTCCGACCAATGCGCTGGCGGGCGGGAGATACAAGGGGGTGGTTTCGCCGGCGATACTTTCGGATGGACGTCCGACCATCCAGTTGGCGGTAACGACTAAGTTTTGGAGTTCGCGGTCGCTGTCTTTGTATTGTTCGGTCTCTTCGTGGAGGATGTCGTAGTCTCTGCAATCGGCGGAGTCGGTAACGACCAGCACTTTGTATTCGTAAGCCAATCTTGCCCACATGTCGCGCACTTGTTTATCTTTGAAGATGTTGCCGGGCAGGGCAACGAGGCTGTAGTTGTCTTTCAGGCTCAACCGTCCGTAGGCGTTGTACAACATGCTTTTGATGTCTTTGAAACTCTCGGCGTCGCTGTTAGCGAGTTCGTCGGTTTCGCCGTTTTCGTTGTATTTCTCTACGTTCATTAGGCGGAGGTTGGGGATTTTTTCCATGCCGGTGTTTTTGAAAAAGGCGTCTAACGAGCGGTAAGCGGTTTCCAACTTTTTCATTTTCATCGCGGTGAGTTGCAGGTTTGATTTGAGCAGGCTTTGATATTTATCTCTCTTTTGTCCGCACAGGTCCACGTATTCCGAAGCGGAGGATTTGTCTTCGTTTAATATTTCCAGCCATGTTTTGATGTCGTTTGCCAAGCGTTCCCGTTTGGATTTGAACTGTTTTTCGGTCAGAAACATCATTTTTGTGGCGAGGCTGTCGGGGTCGAGGTCGGCGGCATCGGGCATAAAGGCGGCAAGTGTTTTAAAACCACCGTGTTTCTTTAATAATTCGCCCACCGGTTTCGATGACAGTTGTGGCTTAACCGCTGTTGCTTCTTGCGGTTGAGCGCTCTCTTGCTGTTGTAATTTGTTCTCAGCCATGATTATAAAATTTTAAGGTTATTTATTAGACTCGTTTAATTCTACCAAAATGGATTCCAGAAGCGCTTTCAGTTCGCCTCGCGCTTCGGCGTCTTTGAGGATTTCGCGCAGGCGTGCGTTCTTCTCTATCTGCTTCTGCACCGTCTCGCAATTATCTTTCTTGCTTCGCAGGTCGCTTAAAAACGGACTGTTCGTAACTAAGTTACCTTTACCGTTGTTGATGTCGAAGTCTTTCATCTCGTTGAAATTCAAAACCTCTTTCTTCGATTCGCCACCGTCGCCGGCAAAGTCAACCTCTACCTTGGGCTTATAGTAGGCAAACACCTCTTTCATCGAACGAGGATAGACGCCTCTCTTTTGGCCGTCCTCTTCTACTTCTTCCATTGCCAGACCTCTGTTTTCAAAGGTAACGTCGGCTGTAAACTGATCCACATAAAGGGTCTTGTTCTCAGACAATCCCTCTATTCTTGCCGAAGAATCTTCTTCTTCGATCCTTGATAAATAATTCTCTTTACTCATCTTTCTTTCCTTTTTAATATGTTTAACAATAAAATTAATGATCTTTTTCCACATACTCCCTCCCTATTCGCTTTCATTATATGTTTCTCCTCTGTTCAATTCAATTTTTAATATTTCGTAAATTTCTTGCCAGGGTTTCAGGTAAAGTTCGGTAGAGGTGTCTGCCAGTTTTGAAAATGTATTTGATGAAAAAAACTTGTCGGCGGCTGTTTTGTAGTCAAAATTAAAATCAATGACTAAGTTTTCAACAATTGGTTCGCCAATGTGTGAAAACTTTGAAACCCGTTTGCTATTATCTGTTTGTTTAAGAAATTGCAATGATACAACGGAACAAAAGCCAATTTGATGTGTTTCTTCGTGCCATTTCAATTCTTCCAAAAAGTCTGTTTTAGAAATTTCGTCGTTCACATAATCAACTATCCTGTTTTGTACTTTGTCGTCTGCAATCGGACCTTCCACAATGTCGTAATCGTGCATTGGTTTCCTGTTACTGCGATTAAGAACAATAAAGTCCAGCCATCGTTCGTCGTAATTTTCAAAAATCGCAACTTTTACACTGTCATCTTCATAAGCGTATTCATCAAATTCAAATTCCGTAACAATTCCTTTTCTCCCATGTTCTTTGCCTATACGGTCAGCCCAAGTTTTGGCTTGTTCGTAATATTTTGTTACATAAAAAGCCCTGCCAAAATCTTTGTATGGTTTTGCTTTTGTGAGGTCAATCACATCAATTTTCATATAACTGCCGTGATATAGTTTCATTTTAAACCTCCATTTTGATAACAAATATTGTAAATACTTCTTACTGCCCAAAAGGGACTATCGGTATGCAAAGCCCACCAATGCTCATTGAGAAAATCCCAACCCCCATGATTTTTTAAATAAAAATAAGCCTCCTGAACATTCATTTTGTAGGCATCTGCAAAAGCAGGTACGATATAAGTTACAAAACTTATTTTATCGCTCGTTTCCTTGTTTATCGCTCGTGTTTCCATTGTCTAATTACGTTCAGGTATAATTTTTATGAATCTTCCCTTTTTAATAAATCCATTCGTATTTTCCATCTTTATGTTTCAATTCCACCTTCCCTCCTGCTTTTACCTCTCCGGCGATGATCATCTTGGAGAGTGGGCGGCGGAGTTCGTTGCGGATGATGCCTAAGATGGGGCGTGCGCCCAACTGTGGTGAAAATTCCGATAGCGCCAGCGCTTTTTTGGTTTCGTCGTTGATGACTAAGGTGATGTTCAGGTCGTTCAAGGTCTTCATGAGGTTTTTGAGGTGGATGTTGAAGATCATCAGCACGATCTCTTCGGTGATGGGCGAGAAGGGGATGACTTCGGTCAGACGTCCCAGAAATTCGGGTTTGAACTTCTTTTCTATCATAATTTGTTTCAGGTCGTTGGACGAGGGGATTTTCCCTTCGGCGAACGATTTGAAGATGTAGTCGCTGCCCACGTTGGAGGTGAAGACGACCAACGAGTTGGAGAAGTCGCCGGTGCGGTTCAGTTTGTCGTGTATTCTGCCTTCGTCCATGATTTGCAGGAAGATGTTGAAGACGTCGGGGTGGGCTTTTTCGATTTCGTCGAACAAGACGATGGAGTAGGGTTTTTGGCGGATTTTGTTGACGAGCAGTCCACCTTCTTCGTAGCCGACGTAGCCGGCGGGTGCGCCGGTCATGGTGGCGACGGAGTGCGATTCCATAAATTCCGACATGTCGAAACGGATGATGGCGGATTCGTCCTGGAAGAGGAACTCGGCTAAGGCTTTGGTCAACTCGGTTTTTCCTGTTCCGGTGGGTCCGAGGAAGAAGACGGAGGCTATCGGCTGTCCTTTTTTGCTTAAGCCCGACCGTGATTCGTAGATGGCTTCCAGCACGGTGCGGATGGCGTGGTCTTGTCCTACCACACGCTCTTTGATGGTGGCTTCGGCGCTGACTAACTTGTCGCGCTCTTTGCTTTGAACTTTGCCGATGGGGATGCCGGTCTGTTGGGCGATGACCAACGAGAGGTCGGTCGCCTCAACTTGTGTACGTTTGTTGGTGGCTAACTCTTGCAGTTTTTGCAGGACGGTTTCGAGGTGTTTGATTTTTTTGTCGTTGCCTTTCAGTCCGGCAAAGTCTGTTTCGTCGTCTAACTGCGAGGTGAGCAGGAAACTCATGCGGTTGAAAATCTCGTGGTGCAGCCATTGCAGGTCGTATGCGGTGATGCCGTCGCCTTTTTCCTGTGAGGTGTTTTTTATGTCGTTCAGTTTTTCGGTCAGCAGTTCTATCTCTTTTTCGGAGATGTCGTTCATGGTGTGGATGTGCGAGAGGGTTTTGTCAATCAGGTCGAAAGCGGAGTCGGGCAAACTGCGCTCGCCCATGTAGCGTTTTGCTAAGCGGATGGCTTCTGCCACTACTTCGTCCGACACTAACAGGTCGTGATGCTCTTCGTAACGCACTTTGGCGCCTTTGATGATGCGCGACGTCATGTCGAACGATGGTTCTTCGATGGTCAGTTTTTCTATTTTGCGGACAAATTCTTTGTCGGTCTCAATGTTTTTGGTAAAGCCTTCCACGGAGGTGGTGGCTATCAGGCGAATGGCGCTCCGGTTCAGTTCTTTTTTCAACAGGGTGGATATACCATATAATAAACTCTGTTTGTCGAAGATTTTGTCAATGCCTTCGATGACTAAGACGGCGGTTTCGATGTCGTTGATCTCTTTGAGAATTTTCTTGGCGCGGTCTTCTATTTCGCCTTTGTAGTTGGCTTCGGAGGAGATGGCGGAGAGGTCTAACTCGTAAACGGTGTTGTCTTTCAGGAAGTCGGGGACTTCGCCTTTGATGATTCGTTGGACGAAAGCGTCAATGAGTGCGGTTTTGCCGATGCCCGACTCGCCCACTATCAGTACGTTGGATTTGGTTTTTTTGCCGAGCGTCTCGAAGATGGCTTGCATCTCTTTTTCTAATCCGATGACGATGGGCATGTAGCCGTTGCGTGCTTCCATGTTTTTGTCAATGGCGTACATGGTCAGGTTTCTGCCGGACTGTCCCGTACTTCCGCCTCCTTGCGATGACGACTTGCCCGACGTTTTTGCCTGTTTCGGCGCGTCTAAGTTGGCAAAGAGTTCGTCGGCAGAGAGCGGGAAGGTCTTTAACTGCTCGAAGGTGAAACCGACGCCGGGCGTCGCCAGCGCCGCCAGCAGATATATCGGCTCTAACTGCGCCGCGCCGTATTTGGCTCTGAAACTCTCCGCCTCTTCCAAAACGGTTTGGAAAGTGTCGGAAAACGTAACGTTAAAGATGGGCGATGACGTCTTGTCTAACATCTTTATCCGCGCATTTGCCCAATCCAGCAGGTAGTAGTAATCTTTGTTGATGTTCTCCAAAAAACTAACCAAGCCTGTCTCTTTGTGCAACACCGCTTTCAACAGATGTGCCGGCGCTATCGTCTCGTTCATTGATTCTTTTGCATAAGACCCTGCGATCTTCATCGCGTTCTTAGCCTCTTCCGAAAAATTGTAATTGTCTGTCATATTTTATTGTTTATGGGTGCAAAGATACGTAATTTTTAAAAGGTGCAATACCCCCTAAAGGGGGGGGGTGATTTTTTTTTCATTTTCTCTGTGTAACTCCGTGAACTCTAAGCGTCCCGTTAGGGACGGAATATTGGTAGAAAAAACGTTGTCCCGTCCTGTCGCGTGCCGTAGGTATTCCCTACCCCTTCGCTCAACCCCGTCATTGCGGGCAACGACCCGCAATCCCGTTGTTTGCGGGAGATTGCGGGTCAAGCCCGCAATGACGGCGGCGGGCAGGGGGGGTGGGGGCGTTGTCGTAGAGACGTTGCACGCAACGTCTCTACATTGCCAACCCGTCACACATCGCACATCTCTTATCATGGTTTTCATTTCAATCATAGTTCAGACATTTTTCCATCCTCCTTTGGGTTTGTTATATTCTTTACTTCTAAAGAACTCGAATTTATTTTTAAACACAATCACCTCCGTAACGGGGATTTCCATCTCAACGAACTTATCCCGCAGGATGAATTTGAAATCTTGGTTGGATGCTCCGACTTCGATGAGCAGTTCTCCGTTTTGTTGGGCATTTTCTTTGTAAAATTGGTCAAAGATGTCTGTTATTTTCTTTTCGTCGCTCCAGAAATAGGCGCTGTATTGCACTTTTTTGATGTGCCAGTGCAGGGTTATTTTGCGGGGTTTGGCACGCATGGCGTTTTCGGCATGTTCGCCGGATTGTGTTGTATTTCGTTCGCCGTTGTAGTAGGAGAGTTCTATGGCTGTTAATTCGGCTTTGTCTTCAAATGTCGGGGTGATGCGATAGTTGAACTTTTGCATGTAGCGGTTGAAGAGCGTTGGGTCGGGCAAGTTGTTTTTTTGGAAGTTCGCAAGGGCTTCTTCGCTCTCCGCGAGCGCTGCTTTGGAATAGGCTTCTTGGGTGAGGGTTGAGTTGGGGGCGAAGTCTTTCATTTTAAAGTTGATATCTTTTCCTTGCAGCCATGCCACTTCGGTGGTGATGCCGTTGCCGGAGAGCCAGATAGCCAACTGTCCGTAGGGCGCCATGCCTGCGATGAGCGTGTCGTATTTGGGCTTGTTTGTCTTTTCGTCTTTTTCCGAGAGCAGCGCGGCTATTTCTTCTTGGGGTAACTCGTCTGCCACGGCATAAAATTTGTTTTCGACAATCGAGAGCCAGGAGATGATGATATACTTTGGCGCAGGGTGTTGTTTTTCGGTCGAAAGGTGCATGGAGACGGCTTCGCCCCAATCGGCGGCAAAAGGCGTTGATTCGGGGATGTCCACTTTCGCCATATCTTCAAACAGGAATTTTCCCGTTACCAATTCCGTGGGAAAGAGCAGGGGGGCGTTGCCGCTGGCGAGCCATTGGAAGGTGTTGTTGTTATCCATTTTCCTATTTGTTTAAAAAGTTTGTGTTTCTAAATCGCGACTTAGCGCCTCCCAAGCCACTCTTGACTTCGTCGGGGTCGTTCAGTTTTTTATATTGTCCTTTATGGTCTATGTCTATTCCGGTGATGTTGGAGAATGCTTGCTTTAGGTTGTTCAGTTCCGGTTCTAACTTCTCCATGGAGGCGTCGTCGTCATAGCCGAAGATGTCGAAATGTACCGACAGTTTTATGCCATTCGGAATTGTGATTATTTTATTTTTTATTGCCTCTAACGCCGTTTCTGCCGCTTCTTTACTCCATTGACTCTTATCGGCATTGCTGCCGCCGTCGTCGGCGTCGTCGCCGGTGGATTTGGGTTTCAGTTCGGAAGGCAACAGGGAGCCTTGGGCATAGATTCGGTAGTTATAACTTTCGCCGGTTTTCTCTTTTTTCCCTTCGTAGGCAGGTTCCATTTTGGAGATAATCGAACGCTTCGAGCCAAACGGGTCTGCGTCTTTTATTTTTTCAACAATATCTGTCGCGGGTTTTGCCTCTTCCATGAGCGCATCTTTATAACCTTTCAACGTATCCTTCAGTTCATCTTTATATCCGCCGGTCGTCTCTTTCAGTTCATTCTTATAGCCCCATATCTGATTTTTCAACTCCTGATAACCCGGAATCATGGACAACTTGTCGTCATAGGAACTTACGGCGTTCTGATAGTTTGTGATTTTATTGTCTGCCTTGTTCATATACTCGTCCGGTTTGTTGGCGTAGTTCGAGATTTTATTTTCCGTCTTGTTCATATACTCGTCCGGTTTGTTGGCATAGCCCGAAACCTTATTGCCTGCCTTATCTATGTACTCGCCGGGTTTGTTGGAATAGCCTTCAATCGTATCGGCATAGCCGGCAGCCTTGTTTTCCGCTTTGTCTATGGCGTTTAAGATGGCTTTCGACACCGGATTGTCGGGCAGTTCTTTCAACGTCTCTTTGACATTCCCCTCCACCAACTGTACCAATTTATACTCATCGCTGCCCAATAAATCGCCTACCATTTCCTCTTTCCACTTCTCCGCTTTCTTGCGATAGTTGCCGAATGTGTTATACCAACTATCGTCCTCGCGTACATCGAAAAAGACGCCAAAATAGACGTTTACCGCTTTTCCCTGATTTTCGTCTTCGGCAACTTTCGTTACCGGTCCTGCGCTTGTGCCTGCCATAATATTACCATTTAATTTAGGTCGGCAAAGGTAAAGGGTTTGTAAATAGAAAATATACGTAATATTACGTAGATAGGGGTTCGTAATTTTACGTAGATTATTCATTTTAATTTCTCCACCCTCCTTTGGGCTTGCTGTAGTTTTCGCTTCTGAAGAACTCGAATTTGTTTTTAAACACGATCATCTCCGTAACGGGGATTTCCATCTCCACGAACTTGTCCCGCAGGGTGAATTTGAAATCTTTGTTGGATTGGTTTACTTCGATGCACAGTTCGCCTTCTGTTTGCGGGTTGTTTTTATAGAATTGGTCGAAAGTCTCTATGATTTTGTTTTCGTCGCTCCAGAAGTAGCCGCTGTATTGGATGTTGCCGATATGCCAGTGGAGGGATATTTTGGATGGTTTGGCACGCATCACGTTTTCGGTGTGTTCGCCGGAGTTGGTGCTGTTTCGTTCGCCGTTGTAGTAGGCGAGTTCTATGGCGGTGAGTTCGGTTCCGTTTTCGAAAGTCGGGATGATGCGGTAGTTGAACTTTTGCATGTAGCGGTTGAAGCGTTCGGGGTTGGGGAGGTTGTTTTTCTGGAAGTTGGTATTGGCTTCCGGGCATCCTGCCAGCGCTTTTGCGGCGTACTCTTTTTGGTTGAGTTTCGAGCCGGGGGCAAACTCGTTCATCGCAACATTGACTTCGCTGCCTTGCAGCCATGCCACTTCGGTGGTGATGCCGTTGCCGACGAGCCAGAGCGCCAACTGTCCGTAGGGCGCCATGCCCGCGATGATGGTGTCGTATTTGGGTTTTTTGGTCTTGGGGTCTGTTTCTGCGAGGAGGGCTTCGATTTGTTCTTGGGGCAGTTCGTCGGCTACGGCGTAGAATTTGTTTTCGACGATGGAGAACCATGAAATCAAAATAAACTTAGGCGCAGGATGACGATTGTCGGGCAAAAGATGCGCCGAAACGGATGTACCCCATGCAGCAGCAAAGGGTTTGGTTTCGGGAATGCGGACTTTGGATAGGTCTTCAAATATAAAACTTCCCGTTACCAACTCTGTCGGAAACAGCAGGGGGGCGTTGCCGTCGGCAAGCCATTCGAATTTGTTGTTTGTGCTCATGATGCCTGTTTTATTATACGTCTAAAAATGTTGTTTCTCTGAATCGCGCTACGGTTCCGCCCAAGTCGCTTCTGACCTCGTTGACGTCGTAGAGGTTTTTATACTTCCCTTTGTAATCAATCTTGACGGAGGTGATATTGGCGTAACTACCTTGCAGGTCGTTTATTTCCGGTTCCAACTTGTCCATGGAGGCGTCGTCGGCATGACCGAAGAGGTCGAAATGCAGCGCGAGTTTTGCGTTCGGCGCGGCGTCGAGTTTGTTCTTTATCTGCTGTAATGCTTGCGCGGCGGCTTCGTCGCTCAGTTGTTGCCGCCACTCGTCGCTGATGGGGGACTGCTCCTCCTCGCCCGGCTTTTTGGGTCTAAAGTCTTCGACAAACCGGGAGCCTTGCGCATAGATGCGGTGAACAAACACCGTAAAGACATCATCACCTTCTGCCTGACTCCCGCCTCCCCGATAGACCGGCTCCATCTTAAACACAATAGAATACTTGGCGCCGGCTATATTGTCAAAACTGGACACATCGAAATATTCTTGACCTGTGATGGTATTCGTTACGCTGTCCAAGGCACCCGTAGCGCTGTCTATCAGCCCCTCAGCCTGGTCTTTACAACCCACGATGGTGTCTTTCATCGCCAATCCCTGTTTAATGACATTAGAGACCGGATTGTCCGGAAGCACGTCAATGATACTCTTGGCTGTCCCTTCCACAATCTCCGCTATTTTGTACGCCTTGCTGTCCCGGATGTCGTTCTCGAAATCGCCTTTCCATTTCTCTGCATCTTTCCGATACTTTGCTGCTTTACTCATCCAACTATCATCGAGTGATTCGTGGACATCGAAGAAGATGCCGAAATACATATCAAGGGTTTTGTCTTGATGTTCGGATGCGTCTTGTTTATCTACGCCGTCGGCTGGGCCTGGTTTTCCTGACATAATATTTATAAATTTAAAGATTTAACTGCTTAAAAAAAATCTCTGCAAAGGACGGGACTTTTTTTGATATTTGCAATCATATATTTATATGATTTTTCACGAAACATCCTGCTAATCCTGAAATCAAGTAAATCATGTTCAGACAACTTATCACGGCGTTACCGTCGGGTTTTGTGTTAGTCCGTCAAATCCTTTGAGGTGCGGCAGGCGGTTGGGAGCGAAGTCCCATGATGATTCGGGGAAGCCGGCGGTGTTTTTCCACCATGTGCCGCTGTTGGCGCCGTTGTAGTCTGCTGCGGAGACGTCGGCACCGTGGATGCTTGTGGGCGAAATGTCGGTAACGGGGTAGGGCTGCCAGGCTAATATCAGGCTCATGTTTTCACGGGCAAAGTTGTTGAGTGTCTCGCCTTCATCGCCGTAGGCGTTGGTGATATTTTGTCCTGTTATGCGCCCGATATGTCCGCCTGAATAGTCGCTCTGGAGCGCTTTGTTCAATGCCACGCAGTTTTGTATCGTGCTTGCCATATTCTCACCTGCTATACCGCCTGCCCACGCTCCATCGGAGGTAATGTTGCCGGTAGCATAACAGTATTGTATGATGCCGCCGCCGGAACTGCCATTTGCGATACCGCCGGCATTCGCTCCACCCATCATGTCGATGGGCATGTTGATGACGTCAACGGTCGTATAACAATTTTCTATTGTTCCGCTGTTACTGCTTACTATGCCTCCGGCATCGCACCCTTTGATGGCGCCGTTGGTCACCATGCAATTACTCACTATTCCCCACCAGGACACGGACGGGTACGACATTACTATTCCTGCTATGCCTCCCACGCCCCAGAATGTGTTAACAACCATGTTGACGTCGTTTACGGAACAATGATCTATCGTCCCGGGTCCAATCCTGCCGGCAATACCGCCGGCAGCAAGAGCGCCGTCTCTGGAAATAGTTATGTTAACGCCGTTTAACCGGACATTTTTAATGGTGCCGCCAACGTATCCGAACAAGCCGATGCAGGCGTATTGGTTTTCGAAGTCGGTGATGGTAAGATTGGAGATGGTGTACCCGCCGCCGTCATACGTACCGGAAAAACTATGCTCATCCACTTCGCCGCCAATAGTTCTCCAGTTCGCTTCGCCGCTCAGGTCAATATCGGCGGTTTGCAGGTAATACCTGTCGGATGCCCAAGCCACGCCTTCCGGTCCTTTCTCGCCGGAAGCCACCCGCTTGAGGTCGGCAACGGTAGCCACTTTAAAGGGATCGGATTCCGAGCCGGGTCCATTGGGGTCATAGCCGCCGCCGTCTGTGGAGAACAGCATGATTTCATCGCCGAGCGTTACGGTCATGATGTCGTCGGAGAGTTCTGCTGTGCCGACGTCTCCTTTCTCTACGCCTCTTGTGCCTACGGCGGTTACCGTCAATGTGGCGCTGTTCCCGTCGTAGGTGTAGGTACCGCTGCAATAGAGGTCTCCGTAATCTTCTATTGTCCACATACTTGCTGTGAATTCGAGGATTACATCGTCGTCGTCATCATTAATCCACGTTCCAAAAAACGGATTATCGCCGTTGCCGCCGCCGTTGTCATCCTTCTTGTCATCTTTCTTACAGCCCGAAACGAGCATCATGCTTACTGCGAGGCAGGCAACTGTCAGCGCCATACTTCTCAAACTAAATCTAAACTTTTTCATTGCTACAATATTTATGTTATTAAAATTTTTTCTGCAAAGGACGGAACTTTTTTTGAACTGCGCAATCATATATTTATATGATTTTTTCTCTGTGTAACTCTGTGTTCTCCGTGCCTCTGTGCTGAATATTTTTTCTCAACACAGAGACACAAAGAACACAGAGGTTCACAGAGGGTTTAATCCTGCCAATCCTTAAATCAGGAAAATCATGGTTCAGACAATATCACCTTTCTCGTTACCACCCCGCCATCGGTCGTTATCCGCACAAAATAGACGCCGGCAGGCAAATATGAAATATCCATCGTCATTGCGCCCAATCCCCCTCCTTTGGAGGGATTAGGGGAGGTCAGCCTGCCCATCACATCAAAAACCTCCACATCACATATCGCACATCGCACATCGCATATCGTTATCACCCCTCTCGTCGGATTCGGATACACCCGCACTCTTTCTTCGGGGCGGCTTGGGGAGACTATCCCCATCGGATCATTCAGAATTAAAGGATAGAGCAGTCCCATGTCGGAGCATTGCGTGTTGGTTGGCATGTAGTCGGTATCTAAGGCGGGGTCGGTTTCGATGGAGCCATTGTCGCCGCTGATGTGGGTTTGCCATGCGGCGAGACCCATGTTTTCCACAGCGGGGGGGCGGTTATCGGTAAAGGTGGCGTTTTTGCCGGAGACATGATAGCAGTTATTGTTCATCGTCGGATTGCCGTCTAAGGCGGAGAGGTCGTAAGAGGGAAGGTCGGGGTAGTCGTCGGGATTATAAAAATCCGTAACATAGCGGACATCGATCATCCGGTTGGTGTAGGAGGCGGGTTGAGCGACAATGTTATGGTGAACATTCGGATTGACGCTTGGCGGGCATCCGGCGGGGTTATCCCAATCCTGCGTGGCGACGCCAAAGTAAATCGGGCTATGGTATTTTAACGGACCGGAAACGGCGTTGACCACGGTGTTATTGTAAACCTGAGCATCCTTGGAGGCGTACAGACCGATGCCCTCCCAGCCCGCGTCAATGACCAAGTTATTGCGGACGGTACCCCGTATATTCTCATAATATTGCGGATTTGCGTCAATATCGAAATACCGTGGACTGGTGTCGAAGCCGAGCATTATGCCACCTGCGTAAGCACGTTCCACGATGTTATTTTCGATGATTACGTCGGTGGCGCCGCCTTTGGCATAGATGCCGGTACTGCAAAGGTCGTGGATGTAGTTATTGTGGACGTGCATCCCGTTGCCGTTGACGTTGTCAATGCCTTCCGAGTTATGCTCTCCCGTGTTAAAGTCGGGTAAGTGGGCATACGCCTGCCCGGAATGGTGGATTTCGTTGTAACGGATGGTGATGTTCTCGCATCCGGGTTTGACCTTGACCGCATCGTTGGTGGAGTGATGCAGTACGCAATCCTCGATGATGATGTTGGAGACGCCCGGACCATGCTCCTCCGGTGAAACAGGCCATTCCCATTGAGTTTCGCAACACACCGTATAAAAGCCGCCCGTCACTTCGACGCTTTGCAGTTTACAGTCTGTTACGACACCGCCGGTGATGGCATCTTCCGCATAGAACAGAACGCCCGAATCCTCGTTATGTCCCGGGTCATAGTTGGTCAGGTCAATAACCGCCCATTCGCCTTTTCGGGACTTTATGGTTACATTCGACATCCGGACACGAACATCACGTCGTTCCTGATACGTCCCGCCGCGCAAGACGATGGTAGCGCTCGGTAAAGCGTCGTTGATGGCGGCGTTCAAGGCGGTGTTGATGCTCTTGTAGGGCTTCTCTTTGGCGCCGGTCGCCGTAGCGTCGTCCCCGTTTGGTGAGACGTAGATGCCATCCGCCGGGTCGTCGTAAAAACTGCCGCGCGGTCCGACATTGCCCGACTGCGCCATTACATTACTCATGCTCAAGCCTGCGAGGGCGAGCAAAATCCAAAATTTGTTGAAAGGGTTCATGATGTAATATATTTTAAAATTTAAGATTGTGAAACCTCTGTGTAACTCTGTGTCCTCCGTGCCTCTGTGCTGAATATTTTTTCTCAACACAGAGACACAAAGAACACAGAGGGTTCACAGAGTTTTTAATCATGTTCATCATTTCAATCACATTAAAATCACAGTTCAGACAATATCACACCAACTGTTCTTTCATCGCCTTGATGACGGCTTCGGACTTGGAGTTGACGTGCAGTTTTCGGTAGATATGGTTGATGTGGCTATAGACCGTCCCCATGCTGACGCAGCAGGCGTCGGCTACCATTTTATAACTGTCGCCCATCACTAAGCGGTGCAGTACCTCTAATTCGCGTTGTGAGAGTTGGTAGTCGTCCGGCACAGTGTCGGTTGTCGGCTTGGAGAAGTACTCCAGCGCTTTGCGTGCGATGCCGCTGCTCATGGGCGAGCCGCCGTTGTGGAGTTCTTCCACCGCCTCGATGATTTTTACCGGCGGCGTCTTTTTCAACAAATAGCCGGTGGCGCCCGCGCAGAGCGCATCGAATATTTTATCTTTGTCCTCGAAGACGGTCAACATCATCACGTTCACATCGGGAAACGCTGCTTTCACCATGCGAGTGGCTTCGATGCCTGTCAGTTCGGGCATGTCTATGTCCATCAGGATGACGTCGGGACACGACTGTCGGCAATCATCAACAATATGTACTGCTTTCGGCGCGGCGGTACACAGTTCAAAACTTCCCGCTCCGCGAATCAGGTATGACAAACTTTCGAGTAGCGAAGGATTGTCCTCATATATAGATACTCGTATCATAATAAATTTTTCTGCAAAGGACGGAACTTTTTTTGAACTGTGCAATCATATAAATATATGATTTTTCGCTCAGTCGTTACCGGTTAAATCCTGCCGACCAACTCTCGAACCAGCGCTGTCATCCGCACGCCAGCTTTTTTCCCCTCTCGCAGCACCTCTTCGCCGTCGTTTTTGTAGTCGTCGTCGAAATGATGCGCCTCGTTGGTTACGACAGACAGCCCGAAGACGTTGATGCCGGCATGACGTGCCACGATAACCTCCGGCACCGTTGACATGCCGCACACGTCGCCGCCGATGATACGGAAATAATTGTACTCGGCAGGCGTTTCAAACGTGGGACCTGTGCCGCCAACGTAAACGCCCTTGTGCAACGGAATGTTCATCTCGCCCCCGATGGTCTCCGCCAACGCTATCAGACGACGGTCGTAAGCGCGGGTCATGTCGGGAAAACGCGGACCGAGTTCCTCTACGTTCTGCCCTACTAACGGATTTGGCATCAGGTTGATATGGTCGTCAATAATCATCAGGTCGCCGATACGAAAATCGTAATTGATGCCGCCGGCAGCATTGGAGACAATCAGGTTCTTAATACCCAAAAAGGCAAACACCCGCACCGGAAAAGTAACCGTCTCCATCGGATAACCCTCGTAGAAGTGAAACCGCCCCTGCATGGCTAATACTTTGCTCTTTCCCAACATTCCGCAAACCAAGTTGCCCTTATGTCCGATAGCCGTACTCGCCGGAAAGTTCGGAATCGCTGTGTAGGGAATACGTTGAGCCTGCTCGATTTCGTCGGCTAAATCGCCCAATCCGCTCCCCAAAATGATGGCGGCTTTTATCCCGTCGCCCGTCTGTGCCCGCAGCCACGCAGCAGTGGCTTTGGCTTTTTCAATAATGGTCATAATATTATTTTTTTTCGGCAAAGATACGATTTTTTGCAGAGGAAATCCCGTTTTTGAATTTTTGGCTCGTTTTTTGCAGTAAGCACATTTTTTTAATCTAAACCTTTGCCGATGAAAGTGTTTTTATTTCTGTTTTTATGGATGAACTTAACAGGTTTCGTTGCACAAAATAGTGATAACGAGGTTATTTCTAATGATATCGAAACCATCTTTTCAACATCCGACCATATATCTTTCGGAAAAATTTTTGCCTCAACCGTCCAATTAGACCTGCCGAAATATACCGGACAGTGGAGTTCGTCCCAATCCATGTATATCGTCAAAGAGTTTTT
Source organism: Bacteroidales bacterium (assembly GCA_009777825.1). Taxonomy (GTDB): domain Bacteria; phylum Bacteroidota; class Bacteroidia; order Bacteroidales; family WRLA01; genus WRLA01. The sequence continues at coordinate 27,142 of WRLA01000030.1, forward strand.
CGAAAATTACCCCGTAAAATCTTTCGAGGTCATCCAATTCGGAACCAACAGGTCGAAAAACACCTTTTTGGCAGGAATATATAAAACCGAAACAACGACTTTCGACGTCTATATCGTCTTCAAAGAGGAAAGCAGCAAACTTTGCGTTTATAAGTTAAATATCAGGGAACAATAACTTCCAAAATATTAACAAACATGATGAATATTGAAGAAATTATCCGCCTAACCTTAATGGAAGACATCGGCGAAAGCGACCATACCACCCTTTCCACCGTTCCCGCCGCCGCCGTGAAACATGCGCGGATGATTGCCAAACAAGCCGGCATCCTCTGCGGAACGAACATCGTAGCGAAAGTCTTTACAACGCTTGACCCGCATTTGACCGTTGACATTGTACGCCACGACGGCGACGCCATCCTCCCGGGCGACGTCATCCTCCGTGTTTCGGGCAACGCACGGGCGATTCTGACCGGCGAACGCACCGCCCTGAACTTCATCCAGCGCATGAGCGGCATCGCCACCAAAACGCATTCTTTGATGAAAAAGGTAGAAGGAACGAATGCCAAACTGCTCGACACCCGCAAAACAACACCGCTACTGCGCGAGTTGGAAAAATACGCCGTGAAGTGCGGAGGCGGCGACAATCACCGCTTCGGACTCTTCGACATGGTCCTTATCAAAGACAACCACGTGGACTTTGCAGGAGGCATCAATGCAGCGATACTGTCGGCAAACGACTACCTGACAACGCACGGAAAACCCTTGCAAATCGAAATAGAAGTCCGCAACTTCGACGAACTGCGCGAAGCGCTCCAAACCGGCAGCATCCACCGTATCATGTTGGACAACTTCACTCCCGAACAAATCCGAACCGCCCTGAACATCATCGCAGGGAAATATCCCGTGGAAGCATCCGGCGGCATCACCGAAGAGAACATCCGGCAATATGCGGAAACAGGCGTGGACTACATCTCCGTCGGAGCGCTCACCCACCATATCAAAAGTTTGGACATCAGTTTATTAGCAGACTGAACATGAAAAAAATATTACAGACGGCAACAAAGTACATCAAACATTTCATCAAACGTTTGATACAACATCTGTTGATAAAACTGAACCACATCCATCCGCCCGGCTTTCAGGGACACTCGCTGTACAAAGTCGGAAATCTCTTTCTAAAAGGTCTGATGCAAGGTTTCGTAACCGAAAGAGCGGCGTCGGTGGCGTTTAGTTTCTTTACGGCGTTGTTTCCACTGCTGCTCTTCTCTTTCACCTTGATTCCGTACATCCCCATTGAGAACTTTCAGGATGACCTGCTCAACTTTTTCCACGAAATCATCCCGCCGCAGATATGGGACGTTATGGACGAGACCGTTACCTATATCATCACCCGCAAATCGGGCAATTTGCTCTCTATCAGCGTCGTCTTGTCGCTCTACTTCGGCACTAACGGCATCAACAGCCTCTTTACCGCGTTCCGCCAGACGTACCACCGCTTCACCAACGCCTCCAACTGGCTGAAAAACCGCCTCTACTCTCTAATCATCCTGACGCTTATCTTTGTGCTACTCTCCATCTCCGTCGTCGTCCTGGGAATGGGAAAATACGTCCTCAACATCTTCCGTCAGGAAGCCCTCATCTCCGGCTTCCTGCAATGGCTCTTCAACGTCGCACGGCTGGCTATCGCCATCTTCACCGTCATGATAGCCGTCGCCACGTTCTATTTCTTCGGCAGTTCCCGTCCCCACAAATTCAGAATCTTCACCCCCGGAACCATCACCTCCACCGCCCTCATCGCGCTCACAACCATGGGATTCAACTATTACATCACCAACTTCTCACGCTACAACATCCTCTATGGCTCGTTAGGAACAATCCTCATCCTCACGTTCTATCTCTACGTCAACGCCGTCTTCATCCTGATAGGTTTCGAAATCAACACAAGCATCCGCGCCGCAGCTGTTCGCGGCAGGCTACGTGAAAAAGAACACGGATGACACGGATTTTCAATTACCAAACAACTCGCACCACTGATTAAAGATATCTATCTTCTCCGCACCATACCGCAACAGGCTCAAATGTATCTTCTCTATAGATTTGGGCGTAGTGAGATGGCTCTGTGACTTGGAAAAGAACTTGTCGGCAAAGGCAACGATCTTCTGCTCAACGGTCTGCGGAAACATATCGCGCCGAGGCAACGCCAGCCGATAGTTGACCACATCCGCCTCCGTGATGCCCACCCCAATGTGATTTTCGCAAAACGGCGCTATCGCATCCCATCCCTCCTGCCGAACAATCTCTGCGCCCAAGATGCCATGCCGCACGTAAGGCGCATCCCCGTAACACCCAATCTCCGGCGCAAAGACCCGACAGATGCCAATGTCGTGCAACATGGCAGCAGCCGCCACCAAATCACGGTCAGCGCCCAAGTGCGGATTCCTGTCACACACCGCCAACGCTTTCTCCGTAACACGCTCAACATGAGTAATGTAATAACTCCGCATCATGCCCTTGTTCGGAAAATAACAATCAATAATTTCTCTTATGCTCTTCATCGGGTTTTTGGGTGCAAAGGTTGTAAATTTTTGCCGATTTTTATTTATTAACCCTTTTCAACCGTCTATTGATATTTTGCCGTACCACCAAATAGTCAATCAGCGGTGCAAAGACGTTCATCAGCAGTATTGCCAGCATCATCCCTTCGGGGTAGGCTGGGTTGAGTACGCGGATTAGGATAGCTAAGATACCGATGAGTGCTCCGTAGATGTATTTCCCTTTTTCTGTCTGGGTGGAACTGACGGGGTCGGTCGCCATGAAGACGGCGCCAAAGGCGAAGCCACCCAAGAGCAGATGTTCCCATGCCGGAAGCAGCATGAAGTCGTTGGCGCCGATCTGGTTGAACAGCAGTCCGGTAGCAAATCCTCCTGCAAAGACCGAGAGCATGATTTTCCAACTCACCATGCCGGTAAAGAGCAAAAGCGCCGCGCCGAGCATGATCGCCAAGAACGAGGTCTCGCCGATGGAGCCGGGGACAAAGCCGAAAATCATGTCGGAGATGCTCCACGAGGCGTGAAGTTTGTCGAAATCGCCGACTAAGGCATCTCCAAGCGGTGTGGCGCCTGAAAATCCGTCAACGGCGTGAGCACCCTCTCCGATACGAATCCACACCTCGTTGCCACTCATCTTGAGCGGGTAGGCGAAGAACAGAAACGCCCGCGCCAGCAAAGCAGGATTGACGATGTTCATCCCGCTGCCGCCAAATATCTCTTTCCCGATGATGACGGCAAAGGCTGTCGCCACCGCCACCATCCACAACGGCACGTCAACAGGCACAATCATCGGAATGAGCAAGCCCGTTACCAAAAATCCTTCGTTGATTTCGTGTCCCCGAATTTGGGCAACGCAAAACTCTATCCCAAGTCCAACGCCGTAAGAGACAACAATCAACGGCAACACCGCCCACAAGCCATACAGAAACACTTCCCAAAATGTCGCTATCGCTCCGATGGCTTTAAAATGTTGAAATCCAACGTTGTACATTCCGAAGAGCAGCGCCGGCGTCAAGGCGATGACGACGGCGATCATGCCGCGTTTCATGTCAATAGCGTCGCGGACATGACATCCCGACTTGGTTACCGTGTTAGGGACATAAAGGAACGTCTCAAAACCGTCAAAAACCGAATGTAACCATGGAAAACGACCGCCTTTCTCAAAGTTCGGTTTCACTTTGTCTATTATTTTTCTCAATGCTTTCATAACTTAACTCATCTCTTTTTTAATTAAATCCAATCCTTTGCGCAGTTCGGCTTGCCATTCTATTTTCGATGGACAGATAAATTCGCACAGCGCAACGTCTTCTTCTTCAAGTTCATAGATGCCGAGGTTTTCCATCATGTCAATATCTTCCGTGATGGCGGCTTTTATCAGTTGGACGGGGTAGATGTCGAACGGGAAAACCTGTTCGTATTTCCCGTTAAAGACGAAAGCACGTTGACCTCCGTTGAGGTTGGTGTCGAGTTTATATTTTTTCCACGGCATCAGCCAACTCAAGTAGGAATGCCATGCAGAGAATTTGCCGAGGCGCGGCATCATCCATCCAAACAGTTCATAATGATTACCTTCGGGGATGACGGTTATTTGGTTGTCGTAAAATCCCAAATACCCGTCGGCGCCGATGTTGGTTCCCGTCAGGACGTTTCCGCTGATATAACGGACATTGTCGTCGAAGATGCCGGCTATTTCTGCCGGTTTCCGGACGGAAGCGCCGATGCGTGTACGGAAATAGTGCGGACGGCGCACCTCGCTGCCCACAAAAGCGATAATCCGTGTAGCGTCGAAGCGTCCTTCAAGAAATAATTTGCCGATGGTAATCACCTCCTGTACGCGCAGATACCACACCACCTCGCCCTTGTTAACGGGATCGAGTTTGTTAATTTGCGTTCCCACGTTTCCTGCCGGATGACCTCCTTTGAAATAGTTGATTTCCACGTTTTTAGCATTCAAAAAGACGTGCGAAACGCCTGCATTGCCCGATTGCAGGTTCAGATGCACTTTCCCTTTGGTCAATGTAGCCAAAGCATCCAATCCGGTTTGAAAGGCGACGCCCTGTCCGTGTGCAATAAGATCGTAATCAGGAGCCAAAGGCGCCGTGTCGAAGGCGGAAACGAAAATGGCTTTGGGCGCATCGTCGGGATTGGCGATGCAACCGTAAGGACGTTGGCGCAACATCGCCCACACGCCGCTTTCCAACATCCGCTCCACGATTTGTTCGCGACTCAACGTTTTCGGGTCATTCTTTTCAAATTCGACGTATTCTATCTGCTGTTCGGAGGCGATGCGAATCTCTTCGATACGGCGCTTTTCTCCGCGCACGATAGCCGTTACCTCTCCTGAAACCGGCGAGGTGATGATGATTTTCTCGTTGTATTTGTCGAAAAAAAGCGGCGTTCCTGCTCTTACTTTCGTTCCTTCTTCCACCAAAAGTTTCGGCGTCAGCCCTCGAAAGTCTGTCGGCTTCACAGCATATCTCTCTGTAAATGCCTCTTTTATAACGAGTTCTGCCGCTCCGACAAGTTTGATGTCAAGTCCTCGTTTGATTTTAAATGTAGCCATATCAGTATGGGTTTATTTTTGCAAAAGTACATTTTTTTTGCAATATCAAACTCTGTGTCTCTGCTGAAAAAGATTAAAATTCAACACAGAGACACAAAGGACACAGAGTTTCACAGAGAAAATATTAGTGCATTCGTGGCTAAAAAAAAAATTTTTTTGTTTGGTATTTAAAAAATCATTATATTTGCACCCGATTTTCCATCCATGAAAATGATGGTTTTTCGGTAAAAGATAAAGAACTTATGACACGGATTTTTGCAAACATCGGTACAACGTTCACCC
>WRLA01000031.1 GCA_009777825.1 Bacteroidales bacterium
TATATGGAGCCATGGCAGGCGCCGCCTCCGGTTTCGTGGGCGGTGCGGGCAATGCCTGGGTGCGCGGCGCTAGCTCAAGCGAAATCTTTAGACAAGGATTCCGCGGAGCGGGATGGGGGGCGGCAACAGGGGCTGTCGCGGGAGGAATCGGCGGAGGAATCAAGGCAAAAAGGATGGGGCTGAAGATAGGGACGGGAACAGGTACGAGTGTTATATCAAAAATGGAAGGTTCAGTATCTTCTATTACAGGTGAGGGTGAAAAAGTAAATATAGATTTAACAAGTGCTAAAGAGTTTACAAAATACACACATGAAACCTTTCCTGGTTCTGAAGATTATGTAACAATGACAAGTCAAATGACCAAAGAAGGTACACTTGGCTATAGTTTACATCCGTCAGGAGGTTATATGATTGATCCTGATGGCGCTCGCTCGCTAGGAATGTCATATATGAGTAGAGAAACAATATTTGGCCAACCGGACTATTTCATTAAAATATGTCCAACAATTACCACAGTGGCTGATATGCAAGCAGTTTTAGGACATGAAGTGATTCATACCTATCATTTCTCTCTTGGAATGGGTGGCTCTATTGTTCCATATTCAAGGAATACTGGTACATCGGAATACTATGCATATCGTTATTCTGCAGCTATCCCACATTCATTTCAAAAAGAAGCAATACAGATGATGAAATCTTATCAGTCGTATGCGTTGCCTTTTATATCCTTATCTGATGTATATCCTCCTTGGGCACTACCTTTCGTAAGATAAATATGATTTTAAAAAGAAGTGATTATGACAAAAAAAACTAGAAAATTTGAAACCATAGCAATTTTAATATTATTTCATTCTTTTTGCTTGATATTATCGAATAATTTGATAGCTCAAATGAATGAAAAAGAAAAAAATGATTCATACATTGGCATGTATCATGAATACAACTCTTCATCATCCATATTACATTTATATGGAAACTATTCTTACATCTTATACTACAACATAAGAAGCCTTAGTGAAAAAGCCCCATTTGAGATTATAAAAGATTGGGATACGGGATTTTACGCCATTGATGATAAAATATTAAATCTATACTTAGACGATACTATCGCCTATCAATTTAATCTAATAGACACTCTTAATATCCAATTATTGGACTCGAAAAAAAATAACTTGAAATTAAACTGTCCTTTTCATAGAGATCACGCTTTTTTTAAAGAACAGGCGTTGGGATCCAAAGGCATTTTTATGGATGGTTGTCTTTCAGAAAGATGGTTTATTGGCTATGATCATGAAGAAAAGACTTACAAATGCTTTTATTATAATTCCCCAACTGATAGAGAAACTATAAAAGAATTTACATTGCCTGACACTATTTATAAACGGTTAAAAGAGTAAATAAATGAGAATATCCATTTTCACCTATTATACCATAAAATGTGCGAATAATAATGAGATGTACCTTACTAACAATGGCAATATTGACAAGTAATATGCTTTTTGCACAATTACAATTATCGGGATTATATTCTTTATCGGATGACTCATATTGTGATATTTATTTCACTAACACTGGTCGTTATTGTATAATGCTTAGTGCACATCTGTCTGATGACATTCTTCTTGATGTCCCTCTTTCCGATGGTACATATTCGATATTAGACAATGATATAATCCTTACAGATAAGTATCTCCACTATAAAATGCAGTTAGAGTATAAAAACAATGAACTTCATGTCAAAGAAGCATTTAGGTTTTTACAAAATAAAGTATTCGAATTTAGACGTTTAAGTGATTTTCCGTTTATAGAGAGTTATAATATTAGTGATTTTATTCTTCAACAGGAACGTAATATATATACGTCCCAATATCAATCGGCGTTTTCTTTGAAAGCGGGACAATATAGAAATGCAGGACAAATAAGTTACTTTTCGCTTAATCTTTCCCCTATGGGTTTTTATACGTTACAATATATAATTGAAGATATAATATATCTCATTCTTTCGGATGGAACTTGGAGCAGAAACGGCAATGAATTGATATTATATGATACAGAGGTAGAACATAATTTTTATATGCATATAGGCAAAAACAAACTAATCAGCAAATTATTACCGGGGGACTACGAAGGGATAACATTGTATTATAAAGGGACAAAGTAGATATGGTTACCGCAATGGATACTGGTCAGCATTTTATAGATAAATTGAGCTAAATATACATAACTATAAAGGTAAAGATATGAAAAAACTATTGCTTTTATTATTATTATCCTTTTCATTCTCAGTGTATTCTCAAGAAATTTTTGTCGAATTTTCTATTGAATATAGGAATGATATCACTTATTATATTGGACAATTAGAAGAAACAGATATAAAACCTGTTTGCCTTGTTGTTACTTATAGAAACATATCCGACAAATCGCTTTATTTTTCAAAAATAAGCGAAGGAACTTTTGATATAAAAAACTGCTCTGACACTACTCGTTCCGTATTAATGGACAAATCCCCATTTCCCTATTATCAAAATGATACTTGTAAACCATATTTTACTGTGGGATTCAAACCAAATACAGATTTCTTTTCCGGATTTTCTTGGGAAGTAAGGGTAGATACCATTTGCAATGGCAGGTATAGTTATTGGTATTATGATGTTATTGATATGAATGGGGATTTATCCGAAGTGGTCTTTACTGAAAATACGGATGACGGTTTATTTTGGGAATCAGATAATACAGGGAAATTCATTTATAATACTGATTATCTTGATAATAAATATTTAGAAATTAAAAAGTCTTTTTGTCCGGCGGATATCAATGACAAAAATATTTGGGAAAACTTCAAAGATAAATTTTTGTTCTTAAAACCTAATGCGGGTTTTATTTCCTCAATTGCTTTGATAGGATTTCAAATTAGCGGAGGTACTTTTACTTTTCAATTAGACAGTACCAAACCTTTTGAGTATGTAGATGTTGTATTGCCTAAACAAAATGATTCTCTATCAAATGAGGTTATAAGAAGAGAATTACCCTCAAAAATTGGTGAATATGAATTATTTAAAGGTGATTTTGTATCTAATAAAACGCACGTCTTTTTTGAAGGAATAAAAAGTAAAAGGTAAAACTTATAATCAAATGAAAAAAATACTGGGATATTTTTCGGAGTACGATTTTTTTGTACTTTTGCAGTTTAAAATTTGTAACTATGATAACGAGTATATCTATTAGAAAAAACCTGTTTTTTGCGGCATTGGCATTTATTTGTTGTAGCAATGCACTCCAAGCGCAGGATATTATCACGTTAAAGGATGGCTATGAGATTCAGGCGAAAGTATTGGAAATAGAAGATCAGATAATAAAATACAAAGAGTTTGACAATCAGGAAGGTCCGACATACGATATACAGAAGAGCGACGTCTTTTCCATTAAATATGAAAATGGGACGAAAGATATAATAACTGGTAACACCGTGGAAGTCGTCCATGTATCTGTATCGCCCCAACCTCCATTGACCTACAACGGCGGGGTATGGCAAAAAGGAACGCCGATAAAACCCAAACAAGTAAGAGAGACGATGTCGGGAAACAGCGAGGCGTTACAACAGTACAATAGTGGCAAGTCGCTTGCGGTAGCAGGAAACATCATTGCTTATCCTTGTTCTTTTTTGTTAGGATGGGATTTGGGATCGCGTTTATTTGGTAAAGGTAACAATGTACTTTTAGGCGTTGGTATTGTTGGTACTGCTACCGGAATTCTCATGTCGCTTGCCGGCACAAGTCAAATGAAAAAATCCGTATCGCTGTACAACGCTTCCGTTATGCACGGTACTACGGCATGTACCCTCAACTTCGGCATTACCGGAAGTGGAGGCGTGGGGTTGACGCTGAATTTTTAATGCGGTTGTCCTGGAAAGTAATAAAAAATCCTTACCTTTGCCCTTGTAATTTTAATAAAGTATTTTATAATGATTGGCGTTGGTGGAGAGAAAAGATTAAAACACATACGCCAACCCTATTCCGGTAGTGTGCAGATTAAGCCGAAAATGGGGTGATGTTGGAGATGTCAAAGAAAATTGTTGACGAAATTCTTCGAGAGCGTTTTTTTGTTTATGTTTTCCTACAATGGCAGTAGGAATACCTATTGCAAACAAAACTTCGCCTACACCTAATAATCCGTACCCAAGTGAGCGCAAATTATCATTGTTATCGTAACTCGAATAGCTGGAAGCAACAGCAGTAATTCCGACTATGGTTGAGACGGAACCCAATACTATCAACCCTCGTCCGTTTCTATGCATTTTTTCTCCTACCTTATACTCTTGGTATAATTTGTCATCTTGCGCTTTCATTTTAAGAAGCACGTTTTCCTTATCCATGAGCACAAGATAATCGTACATCGCAGGCGATAATGTTTCCGTGGCCTCCTGCGCAAAACAAGTACAGTTGAAAACGATAAAACATCCGATTGACACTAAACTCCTTTTTGCCACACAAATGATCCTTTTTGTTGATTCTCTGTTCATTGAAATACCTTTTGTTTATTGAGACTGCAAAGGTAGTAATATTTTTCTTACCTTTGCACTTGATTAATATTAATAAGTATTTTATAATGACACAGAATGTTAAACAGTTAATAAAGAAGCGTTAGTTTTTATTCGAGGTCTTGATTTCTCGACCATTTCAGACTACCAAGAGTAAAGTAAAATGCTTACGCTTCGGCGTGGATTTGCTGCTTTATTTGGTAGTCAGGTAGTCGAGAACCTCAAGAACGGATATTAACGTATTGTCCGCGCTTTTTTGTTACCAAAAAGATAATAAAATGAAGAAAGAAATTATCCACATCGGAGACCTTATCCGAGAAAAGTTTGAAGAGAAATGCCGTGCCGACGCAACGTTCAGCAAGGCGAAGTTTGCACGTCTGATTGGTATTCATCGCTCTTCCGTTTACAACCTCTTTAAAAAGCACAGCGTTGATACGGAGTTGCTGGATAATATTGGCAAAGTGTTGGACTACCCCTTCCTCGAAGAGGTCTATCTCAAGAAACCGGCGGAGAAACCGCTGCCGGCTGTCATCGTCGGCGTCGCCATCTCGCTCGAGGAGTTTCAGAAATTGAAACTGCCGGAGGAACTTGTGGCGTTGGTGGAGAAAAAGTAATTTAGAACACGGATGACACGGAAAACACAGATTAAAACGGATTTTTATATTGTTTATAATCAAAGATATACAAGAATAAAAAATGTTTATTATCTGTGAAAATCTGTCTCATCCGTGTCATCTGTGTTCTTATGAGACAGCCTCCTGCTCTCGCTCGTAGCGTCGGTTGGTGTCGGTGCGTCGGTTCCTGCGCAAGCAGGAATCCCCTAAGGCAAAGCGTTGAACAGGAGATTGCGGGTCGTTGTGGTGTACGAAAGTCGCAGTTCCGACAAAAAGTTGTATCTTTGCAATGTGATTTTTAAAAGGAAAGCCGAAATGATTAAAAATAATTGGTTATGAAATATGAAAGTTTAGAAAACATTTACAGAGAAATAACGCTTTTACCCAATATAGAAAGGGATAAGTTGTATCACAGGATAAAGAGAAATTTTTACCCAAACAAAGAAATCGTCGCCTATACAACAAACGGTGAATCTCTTACAATCGAACAATACAGAAAACGAGTAAACGCAGGTATTGAACAATGTATGAGAGGCGAAAGCATTGGGTTGGAAGAATTAAGCAAAGAATTGGGTTATCGTTATGCGGATTTATAAAGTAGTCGTTTCAACGTTAGCGAAAACGGACTTACAGAACATTGTAACATATATTTCCGATATTGAAAGCATGGCACAAGCTAAATATGTGGAACATGGTATCTTATCGGAAATGAAACACTTAGAATGCTTCCCTTTTGCATATCCACGAGATGAATATGCAAGTACGAATAACGTAGAAGTTCGTTTTATCATGAAATGGCGTTACAAAATATTGTTTTTCATTGATGCCAATACAGTACAGATAGTTGGGATTTTCCATACGGCACAAAATCCTAATAAATTGCGTCGTTTTTCAATAAATTAATAACACAACATCGTCGGCGTTGCCATCTCGCTTGAGGAGTTTCAGAAATTGAAACTGCCGGAGGAGTTTGTGGCGTTGGTGGAGAAAAAGGATTAAAACGCATACGCCAAACCTATTTAGAAACCTTTTTTACCACAAAGAGCACGAAGTACACACAAAGGCTCACAATGACAACATGCTGATTAGCAATGTTTTGTGTTCTTTGTGAACATTCTTTGTGATACTTTGTGGTTAAGAAAAAATTCTTACCTTTGCACCATAATTATATTACAATGAAAAAACTTTTACTATGCATGTTAGCCGCAGGTTTGACGATACCTGCCATGGCACAAGTTGATGTTAACTTATGGAAGTCTGCGGGAGTTTCGCAGAGTTACGACCGGCAGACGCAAGGCTCTGTGTACCCGATGACCCAACGACACGACGATGGTTTTATCGGCTGTACCTGGACAAATGAGGATAACGCCCCATTTGACGGCAGCAGCACTCCGTTGCGAGGCGTCGGCTACTCTTATTCCACGGATGGCGGACAGACGTGGAGTTGGGACAATCCGTCCCATCCGGACTATCAGCAAAACAGAGTCGGCGGAATACCGGTATATTGGCCCTCGTATGCCCAATGGGGCGCCAACGGAGAAGCCATCCTTGCCCGAAGCGCCGATGCTTACGTCTATAACGGCGTACAAATTATCAACGGATTAGTATTGATGACGCGCCCGAACAAAGGTCAGGGCACGTGGACTATTACCCCTGTTCCCTATCCCGCCGGGACGTCGCCCAATGCCGGCTACACGATGGCGTGGGCGCGGATGACCACCAGCGGAGCGAATCATCAATACATCCATATCATGTCGCCGATGAGTGTTCCGGAAGGAAGTCCGTATCAAGGATATACTTATCCCGTGTTTTATTATAGAACGCAAAATGGCGGTTCGACGTGGGATGTTCAGGGTCAGTTAGTTCCTCAAATGCTGGGAGAGCAATGGGATGGAGAATCCAACTACACCGACGCCATATCTTTTGCTGTGCAGGGTAATACGGTGGCATGTTCGTTTATACGTAGATGTTATCACGGTTATGTGTTAAAATCACCGGACAATGGCAATACTTGGGAAAGCATTAAATTTTTTGATTCCCCTATCGGTTATTATGTAGATCCTTCCGAATACGCCGACACAGTTTATATTCCCACTCAGGGATGTATCGCTTTGGATAATAATGGAAAAATCCATGTCGCTTTTTCGGTACTATTGGCTATGAATCACGAAAACCAAGGAACTTTCTACTATTTTAGCCACGTACTCGCAACTTTTCTTTCTTACTGGAACGAAGAGATGACGCCGATTGATGGCGCTACCGATTTTGTTAAACATAAGATATATCCTTTGTTGGAGGATTATTTCGATTGGGATCTATCGGATGATTCTTACTTGTATGTGAACTCCACTTCTCCCACATGGCCCATTGTTGGATATTTTACTCCGTATAATGACCATTATTTTATGATAGATGTATATGGCGCTACGACTTGGACGACACCGAGTTATGGTTTTGCCGGCAATTTTTCATTTCCGCAAATGACATTTGATGCTGAAAACAGAGTGCGGTTGAGTTATCTCGGATTGTTGGATGGAGGATCTAAAAACGGTTGTTGGCTCCGTCATCCGTTTTATACCGTCTCTTACAATGGAGGACAGACATGGACACAAACGGAACATCTTGTGAATTTCGTTACATATATTGATCAAGAATTTGCCTATCTGACCTTAGCCGGTTTCGGAGAAGACAAAATGTATCTGATGGCGCAAACAGACCCCTACCCGGGAGTTTATACAGCGTATTCAGGTCAATCTTCTGATCATGGAGCAGTATCTAACAAATACACTTTTTTCACGGTTGAAGGAGTACCGCCTCCGCCCCCCCCGTCTTGCGACCCTGTAACCAATGCAACAGCGACTATCGAAGATGATTGTAAATCGGCAACCATCACCTGGACGCCTGTGAGCGACGCCGTAGAATATGAAATCAGAAGAAACAACGTTACCTTAGGAAAAGTTGCCGCGCCGCCCTATACCGACAACTACAACTTTATCAATGGAACGACATACACATGGGGCATTAAAACCATTTGCGACGTGAACGAATCGTGGTTCGTTTCCGCTTCTGCAAAAGCCGATTGCGCATTCTGCGACCCCGTAACAAACGCAAAAGCCCAAATCGAAAACTGCGCCAAAGCCACCATCACATGGAACGCCGTAGCCGGAGCCAAAGAGTACGAAATCAGAAGAGACGGCAACCTCTTAGATAAAGTTACTACGACCATATTTGTCGAAACCGCCGCATTTGAACACGGATCCTCTTACACATGGACAATAAAAGCCGTCTGCAGCAAAGAATCAGCCACCGAAGTCCCCGTCTCCGCAACCGCCGACTGCGAAGTGTGCGACCCCGTAACAAACGCAACAGCCGAAATCGAAAACTGCAAAACCGCAATCATCACCTGGACAGCCGTAGCCAACGCCAAAGGATACGAAATCCGAAGAGACGGCAACCTCTTAGGAACAGTTTCCACGCCCATCTTCTCCGAAATCGCCGACTTTGAACACGGAAAAACCTACATCTGGCGGATAAAAACCATCTGCGACAAAACCGCATCAACCGAACTCTCCGCCTCCGCAATCGCCGACTGCACAGGCATCAACGAACTTGCCAACAGTGTGCTCATCTATCCCAACCCGTCCAATACCACAGTAACCATCATCGCCAAAGAGTTCGCCAAAGTCGAAATTTACAACCCCATCGGACAGTTAATAGAAACAACAACCGACAACACCGTTGTTGTCTCTTCCTACAATACCGGGGTCTATCTCTTCAAAGTCTATGACGGCAACGGCAACAGCGTTACCAAACGCGTTATGGTTGCTCGGTAAAACACATACGACACCCTGAAAGATAAAAAAGCGGCGTTCATCAACGAAACCCAAACCCGAAAAGCCGTACACATCACAATGATAACGACTTACGGCGTGAAACGCAACGAATACCGGAACAGCATCCAATCGGAAGTAACGCTGAATGATATGTCCTTTTAATGACCGTTTATATCCCAACAATCTACATTATGAGCGCCTCCTATTGATGTATTTAGCATATACCAAACAGCACACTCGAAATCTTTAACCCAACCTTCGGGTTCTACATCCGATTTATTGTTAGGAATAGGTAATAGCCACATAACAAATCCGCCGGCCTGTATATTCTCTATTCGATAGTACCACCATCCGGGGTAGAGATTCATGTCCTGACACGCAATACGCATGGCTTCCCATTGGCCTGTGATATGATTAACCATGCAACGACTATCTTTTCTCGGCATATAACCATAATCATCAAAACAATACGTGTAATACGGTACCCACATAACGTGCATGGATTCGTATTGTGCTTTTACGAAATCTTTTGAGTCTTCAAAAAACTCGCTGAAACTTGCCATTTTTGTCTGATTGGACGATTTAAACGGAGGTGTGTCCGGCACATCCGTGTTCCCCTCCATTTTAAGCATCAACAATCCGCCCTCTTCGTCAAAAATATACGTAACCCGCTTTGACGAATGGATGATATAATCTGTCAAAAAATCGGCTAACGGGTGTATGCCGTCCAAATCCGCACCTTTGAAAACGATGGTGCTGTCTGTCTTGTCTGAAGGAACATAACCGTTTGCAGTTAAATTTTCCAACACTTCCGAATAACTTAATCCCTTTTCCACGTTGATAAGCGGCGGAATGTCAGGATTTTCAGGATTATTGGGGTCTTTGGAATTTTCCGGCTTATTACAACCCCAAAACATTGTTGTTACTGTTACTGCGAGGCAGATTGCTACTGCAACCACATTCCTCAAATTAAGTCTTCTTTTTGTCATTTCTTAAAAGTTAATAAATTTAACGGCAAAAGTATCAACTTCGAATGGAAAAAACATAGACAAAAGTATATATTTTTCTTATAATAGATTTTTTGCTCTACTTCGCGACGGCAATTGAGGGCTCACAGAAATCATTACAATCACATTTACGTCATTGCGGGCTTGACCCGCAACACAGTTCAGACAAATTAGCCAAAAACACTGTAACTCATTGATTGTCAGAGAGTTGGGGGTGGCGGGGTGGTAAACGCCTGTATATCAAGGATTTAGCACGTTTTGGTGCGCAGGATACGGAAGTTGGCACATTGTGTTGCTGTGCTTTGCTCTGCGTTCCGGTGTCAAAAATCCTGTTCATTTCTGTTGTTATGCACTCGTTTAAACTCTAAACTTTTTGCGCCAAAATTGATGATCAGACCTATTTCCATTTGATAGGCTTCCAAATAGTTCATGGCTTGCGCCAAATGGACATCTTTAAATAACTTCCTGAAAACCATTGCCTAATGCATTATACACTTTCATCGCACACCCAATAATCTTCCTTGTTAAATCCTCATATCTCATACTATCCTTTTTGTCATTATGTATTCAAAATCATGTTAATCCTAAAATCAAGAAAATCAAGGTTCAGACTTCTTTCTATCCGTCGAAATATAACTATACATCACCGGCACCACGAACAGTGTGAGGAATGTTGATACCGTCATTCCTCCGGTAACGGCGATGCCCATGGCGATGCGGCTGTTGGCGCCTTCGGCGCTGGCGAAGACGAGGGGTAGCAGTCCGAGTACTGTTGTGAGGCTGGTCATCAGGATGGGGCGCAGTCGTTGGATGGCGGCGCCGTGGATGGCTTCGCCTTTGGCGATGCCGGATTCTTGGCGTTGGTTGGCGAATTCTACTATCAGGATGCCGTTTTTGGCGACCAAGCCGATGAGCATGATGATGCCGATTTCGCTGAAGATGTTCATCGTAATGTTGGAGAAAAACATGCAGACTAAGGCGCCGGACACCGCCAACGGCACGGTGAACATGATGACTAACGGGTCTTTAAAACTCTCGAACTGAGCCGCCAGCACCAAGAAAATCAACACCAACGCCAAGATGAACGCGAACATCAAACTCGAAGAACTGTCGCGAAACTCTTTCGAGTCGCCGGCTAACGCCGTCCGGAAAGATTCGTCTAACACCTCTTTGGCGATTTTGTCCATTTCGTCCAATCCCTCTCCGATGGTTACGCCTTTGGTGAGACCTGTTGATACGGTTGCCGACGTAAAACGGTTATAGCGATAGAGTTGCGGCGGCGCCACGTTTTCTGCCAAGTTGACGACGTTGTCTAATTGTATCAGGTCGCCGTTCAGGTTGGTTACGTAGATGGATTTGAGGTCTAACGGTTTATTGCGTTGTTGGCGGTTGATTTCGCCGAGAATCTGGTATTGTTTTCCGTTCATGTAGAAATACCCCATTCGCTGTCCGCTGAGGGCGTATTGCAGTGTTTGTCCGATGTCGCGGGTGCTGATGCCCAGCAGTCCGGCTTTGTCGCGGTTGATTTCGAGGCGCATTTCGGGTTTGGTGAATTTCAGGTTCACGTCCGCCATTTGGAACTTCGGACTTTCGTTGACGCGTGCCATGAAAGCGGGGATAAACTCCTGCAACTTATCCAAGTTGGGCGCCTGCAACACGTACTGTATTGGCATTGACGCCCGTCGTCCGCCGAAGGTGGACTGTTGCTGCACGAATGCCCGCGCCTGTGTTTCGGAGCGGACGGCGTTAGAAAGCGCATCGGCAATCTCCATTTGGCTGCGGCTACGATCTTTGATGTCGGGTAAAATAATCCTTACGAATCCCCAATTAGAACGTGTTAGCATGACGTTGGCGTCTCTTTCGGGTGCAACTTCATCGGCAACGTCGGAAATTCTTTGACTGTAATCGCGATAAAACTCAAAGGTTGAGCCTTCGGGTACGCGGGTCGTGATGGTGATTTGGGAGCGGTCTTCCAACGGCGCCATCTCGGCAGGGATAGCGCTCCACAGCCAAGCGATGGACACGAAGATTGCAATAATCAAAGGAATAACCCAAAATCTGTACTTTAACACCACGCTCAAAGCGTTGCTGTACCAACTGTTCAGCCATTCGAAGAAAGGTTCTGTTTTGCGATAGAGCCAATTTTGTTTTTCACGTTTTTTCAAAAGTTTGGTTGAGAGCATCGGGGTAAAGGTCAGCGCCACGAAAGAGGAGATAATGACGGCGCCCGACACCACAATGCTGAACTCACGGAACAGTCGTCCGGTCATCCCTTGCATGAAGACGATGGGGAAAAAGACGGCGACTAAGGTGATGGTCGTCGAAATGACGGCAAAAAATATCTCTTTTGAGCCTTCAATACCCGCTTCCAAGGGAGACATTCCTTTTTCTATTCGTATGTAAATGTTTTCGGTCATGATGATGGCATCGTCCACGACCAATCCGACCGCCAGCACGACCGCCAGCATGGAGAGTACGTTGATGGAAAATCCTGCCAAAAACATCACAAAAAATGCCCCGATTAACGATGCGGGAATGACCACGCAGGGAATAATCGTAACCCGCCAGTCGCGTAAAAAGAGGAAAATAATCAGCACAACCAAGATAAAGGCGATGTAAAGAGTTTCTTCGACCTCTTTGATGGATGCCCGTATAAACTTTGTATTATCGAACACCGGCGCGACGATAACATCTTCGGGAAGGTCTTTCTGCAACTGGGTCAACCGTTTATGAACCTCGTCGGAGATGTTGATTTGGTTGGCTCCGGGCTGCGGGATGATAACGACGCTGACCATGGGGATGCCGTTCTTTTTCATGATGTTGCGTTGGTCTTCCGGACCTAATTCGGCGGTTCCGATGTCGGAAAAACGGATGATGTTATAGTTGTTTTCCTTGATAATCATGTTGTTGAAATCTTCGGGCGATTTCATCAGACCCATGGTGCGGATGGTCAGTTCTATCTTGTCGCCTTCGATGCTTCCGGAGGGGAGTTCGACGTTTTCGCGGTCAACGGCATTTTTAACGTCCATGGGCGTGATGCTGTAAGCCGCCATCTTCACGGGGTCAAGCCACAAGCGCATGGAGTAGCGCTGTTCGCCCCAAATCTCGACGGAACTAACGTCAGAAATCGTCTGAAGTTGCTCTTTAACAGTGAGATAGGCTATCTCTGTTATTTCCATCAGGGAGCGTTTTCCGCTTTGGACGGTGAGTTGCATGATGGGGTCGGAGTCGGCGTCGGCTTTGGAAACGGTGGGCGGGTCGCAGTCGCGAGGCAAAAGACGCTGGGCGCGCGATACCTTGTCCCGCACGTCGTTTGCCGCTGTCTCCAAGTTCACATCCAATTCAAATTCAATGGTAATCCGGCAATAACCCTGACTACTGGAACTCGACAGAGAACGAATACCGGGAATGCCGTTGATGTTCTGCTCTAACGGCTCGGTGATTTGATTTTCAATCACTTCCGCATTTGCTCCCGGATAACTTACCGTTACCGTGATGATGGGCATGTCCACATTGGGATACTCGCGGACACCCAAATAGGTGTATCCGATAATCCCGAAAAGAAGAATAACTAAAAAAATGACGGTGGCGAGTACCGGACGACGGATGCTGAGTTCGGAAATATTCATAATGGTGTGTTAATCAACGTAATAATCAATGGTTACGGGCATATCGTTTCTCAACTGCATGACGCCGGTTACGATAAGGGTGTCTCCCGGATGTAATCCGCTCAGTATCTGCACGTTGGATTCTGTTCGCAGTCCGCGTAGCAGTTCTACCTGCTGTGCCTTTCCGCTGCGATAAACGTAGGCGACGGAACGTCCCATCTCGGCGATGACCGCCTCGCTGGGGACGACAATGGTGTTGGCGATTTCGCGGAGTTTTATCTCGATGGAGGCGGAACGCCCCGGCTTCAACTTTCCATCAGTGTTGGGATACATGGCGCGGGCTTTCATCGTCCGCGTCTTCATGTCAATCTGCGGCTCTATGGCGTAAACGGAGGCGCTGTATGTTTGTAAACTGCCCTCGATGGCAAAATCCAATTTGGCGCCCTGCCGGAGTTCGTTGGACTGGCGCTCGTTGATGGAAAATTCCAACTTCAACGGTCGTATCTTCGTCAACGGCGCCACAATCGTCGTCGGAGAGGCGAAACTGCCCTCGCTCACCAAGCGCAACCCGATGATGCCGTCGAAAGGGGCGCGTAACTCGGTCTGTGCGATGTACGACTTCACCAACTCAATGTCGGCGTTCAGTTTCTCCAGGTCGGTGGTTACCTGCTCGTATGCTTCCTGACTGACGGCGTCTTTTGCCAAGAGCGACTTCTGCCGAAAGACGCGGTCTTGCGCCAAAGGGATCTGCGCCTCCAATTTTTTCAGTTCGGCTTGCAGCGGCTGGTCGTTCACCTTTGCTAAGAGCGTCCCCTTTTTCACTTCCGTGCCTTCGGTGAAAAAGATGCCGACGATCTTCCCCGACGTCTCGAAAGAGAGACTCACCTCTTCGTCGGGCAAAAGACTCCCCGTCGTGCGGATGACGTCGTCCAAGCCCTCATCCTGCAAAATGCACGCCGCCACGTTCAGCGGTCTTCCGGACTGCCTGCCGCCCGTCAACAAACCCGTCGTCTCCCCCTTATCGAAAAAGTAAGGATACAACAGCATCCCCCCAACAAACAGCGCCAAAATAACGCCGAGAATAATCCATTTTTTCATTTGCGTAAAATTTATATAGAACAACAAAGCGTTTGTTCTACGAACAAACGCTTTGTTGGGCGAAAAATTGCACTTTGATCTTATGGGGTGTGATTTTTAAAAGGTGTCCATTACAGCCATAAATGATGCAAAAGAAACAATGTTTGCGTTTTGAAAGTTTTTGAGAATAAAACTGACCCAAATATTTGAATCAAAAATGACACGTTTCGAAAAGTTTTGCATCTCGCCTCACATGTTTGATTTCTGCCAAAATTTCATCATCGGTAATCGGCACATTTTGGGGAGCCGTTTCGATGAACTCATTTAACATTTCATTAAAAGATCGCGTTTGCCATCCATTATTCATTGAATAATTGATTAACTTTAGCCTGTCACGTTCACTCCTTACCCGTATGATAACCGTTTCCATCTCTTTTATTCCGTTTTTTTAATTACGGTGCAAAGATACAACTTTTCGAATAACTGAGTAACTGAACAAATGCGATGGGGTGTATGACAAATTGCACTTCGTGCTTATTTTCAAACACGAAGGCACGAAGAAATGAAGACACGAAGTTTGTCTTTACTCTTTGCGTTCTTTGCGAAAAATCTTTGCGCCCTTGCGTTTTTTTTACCGCAAAGGCGCAAAGGATAACCGCAAAGGTCGCAAAATAAGACTTTGTGTCTTTTTCATTTTTCGGTAATTGCAGTATGTCCGACAATTTTTCGTAATTTTGCAGCGGCAAGTCGCACCGTTTTTTATGAGCAATATTTCCCATAATAAATCCGGAAAAATGAACTATCCCTGGCGCACCAACAGGCGCATCAACGCCTACACCGGCTACCTGCACCGAAGATTCGGCTGCCGCATACAGAAACTGTCGGTCAACGCCGGCTTTACCTGTCCCAATCGCGACGGAACGCTGGGAACGGGCGGCTGTGTTTTCTGCGACAATACCACCTTTTCGCCCTCCTACACCTCTGCCGAAAAATCTATCACTCAACAGCTTATCGAAGGGATGGAATTTCACGCCATCCGCTACAAAACCAACAAATATTTCGCCTATTTCCAAAGTTTTTCCAACACTTACGCGCCGTTGGAACGGTTGAAAACGTTGTTTGAAGAGGCGTTGTCGGTGGAAAACGTGGTGGGCATTGTCATCGGAACGCGTCCCGACTGTATTGATGATGAAAAGTTGAATTATCTGTCGGAATTGGCTAAAAAATATTACGTCCTCGTCGAATACGGCATCGAAACTTGCTACGACAAAACTCTGAAAACGCTCAACCGTGGACATGACTTTGCCACATCCAAAAATGCCGTCATCCAAACCCACGCCAAAGGGATTTACTGCGGCGCCCATTTCATGTTCGGATTCCCGACAGAAACACACGAGGAAATGCTTGATATGGTCAACAGTATCAACGAATTGCCACTCAGCACCATCAAGTTCCATCAACTGCAAATCATCAAGGGGACGCCGTTAGCGCAGACATTTTACGAATATCCCGAAAAGTTTTCCTATTTCCCCAACATGGAATCTTATATTGCGTTCATCATCTCTTTTCTCGAACGCCTCCGTCCGGACATCATGATAGAACGCATCGCCAGCGAAGTGAAACCCGAACTCGTCCTCTACCCGCAATGGCGAAACATGCGCTACGACCAGGTGCTGCAAGCCGTTGAAAAAGAGATGGAGAGAAAGGGAACTTGGCAAGGAAAACTTTTGTAATCGCTGATTTTTTTAGAAAAATGCTGTTGGTATTAGAAAATGTTTTACCTTTGCAGTCGAACTATGAATACACAGGATTATGTATATAGCACACAGCTCAAACCCAATTTATTTGAACGCTCACATGGCAAATCGTCATGGATTAATTGCCGGAGCGACAGGAACAGGGAAAACCGTTTCGTTACAAGTATTAGCAGAATCTTTTAGTAAAGAGGGAATACCCGTATTTATGGCTGACGTCAAAGGCGACCTGTCGGGGATTGGAAAAGAGGGGGCAATGAACAAAATCATTGAGAAAAGAGTGCAGGAACTTGGACTTCATAATTTCAATTTTCAATCATTTCCTGTCTGTTTTTATGACGTTTTCGGTAAACAGGGACATCCGTTGCGTACTACGATTTCCGGAATGGGACCTTTGCTGTTAGCCCGTTTACTCAATCTGAACGACACGCAAACAGGAGCGTTGAATCTTGTTTTTCGTATTGCCGATGACAACGGATTGTTGCTCATTGATTTGAAAGACCTGCGCCTGATGCTCGAACACGTAGGAAATAATGCCAAACAATTTACCACCTCTTATGGAACGGTTACGAGTATGAGTATCGGAGCGATACAGCGGGGTCTGTTGTCGCTCGAAACACAAGGCGGCGACCACTTTTTCGGAGAGCCTGATTTCGATATTTATGACTTGATACGCAGTTACGAAGGCAAAGGCGTGATCAATGTTTTATCTGCCGACAAACTGATGCAATCGCCGATTTTGTACTCTACGATGTTGTTGTGGCTCTTATCCGATTTATACGAAAAACTTCCCGAAGTCGGGGATTTGCCACAGCCCAAATTAGTCTTCTTTTTCGATGAAGCGCATCTGCTCTTTAACGACGCCCCGAAGGTTTTAACCGACAAGATTGAGAAAATAGTACGTCTTATTCGTTCCAAAGGCGTTGGCGTTTATTTCGTTTCACAAAGTCCTTCGGATATTCCGGATAACGTACTCGGACAACTTGGCAATCGTATTCAACACGCCTTACGCGCCTATACCCCGCGCGACCAAAAAGCAGTTAAAATTGCCGCACAGACCTTTCGTCCGAATCCGAATCTAAAAACCGAACAGGTGATTACCGAATTGGGCGTAGGTGAAGCCTTAGTGTCATTTTTAGACGATGCCGGACGACCGTCTATTGTTGAGCAAGCAGTCATTTTACCGCCGCTCTCCCAAATAGGACCGCTCACAGCACAAGAACGTGATGCGATTATCAAAAATTCAAAACTGTTCGGAAAATATGAAAACGCTTTCGACCGCAGGTCGGCGTATGAGGTCTTGCAAGAGCAAAAACAGCAACAAGAACAGGCGCAACAGCCAAAATCTGCCGGTGGCGTAGATTGGCAAAGCAAATATCCGCAATATCAAACACAGCAACGTCTGACGACTACGCCAAAAACCACAAAAGCCACAAGCAAATCAACAAAAACAGCCTCTACCGTCGGGAAAACGATTGGAAAAACTGTCAATAGACAAGGACAAAGCCTTATCAGAGGCATGCTGGGCTCGTTGTTAAAGTTCTGAGTCCCCTCTACATCGCGACAGCATACAGTTCGATAATTTTCAACATCACCTCCGCCGCTTTTACCATGCTTTCGACCGGCACGTACTCGTGTTTCCCGTGGAAGTTTTCGCCGCCGGCGAAGATGTTAGGACAGGGCAGTCCCATGTACGAGAGGCGTGCGCCGTCGGTGCCGCCGCGGATAGGTTTTACCAACGGTTTCACGCCGACAGCCTCCATCGCCTTTATCGCCGTTTCGACGATGTGGTAAACGGGCTCTACCTTTTCCCGCATGTTGAAGTATTGGTCGGTCAGTTCGAGGATTACCGTGTTGTCGCCGTATTTTTTGTTTAACCGGTCGGCGATGGTGCGCATGGTTTGTTTGCGGGTCTCAAACTTCTCTCTGTCGTGGTCGCGGATAATGTATTGGAAAGCAGATTGTTCGACCGTTCCGTCCATTTTGGTTAGATGGTAGAATCCTTCGTAGTGTTCGGTGTTTTCGGGACGTTCGTCTTCGGGCAGCATGGCGTTAAACTCCTGCGCTATCAGTATGGCGTTCTTCATCTTGTCTTTGGCGTAGCCCGGATGGATGTTTCTGCCCTGAATCTTTATCTTAGCGCCGGCGGCGTTGAAGTTTTCATATTCCAACTCGCCGATGGCTCCACCGTCGAGCGTGTAGGCAAAGTCGGCGTTGAACTTTTTCACGTCGAAGTGGTCAACGCCGCGCCCGACCTCTTCGTCCACGGTGAAGCCGATGCGGATGTCGCCATGTCGAAACTCCGGATGGGAGAGCATGTACTCGACGGCAGTCATGATTTCGGCGATGCCGGCTTTGTCGTCGGCGCCCAGAAGCGTGGTTCCGTCGGTTACGATGAGCGTTTGACCTTTGTAGGCGGCGATTTCGGGAAAGTCCTTCACCGAGATTGCGACGTCGGGATTGAGTTGGATGTCGTTCCCGTCGTAATTTTCGACAAGACGCGGTTTCACGTCGTTGCCCGGCATGTCGGGCGACGTGTCCACATGCGCAAGGAATCCGATGACGGGGAGTTTCTTCTCCGTATTGCCCGGAACGGTCGCCATCACGTAGCCGTGTTCGTCCATCGAAACGTCGTGCAATCCCAACGCTTTCAGTTCGTTGACCAAAAGGTTGGAGAGGTTGAGTTGTTTTTCCGTACTCGGAAATCTGTCGGACACCGTATCGTCCGACTGCGTGTCTATCGCCACGTACCGCAGGAAGCGGGTGAGGAGGTTTTTCTGATTAATCATCATTCCGTTATTTGAAAGTGCAAAGATACGACTTTTTGAGTAACTGGCTAACAATGGCTTTTGGGGATAATGAAAAAACCCGCATATGCGGGTACTGCGGAACGAAAAAAACGTTTTACCTTTGCACCGCGCTAAAATTATTTTCAGCACAGACACAAAGGACACAAAGTTACACAGAGAATCAATAAATGAAAGAAGTTATGGCACAAACAACAACGCTCAATCCTCCATTAATCCGCGTGGCGCTCGTTGACGACCACAAGGTTATCACCGACGGTTTATCGCGTCTGATTGAAGAATCGGGAACGGCGTCGGTCATCGGTAAGGCGTATTCCGCTGCTGGATGCCGACAATTATTAGAAGACGAACAGCCCGACGTGCTGATGCTCGACATCGGCTTGCCCGATGATAACGGCATCAACCTCTGTTCGATCATCAAGAAACTCTATCCGCAGATGAAAGTATTGATGTTGACCAGTTATAGCGAACTGTCCACCATCAAACGCGCCTTGGATGCGGGCGCCGACGGCTATGTGTTAAAAAACTCGATGCCGGAAGAGTTACTCGAAGGCATTCGCACTGTCATGGCGGACGCGCAGTTTTTATGTGAAGAGGCAGGCATGGCGCTCAAAGACAATGAAAAAAACTCGATGGAACTCACCCGTCGCGAAGTCGAACTGCTGCAACTGATTATGGAAGGATACACCATGCCCGAATTAGCCGACAAGATGTGCCTGGGCTATCAAACCATCCGCAGTTACCGCAAAAACCTCAATATCAAATTAGGCGCTCACAATACCGCACAACTCATACAAAATGCGAAAGCGATGAAATTGATTTAATAATTTTAATTAGCGAACAAGATGATTTGCCTCTTACACCGTGGCAGGAAATCTACAAAATGTTTAAAAAGGCACATTTTTTGCAATACAGTCCACGTTTTTTTCGCAATTTTGCCGAAATCTTTTTTCATGAAGCCTTTTAAACTATATTAAACATCCTGATATTCCTCCTCATCATCGGCTTTGTATCGTACATGGTTTATTCGATGGCATCGAAAGAAAAAATAGCACAACTATCGGGAACAAATATCAAATCGGTAAGTTTTAAATTTTTCCACGAAAAATACAAACCTGCAAAAGCAATTCGCACTTCACTCCACGACTACAAACAAAAACAATGGATGAAAAATATACCTTTGTTCGCATTTTTATCGCAGCAATGAAAAAAGTCGTACTTTTGCAAAAATTATTGATTTAATGGAAAATAAATATCTATCAAATACCCTACGGTTTATCGGTGTGCTGGCAATACAGTTGCTGATCTTGGACAATGTTCATCTGGTTGGCTTCGTGGTTCCCGTTATTTACGTCTATTTCATATTGAAACTGCCGTTTGGGACGAAAAGGCTGGTGGTTCTGTTTCTTGCGTTCACCACCGGGATGACGGTTGATCTCTTTGTCGGGACTTACGGCATCCATGCGGCGGCGGCAACGTTGATAGGGGCTTTGCGGCGTCCTTTTCTTAAAATCTTCGGAGACTTTGAGGAAAACAAAGAAAACAGTCCGTCCATCAAAGAGAAAGGTCTGTATCCGTTTTTGGGCTACACGGCGGCGCTGTCGGGCATACATATCGCCGTATTTTTCATTTTGGAAAACATCTTCTACGGCTTTTCCATGATAATGCTGTGGCGGATTGTGGCAAGCATTGCCGTTTCGGTATTTTTAATCGCGCTGATGGAGTTTTTGGTACAATCTCCGCAAAATAAGAAACGTAAATATTAAATATGTCTATACTAATCAAAGATGTATTGCTGAAAGAGCGCACGGTTGACATTCTTATTGAAGGGAACACGATTTCGAAAATTGGGAAATTTGAATATGAAACGCCTGTCGAACAAGTCATTGACGGCGCCCGAAAAGCCGCCATTCCCGCTTTCATCAACGGACATACTCACGCTGCCATGACGCTGTTTCGCGGTTTTGCCGACGACATGCCGTTAGAACCGTGGCTGCAAGAGAAAATCTGGCCCTACGAAACGCGCCTGACCGACGAATACGTTTACTGGGGAACGCGCTTGGCGTGCTTGGAGATGATAAAGACCGGCACCACCCTGTTTCACGACATGTATTGGCATCTGCCCGCTGCGGCGCAAGCCGTCGCCGATTCGGGAATCAGAGCGGTCTTGTCAACGGTCTTGATGAACGTGGCTGGCGAAAAACAGGGAAAGCGGCAAAAAGAACTCGCTCTCGAAGCGCTGAGCACCACATTCTGCCCGCGAATACAACTTTCCATAGCGCCACACGCCATCTACACCGCCGACGCTGATTTGCTGAAATGGGCTAAACAACTCGCCGACAAACACGGACTGCTCTACCACATCCACCTTTCCGAAACAAAAACGGAAGTCGAAACCGCCATGAAAAACTACGGATTGACGCCGGTAGCCTATCTGCACTCTTTGGGAGCGCTGACTGAAAACACCGTCGCCGCGCATTGCGTTTGGCTTGATAATAACGACGTTGAACTGCTGGCGGACGCCCGCGCAAAGGTAATCCACAATCCCAACTCCAACATGAAATTATCTTCGGGAACGGGCTTTCGCTATCACGACCTGAAAAAATCGGGCGTTACGGTTGGTTTGGGAACCGACGGCTGCGCATCGAGCAACAATTTGGACATGGTCGAAGCGATGAAAACCGCATCCCTGCTCTGCAAAGCCTCTTCCGACGACCCAACCGCCATGCCGGTAGAGGAAACTTTCGACTTGGCAACAAAAAACGGCGCAACCATCTTCAACAGCCGCTTGGGCGAAATCAAAGAAGGCAACCTCGCCGACCTCTGCCTGATTGACCTGAATCGTCCCGAAATGGTTCCCCGACACAATTTCCTCTCCAATCTCGTCTTCGCCTCCAACGGAAACTGCGTGGACACCGTCATCTGCGACGGACAAATCGTGATGCAACAACGCCGCGTCAAGGATGAACAACAGATATTAGACAAAGCGGCGGAGGCGGCGGAGAGATTGTTTTATGGGTGAAAACCATGAAAGAGATCCATTTTCATTAACATTCCGTGTTGTCCGTGTTCAAAACCCTGCCAAAATGTCCGATTTCCGTTCTTGGCAACATTTTTGATAATGTGCTTGGAATAAAAGGAGTATTATTGCAATAAAACGATAATAGAAATGAGCAAGCAGAAAGTAAAGAAGACCGAAGAGAAAAAGGTCGGTTTGGCGAAAGAGGAGACGACCGATGAGAAAAAGGTCAGTTTGGAGGAAGAGAACAACGACTGGAAAGACAAGTATTTGCGTCTCTATTCCGAGTTCGACAACTACCGCAAACGCACGGCGAAGGAGAAGTTAGAGTTTACCAAAGTTGCCACAGAATCGTTGGTGAAAGAACTTTTGCCGGTGTTGGATGATTTCGACAGAGCCTTAGATAATATTCCGGCGACGGACGAACACACGAAGGAGTTATATAACGGCGTATCGCTCATCCATCAGAAATTTCTCAACACGTTGAGTAAAAAGGAGTTAAAGCAGATAGCGGTGCCTGTCGGCAGTGATTTTGACCTTAATTTTCAGGAGGCGGTGGCGACCATTCCGGCTCCGTCGGAAGAATTGAAAGGCAAGGTGATAGATGTTGTCGAAAAAGGGTATATGTTGGGCGAGTCCATCATCCGTTTTTCGAAAGTCGTTGTAGGACAATAAGTTAAAATTTCAATTCTTTCATAAGATAGACAATATGGCAAAACGAGATTATTACGAAATACTGGGTGTTGAGAAGAATGCCGACGCCGACACGTTGAAGAAGGCGTATCGCAAAAAGGCGATAGAGTATCACCCCGACAAGAACCCCGGCAACAAAGAAGCCGAAGAGAAGTTCAAAGAGGCGGCGGAGGCATACGAGGTGCTGAGCAATGCCGACAAGCGTGCCCGTTACGACCAGTTCGGACATGCCGGCATGTCCGGCACAGGCGGTTTCAGTTCGGGCAACTTCTCAATGGATGACATCTTTGCGCACTTTGGCGACCTGTTTGAAGATATCGGGATGGGCGGCTTCAGCAGTTTCTTTAACAGACGCGGCGGCGGTGGCGGCGGATATAGCCACAGACCGCAAAGCAGAGGGACGAACCTGAGAGTGAAAGTGTCGCTGACCCTTCAGGAAATTGCGCACGGAGTAACGAAAAAACTCAAAATCTCGAAACACGTCCCATGCCAGCAATGCTCCGGCACGGGCGCCAAAGGCAGCAACGCTTATTCCACCTGCCAGACGTGTCGCGGTAGCGGACAGGTCGTTCATACGCAAAGCACCGTTTTCGGACACATGCAGTCTGTGTCAATTTGTCCTACATGTCGGGGCGAAGGGAAGATGATTACCGACAAATGTCCGGCGTGTCAAGGCGTTGGGATTGTGCAGGGCGAAGAGTTAGTCAGCGTCAACATTCCTGCCGGCGTTGCCGAAGGGATGCAGATGACCGTCGGCGGAAAAGGAAACGCCGCCCGCAACGGAGGCATCCCCGGCGACTTAATCGTCCTCATCCACGAAGAACCTCATCTCGAGTTGCAGCGCGACGGCTCTAACTTGCTCTACGACTACTACTTATCGTTTCCCGACGCCGCTCTGGGAACAACCATCGAAGTACCAACGGTGGACGGCAAAGCACGCGTCAACATCCCAAAAGGGACTCAGCCCGGAAAAGTACTGCGCTTAGCCGGAAAAGGATTGCCCGAAATAAACTCTTACCGAACGGGCGACCTGTTAGTTCATCTCAACGTCTGGATTCCAAAAAAACTCTCCCATGAAGAGGAAAAAACCATCGAACAGATGAAAAAAAGCGAAAATTTCAAACCAATGCCCGGAAAAGAAGAAAAAAACTTCTGGCAACGGATGAAAAGTTATTTTGAGTAAGGTTATTCAGTTACTCCACCTTCTGTTTCCACAAAAAATATTTCTGCTCCCCTTCAAAATAATCTTTGCACAAATAATAAATCTCATTACCTCTTACCCTGATTTTTGTGGGGAAAGCGTGGACTTCCAAGATATAAGTTCCCATTGTCTGCCCTGTGTTGGGATTGATTTCCACAAGCGACGTTTCCCCGTTGCGGGTGAATTTGGCAAAGCAGCGCGTTTTCTCTTCGTTGACGATGATTTCTTTGTCCCAGCCTTTGTTGTCGTGGTAGGTGATGGGCGTTTCTTTGAGGTAGTTGCCGTCTAAGTCGTAGGCGGCGATTTTGTTGTTGAGGTGGTCGAAGAAATAGATGGTGTCGTGGATTTTGGCTAATAAAGAATAAGGAGGCTTGGCAAGAACTTGTTTATAAAATGACAAATTTTTTTGATCCAATGGAACACACATTCCTGCAGACCCCAGTATCAATCGTGAGCGCCAATATTCATCTACATTTTTTGAATTGATTAAAATTGCTCGAAAAGAGGCTATCAATTCCGGTGTTACATCAATATCACTTAGCTTACAACATTTTATAAAATCTCCCATAAATTTTGAAACACAATCACTGTTATAAATAGCCTGTTTTTCATCAAAAATCTCTACGAATGGCGTTGTCTCTTTGGTTTCCTTATTAATTTTATTATATGATACAAGTTGGTCATTTACAGTAAAATAATCTTTCATATATAAATAATTTTCAGTATTAACAACAACAGGTTCAACAAATTGGCTAAAATCATGGCGTATATTATGATAGTCTAATATTAATTCTTCATCGACCAAAAATGCTTGACAGGCAGAGTCTCTACTGAGCAGATGAAAGTAACCAGAATGATCTTTGAACAATTCTTTGTAATCCTTATCAATAACAATCTGTGATATTTTTTCATGATTGCTGTTGACCAATTCCAAATATTTCTTATTCTTCTCAATCAAAAGCAGCAAAAATTCATCCGTTCCGACGGGTTCGTAGTCTAAAATCCACTGTTTGGGGTTTTTGTAGGCAATCTGCACTTTGGCGTCGGAGATTTCGACGACGGGCAACTTTCTGAGCGCTTGCGTCAATACAACCTCCAACCATATCGTATTAGCGACAATGGTGTCGGCAAGTCTTTTTTCGGTAAGCGGGAGATATTTCGTTTCAAAGGCGACATGCGAGAAACGCAATCGTGTCGCTTTCTGCGGAATGGTCAGACTGAAAATGCCGTTTTTATCGCTGCTGGCTCCGACGTTGGCGATGGAGTCGAAGATGTGGACGCCGGCGATCTCCGTGCCGTCCGGCGTGGTTACCTTACCGGTGACGCGGATGGATTGGGAAGAGGCGGCGAAGACGATTCCCATGCAGATTGCTAAACATACGATAAATTTTAACGAGGTTTTCATGGTGCAAAGATAGGTATTTTTTCTGTGAAACTCTGTGAACTTTGTGCCTCTGTGTTGAATCAAATTATCTATTTTCAGCGTTTACATTTTGGCAAAAGTGATGGTTTTTCGGGTTTACATTTTCGCAAAAGTGATGGTTTTCCGGGTTGACATTTTTGCAAAACTCAAAAAAAGTATTACCTTTGCAGCGGAATTATAAAGTTGAAATAATTGAATTTAAAATGCAAGAGCAAAAATATTTTTTACGCACAATAGACTCTGAATTAATGGCTTGGAGCAAAGCGCCTGTCCGAAAAACACTTCTTTTGCGTGGTGCAAGACAGGTCGGGAAATCGTCAGCCGTCAAAAACTTGGCAAAGTCGTTCAAATATTTTGTGGAAGTGGACTTTGATGACCATAAAAAAGTGCATACTTTTTTTGAACAGTCGCTTTCGCCGCAAGAGATTTGCGAACAACTGTCGCTATTCTATCGTACGCCAATCATTCCGGGTGAGACATTGCTGTTTTTTGACGAGATACAAGCGTGTTTGCCTGCTTTGTCGAAGTTGCGCTACTTTTACGAGCAATATCCCGAATTACATCTTATTGCTGCCGGTTCGTTGCTGGAATTTGCGTTGGAGGAGATCCCTTCCTTTGGCGTCGGACGAATCCGTTCGCTTTTCATGTTTCCTTTTTCTTTCAGCGATTTTTTGAAGGCGTTAGGCGATAATCTATTAGTTGACGCCTACCGGAATGCGACGCCTCAAAAACCATTGCAAGATCCTATACATCAACAACTTGTCCATCGGTTAAAAACATTTTTAATCGTTGGCGGCATGCCCGAAGCCGTTGCCCAGTACGCGAAAACGCAAAATTTGTTGCACAGTCAAGAGGTATTAAACGATATTTTGATTTCGTTGAAAAGCGATTTTGCAAAATACAAAAAACGGGTTCCCGCACTGCGTATTAATGAGGTGTTTGAATCGGTTGCTCATCAGTCAGAAGGGAAATTTGTTTACGAACGCGCTGCTGTTCAAGCCTCTAATGCACAGGTAAAACAAGCATTGGATTTGCTGGTGATGGCGGGTTTGGTTTATCCTATAACGCACAGCGCCGCAAATGGAATCCCGTTGGGCGCAGAAATCAACCTCAAATATCAACGTTTCATTTTGTTAGATACAGGATTGTTTCAACGTGTCCTTAACTTGGATGTTGCTCAGATATTTGTTACCAACGATTTTCAAACAATCAACCGCGGAGCGATTGCCGAAATCTTTGTTGGACTGGAATTAATAAAAGGCTCATCATGCTATAACCCCATTTCCTTGTACTGCTGGCAACGCGAAAAAAGACAGGGAAGCGCCCAGATTGACTATTTAATCCAGCAAGGCGAGCAAATTGTGCCTATTGAAGTAAAATCGGGAACAAAAGGCGCCATGCAAAGTTTACGATGGTTTATGACAGAAAAAAACATCTCCAAAGGCATTCGCACCTCGCTCGAAAATTTTTTCGATAACGAAAATATTGACGTCTATCCGATGTACGCCATTTCAAATCTATTATAAATAGTTACTCCATCTTCTGTTTCCACAAAAAATATTTCTGTTCCCCCTCAAAATAATCCTTGCACAGATAATAAATCTCATTACCTCTTACCCTGATTTTTGTGGGGAAAGCGTGGACTTCCAAGATATAAGTTCCCATTGTCTGTCCGGTATTGGGATTGATTTCCAACAGCGACGTTTCCCCGTTGCGGGTGAATTTGGCGAAACAGCGCGTTTTCTCTTCGTTGACGATGATTTCTTTGTCCCAGCCTTTGTTGTCGTGGTAGGTGATGGGCGTTTCTTTGAGGTAGTTGCCGTCTAAATCATAGGCGGCAATTTTGCTGTTGAGGTGGTCGAAGAAATAGATGGTGTCGTTGAGTTTGGCTAATAAGGAATAGGGAGGGATGGCGAGTATTCGTTTATAAAATAGTAAATCACCTCCCCATGGAGCACACATACTTGCCGGAGCTATCATCCATAGTGAACGTTGATAGTCATCTATATTTTTCGATTTGATTAGAATTGTCAGAAAAGTAGTCATCAATTCCGGCGTTGTCTCAATTCCCCAGTCCTCACAGCATCCTATAAAATCGCCTATGACTTTGGAAACAAAAGAACTGTTAAAGATAGCCTGTTTTTCATCAAAAATCTCTACAAAGGGCGTCGCCTCTTTGGTCTCTTTATTAATTTTACTGTATGACACACGTTGGTCGTTTACAGTTACATAATCTTTTGTGTATAAATAAGTTGCAGTATTAACAGCAACGGGTTCAACCAAGCGGTCAAAATTATGGCGTGTATTATGATAGTCTAATATTAATTTTTCATCAACCAAAAACGCTTGACAGGCAGAATCTCTGCTTAGCAGGTGAAAGTATCCAAAACGGTCTTTGAACAATTCTTTGTAATCTTTCTCTACCAAAATCTGCGATATTTTTTCATGATTACTGTTGACTAACTCCAAATATTTCTTGTTTTTCTCAAGCAAAAGCAACAAAAACTCATCCGTTCCGACGGGTTCGTAGTCCAAAATCCACTGTTTTGGGTTTTTGTAGGCTATTTGCACTTTGGCGTCGGAGATTTCGACGACGGGCAACTTTCTGAGCGCTTGCGTCAATACAACCTCCAACCATATCGTATTAGCGACAATGGTGTCGGCAAGTCTTTTTTCGGTAAGCGGGAGATATT
>WRLA01000032.1 GCA_009777825.1 Bacteroidales bacterium
TTCAATCGTTTCGGCTTTGCCAAGCCATAAATCTAATTTCTCCGATATGGAGGCAAGAATAGATGCCTTAATCTCTGATTTGTCCATTTTGTCTAATTTTGAAAATAACCGCAAAAATAACAACAACTGAACAATCTTTGCGCAACACAAAAAAAAGTTATTGACTATAAATTGTTTATATCCGATAATGGGACAGATCGGGAAAAACAGACGGGGGGAGGACAATTTGTCATACACCCTTGCGGTTTCGGGCTTGTACTTTTGGCAAAATGTTTTCAAACTTTTTGTTTTCAGGTTTTCGGCGGCTTTTACCTCTACGGGAATAACTTCATTGGAATATTGAACAAGTAGATCAATTTCGATGGGAGCGTGTTTTGAAAAATCGCTTTCGTAGGCATCTAAGATCTTCTTCTGAATGGCGCGAACTTCCACAAAATCCTTCTTTTCGGAAAACGAAACCACCGCCGCAGGCATTCCTCCGACATAATAATATTGTCGGAGCCACTCAATATATTTCGTTTTGAAAGTGCAAAGATACAACATTATTTTCGACAATCACGTTTTTCGACCGAATTTCTGTATTGAATTACATTTTTTCGACCGAATGTTTGTCTTGAACTACATTTTTTAGAACGAAAATCAAAAACCTCACGCCTTAATATTCGGCAATTCTAACCCTAATTTTTGTTTTTTATCAACAATTTTGAGGACAAAGCCGAGTATTAAAGCTGCCCCTCCAAGGCAGGCGAGCATGACTAAGGGCCAGGTATAATTATACAATACCGGTTTATATTCATCTTTAATAACAGTGCTTTGGATTATATCTTGATTTCTTGATGTCAGGATTTTACCGATTAACACCGGGAATAGCCATAAACCGATATTCTGTATCCAGAAAATTAAGGCATAAGCCGAGCCAATCACTTTTCGGTCAACCAATTTTGGGACAGAGGGCCACAACGAAGCCGGCACTAACGAGAATGAAGCTCCCAAAATGAGTATCGTTGTAAGCGCCAAAACAACGCCTCCTTTTGATGCTGCACCGAGAATTTCACCGGTTTCGCTGACTGCGGGTCTAAACATAGGTAAAATAAAGGCAAATGTTAAATGACAGACAATCAGGAAAACAGAACCTAATATTAACATGGAAGCCGCTTTCCCTTTTCTATCAATAAAGTTGCCCAAAAATGGTGTTATAGCTGCTGCTAATAACGGGAACACCGCAAAGACTGTTCCCGCCTGTGTTTCAGTAAATCCTAAGTTGCATTGAAGCATGTTTACGGCATATTTCTGGAACGGGAAAATGGCGGAATAATACAACACGCAAAGTAAAGCCACCAGCCAAAAGCCGCTGCTTGAGAGGATTTTTCTGATGTCGCTCACTTTGAACGGGTCGTCTTTTTCTTCTGCTTCGCCGGTTTGAGCATCTAATCGCTTGTCCATGAAGAAGTAGGCGATGAACATGATAAAAGCAATAATTAACAATAATAGGCCAAATGCCACAGAGTGAGAAACGTTTGCGCCGCCAAGGATATTAGCCTTGGCAATCAGCGGCGAGAGTATCATGCAGGAGGCAACACCCAAACGTGCCAGCGCCATTTCCGAACCCATCGCCAGCGCCATTTCTTTGCCTCGAAACCATTTTACGATACCACGCGAAACGGTAATTCCCGCCATCTCAACGCCGCAACCGAATATCATAAATCCGACCGATGCGCATTTTGCAGAAGCCGGCATTCCTCGATAAAACGGAGAAACGCCCAACTCGTCAAAGCCGGGTATGTAATTCAGATTATGGTTAAACCAAGCCTCCAAGCCCGTTCCTGCAAACATCTCTGTTACGGAGTACCAATTTATTGCAGCGCCTAAAAGCATGACCGCACCCGACAAAAGAGCCGTAAATCGAACCCCCATTTTGTCTAAAATGATGCCTGCAAAAATCAAAAAGAAGATAAATACATTTAGAAATGTTTCAGAACCGGCATAAAAGCCAAATGCCGTAGAATCCCAACCCCTTGTTGTTTCCAAAATGGATTTAACAGGAGACAATATATCCATAAAGATATATGCACAAAACATGGCAAACGCCAAGAACACCAAGGCTGTCCACCTTGCTACTTTCGAATCACGTAAATTACTCATATAAACTATTTTTTAAAATTTAACACATTCATTTGTGGGGTGCAAAGATACATTTTTTTCTAAAAATTATTATTTTAATGTCAGGGCAGTCAGGGCAAACGCATTAAAAATCCCTTATATTTTCTTACATTTTCTTTAAGTTATTAAAAATCAGTTGTTGATATAATTATTTGATTATTAGTGATTTGTATTTGTTTCGTGCTGATATTTTTCGTGTATTTTATTCATAATCAACACATTAGAGATATTATGGTATCGAAGATTTTATCGTATTTTTGCAGCATGAAAGACTCGAAAATAGAGCGAAGAAAATTCCCTTGATTTTCCGGTAATCTTTCCCAACATCGAAACCGCCCACAAAAGCCTGGCCCTCGTCGGGATGCGTTATAGTTACGAGGATACTGAACAGGGTCTTTTTTCCTGCTCCGTCGGGTCCGACCAAGCCAAATAACTCGCCCTCATTCACCTCAAAGTCAATGTTTTGCAGTGCCTTAACCGTTTTGAAAGATTTCGATATGTTTTCCATCCGTAGCATCATATCATTTCCTTTCTACTATACCTTGAAAAACTTTGCAAAAATAGTTGTTTTTTCGGTATGGAATAAAAAAAAACAAATTTACCACCACGCATTCCCCGCCTTTTTCAGCACCTCTTCCGTCAGATTATCGGGAACGGGGGCGTAGTGCGAGAAAGAGAGCATGGCGTAGCCGCGTCCGGAGGTGAGTGTTCGCAGGCGGGTTACGTAGCCGAACATTTCAGCCATGGGGACGAGCGCTTTGATGGTTTGGGTGCCGTCGGTGTCGGTTTCGATGCCGGTAACCTGTGCGCGTCGTTTGTTGAGGTCGCCCGACACGTCGCCAATGTTGTCGTCGGGGACGGAGACGTGGATGGTCATGATGGGTTCGAGCAGCAGTTTTGTTACTTTTTGAGCGGCTTCCCGGAAGCCTATGGCGGCGGCTAATTCAAAGGAGAGGGCGTCGGAATCAACGGGATGCGTGCTGCCGTCGAGGACGCGGACTTTGAGGTTTTTCATCTTAAATCCGGCGAGCGGACCGTTGAGCATGGCGTTGGTGAATCCTTTTTGGATTGCCGGCATAAACTCTTTGGGGATGTTGCCGCCTTTGACCTCGTTGATAAATTCCAGACCGGTAACACTGTCGTCTGCCGGTCCCATCTCGAAGATGATGTCGGCAAACTTACCGCGTCCGCCGGTTTGTTTTTTATAGAGCATACGGTATTCCGTAGTCGAGCCAAAGGCTTCTTTATAAGATACTTGTGGTTCACCCTGATTACATTCCACTTTGTATTCGCGCCGCAGCCGGTCAATCAGAATGTCCAAGTGCAGTTCGCCCATTCCGCTGATGATTGTTTGTCCTGTCTCTTCGTCGGTGCGGACGGTGAAAGTGGGATCTTCCTCGCTTAGGCGCGTTAAGGCATTTTCCAACTTGCCCAGATCTTCCTGCGAGCGGGACTCGACGGCGATGCTGATAACGGGTTCAGGGAAAGTGATGTTTTCGAGCAATACCGGTTTTTCCTGTGCCGACAGCGTGTCGCCGGTGTGGACGTCTTTGAATCCCAGCACGGCGCCAATGTCTCCGGCGGATATTTGTTCTAACGGAATCTGTTTGGCGGCGTGCATCTGTACCAAGCGTCCGATGCGTTCCCGTTTGCCGGTATTGACGTTCAGCACCATGTCGCCCTGTTTCACGGAACCGGAGTAAACGCGGAAAAAGGTGAGTTTTCCTACAAACGGGTCGTTGACGATTTTAAACGCCAGTGCGCAAAAGGGGTCGTCAAGCGAAAGGGAACATTCGATCTCTTTTTCTGTTTTCACGTCGAGGGCGTTGATGCCGGGGATGTCGTCGGGTGCGGGCAGGAAAGCGCAGATGTCGTCTAACAGTTTTTGTATGCCGATATTTTGGAGGGACGAGCCGCACAGTACCGGCGTGATGTGCATGTTGATGGTGGCTTTTCGCACTTCGGCGATGAGTTCTTCGGGCGTGATGGAGTTGTGGTCGTCTAAATATTTTTCAAAGAGCGCTTCGTTTTCTTCGGCGGCGCCTTCTATCAGTTTTGTTCTGTACTCTTCGACCATGTCGAGCATGTCGTCGGGGATGGGAATTTCGTAAAACTCTTTTCCCTGCGATGCGAAATCCCACGTATATGCCTTATTATATATAAGGTCAACCACGCCGCCGAAGCGGTCTTCTTCGCCTATGGGCAGCATGATGGGGATGGGACGTGCACCCAATCGGGTTTTTATCTGTTCAACGGCTCTGTAGAAGTCGGCGCCGGTGCGGTCCATCTTGTTGATGAACGAGATACGGGGAACGTTGTATTTGTTTGCCTGCCGCCAGACGGTTTCCGACTGCGGCTGTACGCCTCCCACAGCGCAAAAAACGGCTACTGCCCCGTCCAACACTCTGAGCGAGCGTTCTACCTCAACGGTGAAGTCCACGTGTCCGGGCGTGTCAATGATGTTGATGCGGTAGTTTTTGTTGTTGGTTTCCCAAAATACGGTGGTGGCTGCCGAACTGATGGTGATGCCGCGTTCGCGTTCCTGTGCCATGAAGTCCATGGTGGCGTTGCCGTCGTGAACTTCGCCGAGTTTATGGGTGATGCCGGCATAATATAAAATGCGCTCCGTAGTCGTGGTTTTGCCCGCGTCTATGTGCGCCATTATACCGATGTTCCTGATGTGTGATAATCTGTCACTCATCGTTTTACACTCTGTAGTGTGCGAATGCCTTATTGGCTTCCGCCATGCGGTGCGTATCTTCTTTCCGTTTGAACGCCGAGCCTTCTTCCTTATACGCAGCCAGAATCTCTCCCGCCAACTTTTGCGACATGGACTTTTCATGACGTTTGCGGGCAAAACTGATCATGTTTTTCATGCCGATAGATTGTTTACGACCGGGTCGGATCTCTGTCGGAATCTGGAACGTCGCCCCGCCAACACGACGGCTTCTTACCTCTACCGAGGGCGTTACGTTTGCCAATGCTTTTTTCCAAACTTCCAATCCGTCTTCGCCCGATTTCTCTTTTACGATGTCAATGGCGCCGTAAAAAATGTCGTATGCGATATTTTTCTTCCCTTGCAACATGATGTTGTTCACAAACTTAGTAACAACGGTCTCGCCGAACTTGGGGTCGGGAAGGATGATTCTCTTCCTTGGTTTTGCTTTCCTCATCTTATTTCAATTTATTTTAAGAATGACATATTTATTTTGCTTTCGGGCGTTTTGCGCCATACTTCGAGCGGCGCTGCCTTCTTCCTTCTACGCCGGAGGTGTCGAGCGCTCCGCGAATGATATGGTATCTGACGCCGGGGAGGTCTTTCACCCTGCCGCCTCTAATCATCACGATGCTGTGTTCCTGAAGGTTGTGTCCTTCGCCCGGGATGTAGGCGTTCACCTCTTTGGTGTTGGAAAGACGTACTCTGGCTACTTTACGCATTGCCGAATTGGGTTTTTTGGGCGTGGTGGTGTAAACTCTCACACAGACGCCTCTGCGTTGCGGACACGAGTCAAGCGCCGGAGATTTACTCTTCTCCGTCAACTTGTTGCGCCCTTTACGAACTAACTGTTGAATCGTTGGCATAATTACCTTTTTTATTCTATAATTTATGTTTAAATTTTACTCGAAATTCAAGGGGTGCAAAGGTAGTAATTTTTTTGATACGAATGGTGTTTTCTGAAAAAAAATATTTTCCGGACACATTTTGCTCTTAATTATTTTCAATATTGCACTATACAAAGTGCATTTTTATTTATAAATTGCACTTCGGTGGGTTATGGTGGTCAAAATCTGTGCCTGTCCATTATATAATTTTTAAACGCAAAGGCGCAAAGGGTTTTCGCAAAGGGTTGTTAAACAGATTATTATCTTTCTGTTCCTCTGTGCCTCCTCTGTGGTTCGCTATGTAATTATTAATAAACGGATTCATATACCCTTCCGCTTTTTCCATAACGCCGGCAAGTCCCTTACCACCTGTTTTCGAGCGTTTTACGTTGGCGAAAAGTCCTTTTTCCAAGGCGGTGAAAAGACCTTCATGTTCTACGTTGGAGAGGAGTTCGGTTGCTTTGTCTAAGACGTACTTTGCCCGTTGTTGCATGATGCCGTCTTCTTTGAATTGGACATCGTCGCCGATGTTTTTCATGTTGGAGAAGATGTATTTGGCATTTTCGATGGCTAAATAGCGGTCAGACATGAACGGGGTGTGTATGGCTTCGGTCATCATTCCCAGCAGGTGCAATCCTTGTCCCGTCCAGATGGAGATGGCGTTGAAGAGCGCATTTTGGACGTGTCCTCTGAAGATGTTTCCGGTCATAAACTTGGTGGGCGGCATATATTTGAGGGGCGCTTTCGGGAATATTTCACGGGTCATCTGCGCCTGCGCCAACTCGTAGAGAAAACCGTTTTCGAGCGTTGGGTCCATCTCGAAGGCGTGTCCGAGTCCCATTTGCTCTTCGGGGATGCCGGCTAATAGCGCTAATTGTTCGTTGATGAAGTCCGACGCCAGCACGGTGTGCGCTTCCTCGAAGGCGTCGGCGGTGGTGAGGTAGTTGTCCTCGCCGGTGTTGATGATGACGCCGGCGAAGCCGTTGATGACGCGCGAGAAATACTGGTCAACCAACGTGCGTTGCATGTTGATGTCGCGGAACAGGATGCCGTACAAGGCGTCGTTGAGCATGACGTCCAATCCTTCCAAAGCGCCCATGGCGGCAATTTCGGGCATGCAAAGTCCTGAGCAGTAATTGCAAAGCCGGACGTAACGACCGATTTCTTCGCTCACTTCGTTCAGCGCCTTCCGCATGATACGGAAGTTTTCCTGTGTGGCGAAGGTGCCGCCGAAACCCTCCGTCGTGGCGCCGTAGGGGACGTAGTCGAGCAGACTTTGTCCGGTGGTGCGGATGACGGCGATGATGTCCGCCCCTTGTCGCGCCGCCGCCTGTGCCTGCACGACGTCTTCGTAGATGTTGCCGGTGGCAACAATCACGTAGATGTAAGGTTTTGAGCCTTCGCCGATGGTCTTCAGATAGTTCTCACGGCGTTGACGGTTGCCTTTGATGCGCTCGATAGTCGCATGGACTACCGGTTGGATGACGGAGGTGATTTCCTCGTCGCTGTGAATGGGCAGTCGGGCGATGTTCAATTTGTCATCGGCAATCTGTTCCGCAATTTTCTGAGGCGACAACTTGGTCTCTACCATCGCATTGCCCAAAGCGAACACGACGCCTTTCGACAAAATTCCCTGCTCGCTTACATGTTCCACGACCACGTTTGGCAGCGGAACTGCATGATTGTCAATACCATCAATACCCAACAGCCGGCACAATGTACGCTCTACGGCGACGGTGGTGTAGTTGTCGGCAAATTTTTGTACTCCCTCGGCAATGGCTTTGGCGTGAAGCCGCGCCTTTGCAACTTTTTCAAAATCAATACCTGTCTTACTTGTTTGCACTGCTATATAATAATATGTGTAACTAACTTTTTTGCAAAAGTACGATTTTTTTGGGATGTGGGTTGTGATATTTAAAAAAAGGGCGGATTCGATAATTAAATAATTTGTCGTACCTTTGCCGGCATGAAAAATGAAGTTGAACAAATTCAAAAACTCCTGCCGACGCCCAAGAAGATTGCCATCATCGGTCATATCAATCCCGATGGAGACACGGTGGGTTGTGCGTTGGCGTTGATGTTCTTTTTACGTAAAAAAGGACATCAGTGTCAGGTGTTAATCCCTGATAATCTGGATTATACATTAACGTGGATGCCCGAAGCGGATCAAATCATCATCTACAAAAAGAAGCCGGATGAGGCAAAAGCGTGCATCGCGGAGGCGGAAGTCATCTTCTGCGTGGACTATAACAGTCTCGACCGCATCGGCGACATGACCGCGCTCGTCCGCGCAAAGACCAACACCCCGCGCATACTGATAGACCACCACCTCAACCCCAATCTCGATGAATTTGACGTCGTCATCTCCACGCCCAACACCTCGTCGGCAGCCGAACTGACCTACGAAGTCCTCAAAACTTTCGACGAGCAAGCCATTGACACCGACATCGCCACAGCGCTCTACACCGGCATTATCACCGACACGGGGGCGCTCAGTTACGCCTGCGATAACACCAGCGTCTATCGCGCCGTTGCCGACCTCACCGACATGGGAATCAACGTCCAACAGATACGGGGAAATCTCTATAACGTCTATCCCGAATCACGTCTGCGGCTGACAGGTTACGGTTTGTACGTCAAGATGAAAGTCATCAAATCGTTACGCACGGCGTATATCGTCCTTACGCAAGACGAACTGCGCCTGATGCACTACCAAAAAGGCGACACCGAAGGAATGGTCAACTACTGTACCACCATGAAAAACATCGTCTTCGGCTGCATCATCATCGAACAGACCGACCGCATTCAGCTTTCGTTCCGCTCGCGGGGCGACTTCGACGTCAGCCGCATAGCCACCCAACACTTTGTCGGCGGAGGACACAAAAACGCCTCCGGCGGCAGCAGTTACGTCTCATTAGAACAAACCGTTAAAAAATTTG
This sequence comes from Bacteroidales bacterium, assembly GCA_009777825.1. Taxonomy (GTDB): domain Bacteria; phylum Bacteroidota; class Bacteroidia; order Bacteroidales; family WRLA01; genus WRLA01. The sequence continues at coordinate 8,703 of WRLA01000032.1, forward strand.
AATCCATCCTGCCGATGTATAGAAAAGAACTGCTGGCAGTGATGGTGTAGTGTTGGAAAAAAGTTGTATCTTTGCGCCGTAATTAAAAAACGGAATAAAGATGGAAATGGTTAGGAAAATAGTTAACGCAGATATGCTGACGCCCATTTTTGATTTGCCTTGGGCTTCGCGAGGCACACAGGTTGAGGTTATTGTTTTTCCGGCTTATAGTGCCGATAGACAGGCACAACAAGACCAACTCGCAATACAGGAAAGGAGAAAAAGGCGTGAGGAATTACTTGATAAGTATTCAATAGACTTGTCAAATTTCAAGTTCAATCGAGATGAAGCCAATGATTATGAGTAAAACCAACCCATCCATCGAAGCCGGCTGTGAAATCCTGTATTCCGAAGATATGCAGCATAATTTACTGATAGAACAAAAATTAAGAATTGTCAATCCATTTCGATAAATACAAAGCGCAATTTTTCACCCAACAAATCGTTTGTTTTTCCATGAAATATATTACTACATACCTTATAATAATGTTTTCCCTTATCGGATGCCAAAGCACAACACCGCAAGACACCGAGCAGCAGCCCGTTTCTGCCACCGAAGAGCAGTTTATCGGGTTCAACAAAGCGATGGTAGCGGAAGAAAATGACCAGATAGACGCTTTATTGTTGCGTTACAAGTGGCACACCGTTACGACGGAGACGGGCGTGCGTTACTGGGTTTACGAAAAAGGACGGGGCGCAAAGATAGAATCGGGCGATGTGCTGCAATGCGAATACACCCTGAAACTCATCACCGGAGAGGAGATATACAACTCGGCTACCGACGGACCGTTAGTTTTCAAAATCGGAAAAAGCGACCAACCGTCGGGATTGGAAGAGGTGTTGCTGCTGCTCTATCAGGGCGACAAGGTGAAAATCGTAGTACCGTCGTATTTGGCTTACGGCATTGCGGGCGACGACGATAAAATCCCACCTTCCTCAACCTTGATTTATGATATTTATTCACTAAAAATATATATTTAAAATGAAAAAACTTATGTTATTATTATGCGCAGCGGTCATTACCGCTAATGTTTACGGAAACGAAAACGACGATTTCCAAGTGGCTCCGAATGGAGTAAAGTACAAAGCCATTGTTGCCAATCCGGATGGCAGGCAAGTGATGGTCAACGACATCATCACCATTACTTCCGCACTCTTCATCAACGACAGTTTGGTGTCGGAAAACACGGCGCCGATGCCGATGATGGTGATGGAACCTCAACGTGCCGGCGATCTGTTCGACGCCATCCTGTTGATGCGCGAAGGCGAAACTACGGCATTTGCTTTCGACCCGAAAGTCTATATCGGCGACAATCTTCCTCCATTTATCAAAGAGACGGATGTTATCAACATGACCATCAGTTTGATAAAAACGCAAACCGAAACGGAATTTGAAGCCGACCGGCTTGTCGCCGCCGAAAAGTTGATTGCAGAAGAAAAAACAACGCTACGGCAATACATGGAAGAAAACAACATCAACGCTACCGAGACCGAAAGCGGATTGTTCATCGCCGTCGTGCAGGAAGGAACGGGGCAACAGGCTCAGCCGGGCGACCAGGTCAGCGTCCACTACACCGGAAAACTGCTCAACGGCAAAGTGTTCGACAGTTCTGTGGACAGAGGTACGCCGATACGCTTTCAAGTGGGCGTCGGGCAGGTCATCCGCGGATGGGACGAAGGCATCGTAACCATGAAAGTCGGCGAAAAAGCCATCTTCCTCATCCCCTCGCCATTGGCTTACGGCGAACGCGACTTGGGTGATATTCCGGCAAATAGCCCGCTGATTTTCGAGGTCGAACTCGTTGAAATTCACTGATTTTAACCTCATTTTTTAACGCTATTACATTATGGCACGAGAAATTTTATTAGGCTGTTGTTTGTTTCTATTGAGCGCTTTTGCGGTGCCTAACCTCTTTGTATCAAAAAAGAAAGAGATTTCGGCTTTCTACAAGAAACTCATTCTTTATCAAGGACTTGTCGGACTTGTCGCCTGTGTTTTAGGAGCGATAGCGCTGTTTCAGTCCACGTTGAAAATTGCCGCAGAGGGAAAACCGATTTTATGGCTTACCGAGATGCTGTGCACTGCGGCGTTGGCGGTCATCGGCTTTTTGCTGTGTTACAACTTGATTTACACGCTATTCCTCGCCAAAGGCGAGAAAACGGAAGAGAGCCGAAAGAAGATGCTCACCGGCATCATGCCCCTGCAAGGGAAAATCGGATTACTCGGAGTGGCAGTCGGCATTTGGAGCGTGATGGCGGCGGTGATGTTTGCGTGAGATACACTTATCTACGCCGACAGCAGTGAAAAATCGAATTTAGCGATTTTTTCTTTGGCGTCTTGCAGTGTGATTCTGAAGTTTTCTGTTTGATTTGATGGCAGGTCGAACATGGCGTCGGTCATGATGGATTCCATGATGGAGCGCAGTCCGCGGGCGCCGAGGCGGTATTCGATGGCTTTATCCACAACGAGTTCCAGCACTTCCGGGTCAATCGTCAGTTTGATGCCGTCGAGTTTGAAGAGATATTCGTATTGTCGTATGAGCGCGTTTTTCGGTTCGGTGAGGATGCGCAGCAGGGCGTCGCGGTCTAACGGGTTCAGGTGGGTGAGGATGGGCATGCGTCCGACGATTTCGGGTATCAGTCCGAAAGAGCGCAGGTCTTGAGGTGCGATGTATTGCAGGATGTTGTCGCGGTCAATGGTTTCTCTTTTTTTGTTGATGCTGAAGCCGATGGCGTTGGTTCCCAAGCGTGCCATGATTCTCTTGTCAATGCCGTCGAAAGCGCCGCCGGCGATGAAGAGGATGTTTTTGGTGTTGACGATGATCATCTTTTGTTCGGGATGTTTCCGTCCGCCGTAGGGCGGCACGTTGACGTTGGTTCCTTCTAACAGTTTCAGCATCGCTTGCTGCACGCCTTCGCCAGAGACGTCGCGGGTGATGGAGGGGTTGTCGGCTTTGCGGGCGATTTTGTCAATTTCGTCAATGAAGACGATGCCGCGTTCGGCTTCTTTCACGTTGTAGTCGCACTCTTGGAGGAGGCGCGACAGGATGCTTTCGACATCTTCGCCCACGTATCCGGCTTCGGTCAGCACGGTGGCGTCCACGATAGCGAACGGCACGTTCAGCATCTTGGCGATGGTTTGCGCCAACAACGTTTTTCCCGTTCCCGTTTCGCCCACAATGATCATGTTCGACTTGTCCAATTCCACCTCTAAGGCTTTGTTGGATGGATGGAGGATGCGTTTGTAATGGTTGTAAACGGCGACGGAGAGCGTTTTTTTGGCTTCGTCCTGCCCGATGACATATTGGTCGAGAAACTGTTTTATCTCTTTGGGGCGGGGGACGGAGTTAGCATTTAACGCCGAACCGGATTTTTTTTGTGCAACGTTTTGGTCAACGAAAAGTTGATTTGCGGTTCCTACGCACTGTTCGCAGATGTATCCTTCGATGCCTTCGAGCAGTTGTCCGGTCTGAAATTCCGGACGTCCGCAGAAAGAGCAATGTGTGTGTGTTTTTTTTGACACGACTTATGTATAAGATGTTGATTATTTACTTTTTAACAAGATTTCGTCAATCATGCCGTACTCTTTGGCTTCTTCGGAGGTCATCCAGTAGTTGCGGTCGCTGTCTTGCCAGATTTTTTCGTAGTCCTGTTCGGTATGTAGGGCGATGATTTCGTAGAGTTCTTTTTTGAGTTTTTGGATTTCGCGTGCTTCGATTTCGATGTCGCTGGCTTGTCCGCCCACGCCGCCTATGATGGGTTGGTGAATCATGATGCGGGAGTGTTTCAACGCAATACGTTTTCCTTTTGCTCCGGCGCACAATAGGACGGCAGCCATCGAAGCAGCCATTCCCGTGCAAATCGTTGATATGTCGGGTTTTATGTATTGCATGGTGTCGTAGATTCCCAAGCCGGAATGGACTTGTCCTCCGGGCGAGTTGATGTAAATCTGAATGTCGCGTTTGGAGTCGGCTGATTCCAAAAAGAGTAATTGCGCCTCAATGATATTGGTAACGTAATCGTCAATGGGAACGCCGAGAAAGATGGTGCGGTCCATCATCAAACGGGAAAAAACGTCCATGGCGATGATGTTGAGTTGTCGTTCTTCAATGATGTTGGGAGTCAGATTGACCGGCGGCATGTAATTCCGCGCCACGGAGTTGTAACGGTCTAACGACAAACTGCTGATTCCCAAATGTTTCGTTGCGTAGTTTCTAAATTCGTTGTTCATATATTCTATATTATTTTATTCAAAAAGTGATCTCTTCGGAAGTGTCTTTTTTCTTTTTTGAGGTGGAAGGCTTTTTGGTTTTCTTGGGCGCCGGAGCGGCGGTTCCCTCTTCGGTTTCTTCTTTTTTCGGTTCTATCATTTTCCGAAATTCCTCCCAAGTAGCCTCTTTTACAGTTATTTGCGTGTTTTCTTTTAACACTTTCACGATTTTTTTATCCAACATACGGGTATGAAGCCCTTGCACTTGTTCCTTATCTTTCATGACGCCGTCAACCATGTTCACCATGTACTCTCCCAATTGGATGTCTGCCTGTTCGGGCGCCATGCCGAAATAACTGCTTATTTGCTCTCTGGCTGCCTGTTTTATCTCGTCGTGTTCGACTTTTATGTTGTAGGTCTCCATCAGTTTGTGTTGGATCAACTGCCATGATGTTCCTTTTTTAATTTTTTCAAATTCTTCATCGGTAACGATGAGCAGTTTATTAGATTCTTCTTCCTCTTCTTGATCCTCGTGTTTGGTTTCCTTTTGATGTTCCATGTATTGGCGCAGCATCTCGTCGTTGTATTGCAGGTTCGCCGCTTTTATGATCGGGTCGAAGGTGGTGTTGAAAAACCATATATCCACCGTTTCGTTACACACTTTCTCATGTTCTTCGGCTATCGCTTGACGCAGTTCCTTTTCGGTTTTTATCTCTTTGTGAGGAAATACTTTTTTGAAGAACTCTTCGTTGAGTTCGGCTTCTTTTCGATGGGTTTCGCCTTCTGTCTCTTCCGCACTCCCGAAACGCTGACGCAGTTCGGTTATCTGTTCGTCCACAACGGCGTCGGTGGATTTTATTTTGTAGTAAGTCGTTGGAAGTGTTTTCAGGAAGTCGAGGTTTACTTCGGGCGTCAGCAACACGTTCAGGATGAAGTCGAACGCTGTATCTTTTTCAAAATCAAGTTTCGGCGCATCCTGTGCGGGGAACGGTGCGCCCAGAAGGTCTATCTTCTCCTCTTCCAAAAACTGTCCGACGCTCTCCTGCAATATTTTGTTGATTTCGTCAACTAAGATGGATAGTCCGTACATCTGTTGAATCCGTCCGAAAGGCACGTGTCCCTGTCTGAAACCCGGCATCTGCGCCTTCGCACGCACTTTGTTCAACTCTTTTTTAACGCGGTCTTGGTAGTCCGACGCCTCAATGCTTATCTTGAGTTGTAGCGATAAGTTGTCGTTTTGTTCTTTGATGATGTTCATTATGATGATTTATTTTAGGGGTGCAAAGGTACGATTTTTTGTGAGATGTACCCTGTGTATTTTTCTTAACCAAAAAATAAGGGGAAGTTGTCAAATTTTCCCTTATTTTAATCGGTCAGTAGTGATAAACTTTACTGTTTCACCACTTTCCAAATAACAGCTTTCCCTTGGTCTAAAAAGAGTTTCAAAACATAAACTCCTTGTTCCAATTCGCTCATTTTGAGTGTTCCGTAGGATTGGTTGACGCTCTGTTTTCGTAATTTGCTCTTACAAGGGCATTTCGGAAATACCACGAATGTTGAGCAAATAAATCGTTGCTTGTATTCTCAAAGCCAAGTTTGCGAGGGTATTTTATTTCAAATATTCTCCGAGGATATACATCGGCACATTGGTCATCCAACTCTCTTGGCGGTAGTTCGACAGGGAGGTGCGAATGGCGGTTTGGGGTTTGAATTTTTCGCAAAAGAGTTTGAAACTTTTGGCTCGCAGGTTTTCACCGGCTTTCACTTCGATGGGGATGACCTCGTCTTCTTCATTTTGGATGATAAAATCAATTTCGTATTTGCTGTTATCGAAGGTAAAATAGTGGATTGCCAACTCTTGGTTTGTCATAAGTTGCTGAAAGACAAATTGTTCGGAGAGTGCGCCTTTAAACTCTGTGAAAATGGCGTCGCCATTGAGCAATGTTTTTGCTTTGAGTTTCGACATGGCGGCGAGCAAACCCGTATCGTTGAAGAACAACTTGAAAGCCGACAGTTCCTGATAGGCAACAAGCGGCAGCGCCGGTTTGGAGACGTTGTAAACCTTGTGCAGCAATCCCGAATCAACAAGCCACTGGATAGCCATTTCAAAATCTTTCGCCCGTGCGCCCTCTTTGATTAAGCCGTAAACAAATTTTTTATTTTCCTTTGCCAACTGCGCAGGGATGCTGTTCCAAACCATGTTGATGCGCGGAAACACCTCCTTCGGCGCATATTTTGAAAAGTCGCCTTGATAGGTTTTCAAAATCTTGTTTTGCAACTTCCTGACCATTTTCCAATCCCTGTATTGTGAAAAGTGCGCTACCACTTCGGGCATTCCGCCGACATAGAAATAATATCGCAGAAACTCTTTGAACTTTTCGGTAAAAGTGGGCAGCATGTCCCACAGTTTTTCGTCTAAGATGCGCGCCAGTCCGGTTTCGCCCATGGCAAGCAAAAACTCGCCGAACGACATGGGACTAAGTTCTAAAAAATCCACTTTTCCCACCGGAAACGATTCGTTAGGATGAATCTTTACACCCAAAAGCGAGCCGGCAGCAATTATCTGATATTCCGGCGCATCTTCACAAAAATATTTCAACGAAGTAATGCCACGCGGCGCCGCCTGAATTTCGTCTAAGACAATCAAAGTATCTTCCGGCGTGATTTTGAGATTGGCGTGTAGTTCAAAGTTGATAATCAAGCGTTTAATGTTCAAATCCGGCAAAAACAATTCTCGTAAAGCGGTGGATGTTTCAAAGTTGATATAGATCATTTGCCGGTATTCCGTCCTTCCGAACTCCTGAAGAAGCCATGTTTTTCCTGTCTGTCTTGCTCCCAGAAATATAAGCGGTTTTCTGTTTTTATCTAACTTCCATTGTATCAACTCTTTAATGATTGCTCTATACATTTTTCTCCAAGTTTTAATCCATAATTTCTACACTTTTCTCCCGAAAATTGCACTGCAAAGATACACTTTTCTCCCGAAAATCATACTGCAAAAGTACACTTTTCTCCCGAATGACGACAAAAAGACAATTTTTTACCCGATAAAGCGTTTATGTATGCAATTATTGACGAATGTTTTGTCGTTTTTTAACTTGAATCTTATATGCAAATTTTACGGTCTCAAAAGTGTGCTATCGTCCTCGCAATGACGTTATTATGTGTTTTTCACACATCCGCACCCGCCCAGGAAGCCCCTCCCTATGCCAAAGCCGTCTTGGACACCAACGCCATCGTCATCGGACAGCAGGTGAAGATGCAGTTGGAGGTAACCGTCAAAAACAACGAAAAGATTACGTGGATTTTTCCCGAAACGCTTGCCGAAGGCGTCGAGGTGGTTTCACGCACACCGATAGACACAGCCTTTGAGGACAGGCAGCAGATTTTCAAACAGACCTTGTTTGTAACCTCCTTCGACAGTGGGTTTTACGCTTTGGAGCCGTTACGTTTTCCCTATCACGTAGAGGGCGATACGACGACCTATTATACGCAGATTCCCTCCGCGTGGCTCGAAGTTACGACCGTCGCGGTGGACACGACAAAGTCATTTTTCGACATCAAACCGCTGATGCCGGAGCCGTTGACATGGCGTGAGATCATGACTTACGTCGTCTGGATATTGGGCGGATTGATTGTGCTGTGCGGCATTGCGTGGTTGATTCTGCTCCTCATCAGAAAATATCGGAAAAAGAGACCTGATGTCGTCATCGCTCCGCCGAAACCCAAAATTCCGCCATACATCACAGCGTTGGAAGAGTTGGAAGCCCTGCGGTTGAAAAAACTCTGGCAATCCGACAAGATAAAGGAATATTATTCGGAGTTGACCGACATTGTCCGTGAGTACATTGAGGCGCAGTTCGGAGTGCAAGCCGTTGAGATGACGACCGACGAGATTCTGTTCGGATTGAAAAATGCCGGCATCAACGCCCAAGCGATGGGAAAACTCTCCGGAACCCTGCAAACCGCCGACTTGGTGAAGTTCGCAAAGGCGCAGCCTCATGCGTTGGAAAATGATGCGGCGCTGACTTATTCGGTTGATTTTGTCAAAGAAACACACAAATACGAGGAACAGCAAAATAATGTGGAAAATCAACAACTACGTTATTCGCAGAACGACGTCATTGCGAGCGCAGCGAAGCAATCCAGTAACAATGACGTCATTCCTGCGAAAGCAGGAATCCCTCAAAGTACAGACATGAACCAGAGGATTGCGGGTCAAGCCCGCAATGACGATTCAGGACGCAATGACGGTTTAACCCACAATGACAATGGATTGCTTCACTCCGTTCGCAATGACGGGAAGACATCGGACGAACAACAAGAACCTAAAATGTAACGATTATGATCTGGAAATACTGGTTACAAGACGACATCACCTGGGTCAACCCCGAATATATTTGGCTGCTGCTCATCATTCCGTTGATGACGGCGTATTACATCTGGAGCGGGAAGCGGAAAAATGCGGCGATACAGTTCTCTACCCTGAGCATGTTCGGCAAACGCGATATTACGTGGAAACACGTGCTACGCCATCTGATGTTTTTCCTGCGCATGTTGGCGACGGCGGCAATCGTGGTGGCGTTGATGCGTCCGCAGTCGTCGAGCAGCCGTCAGGACGTTACGGTGGAAGGGATAGACATCATCGTGGCGTTGGACATCTCCGGTTCGATGATGGCAGAAGACTTTAAGCCCAACCGCCTGGAAGCCGCCAAGAAAGTTATCACAGAGTTTATTGACATGCGCACCAACGACCGCATGGGCTTGGTTATCTTTTCCGGCGAGTCGTTTACCCAATGTCCGCTGACGACCGACCGCGCCGTCATCAAAAACCTCATCAAAGATGTCAAAAACGGCATGATAGAGGACGGAACCGCCATCGGCGACGGTCTCGCAACAGCCATCAACCGCCTCAAAGAGTCGCAGGCGGTGAGCCGAGTGATCATCCTGCTGACCGACGGCGAAAACAACGCCGGCTCCATTGACCCGCTCTCAGCTGCCGACATCGCAAAAACCTTCGGAATACGGATTTACACCATCGGTGTCGGAACAATCGGGACGGCGCCCATACCTGTAGATCATCCGCTGTTCGGACGCCGCTATCAACAAATGGAAGTCCGCATTGACGAGCCTTCACTGCGCGACATCGCCAAAATCACCGGCGGAGAGTACTTCCGTGCCACCGGCAATAAAAAGTTGGAAGAGATTTACGAAGCTATTGACCAACTCGAAAAGTCGAAAATTGACGTAACGGAGTTTCATAAGAAGTATGAAGAATTTTTGCCGTTTGCGCTCCTGGCTTTGGGCGCGTTGCTGCTGGAGTTTTTACTGAGAGTAACCATTTTTAGAAGAATACCGTAAATGTTAAATGTTTAAAAATCACTGAATTGCTATATGGAAATTTTTAAATTTGCTAATCCTCAATATCTGTATGCGCTGCTGGCTGTTCCGGTGATGGTCATCTTGTTCATCGGGCTGTCGTACTGGCGCAAAAAGAAACTGAAACGCTTTGGCGACAGCCGTTTGCTGGCAATTTTGATTCCCGACTTCTCAAAGGGATGGCCCATTGTACGCCTTATCCTGTTGATGGTCGGTCTGATATTTTTGATTTTCGGGATTGCCGACCCGCAAATCGGTTCCAAGTTGGAAGATGTCAAACGGCAAGGGATTGACATCGTCATCTGTCTCGACGTCTCCAACTCCATGAACGCGCAAGACATCAAACCGAGCCGCTTGGAATCGTCGAAACGCTCCATCTCCCGCCTTATTGACCAACTCGAAGGCGACCGCATCGGAATCGTGGTCTTCGCCGGACGCGCCTATATCCAACTGCCCATCACCACCGACTACTCGGCAGCACGCATGTTCCTCTCCACCATCAACACCAACATCGTCCCCACGCAAGGCACCGCCATCGAAGAAGCCATCAACACCGCCATGACCTCTTTCGACTTCGAAGATACGCACAGCAAAGCCATCGTCATCATCACCGACGGCGAAGACCACGACGGCGACGCCATCAAAGCTGCACGGGAAGCCGCCGAAAAAGGCGTCAAGATATTCGCCATCGGCATGGGACTCGCCGAAGGCTCACCCATCCCCATCATAGACGCTCGCGGAAACATCACCGGATACCGCAAAGACAAAAGCGGAAACACCGTCATCACCAAGTTGGACGAAACCATCCTACAACAAATCGCCTCCATCGGCGGCGGCATGTACATCCGCGCCAACACCAGCCGCGCCGGCTTAGAACTCATCTACGAACAAATCAACAAAATGGACAAAACGGAGTTCGAAACCAAAATGTTCGCCGACTATGAACACCAATTCCAAATCCTGCTGATGTTCGCCCTCGCCTTCATCCTGATAGAACTCATTGTATTAGAACGAAAAGGGAAATTGCAAAGGAGGATAAAACTTTTTGGGAGTAGTGAGTAATTGAGTAGTGAGTAGTGAGACTTCCGTCATTGCGAGCGGAGCGAAGCAATCCAGAAAAATTGAAAATTTAGAACACAGATGACACAGATGATACAGATTAACACAGATTTCCACTTGCGACCTTTGCGCCTTTGCGTTAAAAAAACAAAATATCAACCGCAAAGACGCAAGGATTTTACGCAAAGAGAAACCTCTGTGAACCTCTGTGTTCCCTGTGCCTCTGTGCTGAATAATTTTTAAATCATAATAGAATAGATATGAACAAACAACATTTTTTAACAACAGCCTCCACCATGATATTCCTGCTCATCGCCACCACAACTTTCGCGCAGCAAGACAAGCGTTTGGTGCGACAGGGCAACAAAGAGTACGACAAAGAAAATTACGTCGAAGCCGAAACGACCTACCTTAAAGCGTTGGACGTCAACTTCTCATCCGTTCCGGCGACGTTCAATCTCGGCTCCACCCGTTACCGTCAGGACAGCATGAAACAAGCCGTACAAAACTGGAGCGCCACTGCCCTCAATCAAGCAAATGACGCCGACCTGCGCTCGCAGTCGTTCTACAACATCGGCAACGCCATGATGAAAACGCAAAACTACCAACAAAGTATCGAATTTTACAAACAGTCCCTGCGCCTCAACCCCAACGACGACGAAGCCCGCTACAACTTAGCCTACGCCCAACAAATGCTCCAACAACAACAGCAAGACCAACAAGGCGGCGGCGGAAACGACGACCAAAAAAACGACCAAAAGCAAGATCAAAATCAAGACCAACAACAAAATCAAGACCAGCAAGACCAACAAGACCAGCAAAACCAAAATCAGCAAAATCAAGACCAACAGCAACAAGACCAGCAACAGCAGCAACAGAGCCAGCAACATCAACAGGAAATCAGCAAAGAGGAAGCCGAGCGCATGTTGGAAGCGATGAAAAACAACGAAAAGAAAACCTTAGACAAGGTCAAACAACAGCAAGTCGGGAAGCCGCAGAAGACGGAGAAGGATTGGTAGGAGTTGAACGTTGAAGGAGTTTGAATGATAAACAATTTGATTTTTTGCCAACAATAAAACGTTGCAGTGAAACGTTTTTCATTTACAATGGTTGAACGATTTTTACATTATTTAGAGTTTGAAAAACGCTATTCCGCCCATACGATTAAGGCGTATGAACACGACCTGACGGCTTTTTTTGAGTTCGCAGCCGGAAAATTTCATATTTCGGACTTTCAAAAAGTAAATCATAAAATGATACGGAGTTGGATTACAGCGTTGATGGATGATGGTGTTTCCGCCCGTTCCGTTCAACGAAAAATATCTGCTTTGAAAGCGTTTTATCGCTATCAACAGCGGGAAGGCATTATGACATCCGATCCGACGACGAGGCTTATACTGCCGAAGATGTCGAAACGGCTGACGCCGTTTGTCCCGAAAAGTTATATGGACGGATTGCTCGACGATGACAACTTTCCCGATGATTTTTCCGGATTTCGGGATAAAATGATATTGGACATGCTCTACGCTACCGGAATGCGGCGCATGGAGTTGGTTCGGCTGAAAGAGTCGGATGTGGATTTGTCGAACCAAACCATAAAAATCATGGGGAAAGGCGGTAAAATGCGTTATGTCCCTGTTCCGTCCGGCTTGAAACGGCTTATCAACGAATATCGTTATGCGAAAAACAGAGAATTTGGGTCGGGCAGTTCCGATGCTTTTTTCGTTACCGACGATGGGAAAGCGGTTTACGAACAGTTTGTTTACCGGAAAGTGCGCCGTTATTTGTCGCAGCAGGACAAATTGGAAAAATGCAGTCCGCATGTGATGAGGCACACTTTTGCGACCCATCTGTTGGACGAAGGCGCCGACATTCGGGCGGTACAGGAGTTGCTGGGACATTCGGGCTTGGCAACCACGCAGATATACACCCACAATACCATCGAAAATCTTAAACAAATATATAAACATGCCCATCCGCGGGCAAAATAGAAAGGAGTTTTTTTATGAATGTAAACATTAATTCTGTGCATTTTAAAGTAGATGCAAAATTGGAAAATTTTATTACTGAAAAACTGAAAAAGTTAGACAGTTTGTACGACGGTATCATCGGAGGCGAAGTGGGTCTCAAATTGGAAAATACCGAAGAGAAGGAGAACAAAATCGTTGACGTCAGACTGCTGCTCAGCGGCTACGACCTGATGGCGGAAAAACAGGCAAAAACTTTCGAAGAAGCCGCCGATACCGCCATCAACGCCGTTCGTAAACAACTCATCAAACGGAAGGAAAAACAAAAACAGTAAAATATTAATATTATGAGTATCAAAGTAAAAGTAATGCAGGCTTTAACTGCAATGTTGATGATGACCCTGTTAATCTTGTCGCAAATGAGTTGTAAACAGACCGGACAAGATGCGTGCAAACAGCAAAATGCTGAAACCACCCAACTCATGCCTACTCTTATTGACGAAGATGGCGATGAAAGCGATATTATGGAATATTTGGGTTACAACTTGGAATATCCGGAAGAGGCAATCAAAGCAGGCGTAAATATCAGAGCAACGTATTCGTTTGTTGTTGAAGAAGACGGTTCTGTAAGCGACATTCAATGGATTACGACTCACGTTGAGAAAGACGGAGATAATCCCGAGGTCATTGCTTCGCAGAAAGCGTGCGAAAAGGCTGCGTATGAATTTATTGCGTCAACGTCAAAGCAGTGGAAACCTGCCGAAAAAGACAATATGCCGGTAAAAGCCGAAATGTCTTTGCCGATTTGGTTTAAATTTCATTAAGACCGTTTCCACAGCAAGTTCAGCGCTTTCATTAAAACCGCTGCCTCAGCAAGTTCAACGCCGCCACAGCGCTACGTTGGATGTTTCTGATGCGGTCGTTGCTGTAATGGAAACACTCTGAAACTGTTACCTGTCCGTCGCTAACGGCAACCCAGACGGTTCCGACAGGTTTTCCTTCGACCGCTCCCGTTGGACCGGCGATGCCCGAAACAGCGATGCCGAACTCCGTCTGCAACTTTTGTCGGACTGTCTCAGCCATTTTCCTTACGACGGGTTCGCTCACGGCGCCACATTCTTCCAATAATCCTTCAGAGACGTCTAACAGATTGATTTTGACTTCATTGTTATAAGCGATGATGCTCCCTTTGTAACATTGCGAACTTCCGCTCACAGAGGTTAGCAGGTGGGCGATGTATCCTCCCGTGCAACTTTCTGCGGTGGAGAGGGTTTGGTTGCGCGCTGTTAATGTTTCGATGATGAAGTTTTCGATGGGGATGTCTTTGTCCGCAAAGATGTATTCGGGGACGAGCGATTTCAAGGTCGCTATCTCTTTGTCCATGAGGTTTTTCAGGGCGGTTTCGTCATGGCTTTTTCCTGTCAGGCGCAGGCGCACGATGCCGGGAGAGGGCAGATACGCCAGCGATAGACATTCCGGCAATTGATTTTCCCATTCGGCGATTTTTTCCGCCAAAAACGATTCTCCCACTCCGGTACACATCACCGTACGGTGTATAATATTGAACTCCGACATAAAGTGTTGATGTAACATTTTCACGATATGCTGCTCCATCATCGCCGTCATCTCGAATGGCACGCCCGGCATGGAGACGGCGACTTTCCCGTTGCGCTCGAACCACATCCCGCGTGCCGTCCCGCGCGAGTTCGGAATCTGTTGGCAGTTGTCGGGCAGCATGGCTTGCTGACGATTCGTCTCCGTAACGGGAAACCGGCGTAGCGCAAACATCCGCTCGATGTCGTCGAAAGCGTCCTGCGAGAAGACAAGTTTGCTGTTGAAAAAGTCGCACAGAACGTGTTTGGTGATGTCGTCGTTGGTGGGACCGAGTCCGCCGGTGATGAGTACCACGTCGTTCTTCTCCAGCGCCGCACTCAATGCCGAAAGGATGGCTTCCCGTCGGTCGGCGATGACGGTAACTCGCTGTACCTCAATGCCAACGCCGTTTAAAGACGCCGCCAAGTAAGAAGCGTTGCTGTTGACAACCTGTCCGATGAGCAACTCGTCGCCGATGTTGATGATTTCTGATGTGATGGGCATGATGAGACGTTTTTGTTATTTGATAACTTTCCAATATTGTGCGGGCAAAGGTAGTAAAAAAATGTGTACCTTTGCATCATCAAATCATCAGCAGAAATGAACGGGAAGATTTAAATTCAAAATAATTAATAATCAACTAAAAATCAATAAAATATGCAGAAAACATAATATTTTTTCGAGAGCGTAGCTCCTATTCTAAAAATTTCATGTACTTTTGCACAGCAATTATAAATTATAGATCAATGGAAAGAATTTATGTTGATACTTCTGTTTTTGGCGGTTACTTTGAAATTGAATTTGAACAATGGACAACGCCGTTTATAGAAAAGTTCATCGTAGGTGAATTCAAATTGTTGTATTCTCAACTCACGGAAATTGAACTAAAAAATGCCCCTGAGCATGTGCGAAATTTAATAAAATTAATTCCGGAAAAACATATAGAGTTTCTATCTATTACCGATAAGGCAGTTAATTTGGCAGACATCTACATACAAGAAAATGTTGTGGGAAAAACGAGCATAGAAGATTGTCGCCATATTGCAATAGCGACATTGAATAATGCCGATATTTTGGCAGGTTGGAATTTTAAACACATTGTCAATGTGCAGCGAATCAGAGGATATAACTCTGTGAATTATAAATACGGATATAAAATCATAGATATTAGAACACCCAGAGAAATAATAAGTTAAGATATGGAAACAACAAAAAAAGAGAAATCAACAATTGAGCAGTTACGGGATATTCGCGATAAAGTGAGCGCCGAAACCCAAAATATGACTTTTAAGGAATTGAAAGCGTATATTGAACCGCAACTACAAGAATCTTTACACCCAAAAACCATTTGGATGTAAAACAAGGTTAATCAAGTAAATAACTTTGTAATCAACTAAAAATCAATAATATAAAAATAATTCTTATGACAAATTTATTTAAACAACAGCAATCAATGGAGGACCATAGTAAGTTACTGAGCGTAGCCGAAGTAAACGGGGTTAGTCCGAAAAACCAGAGAAGTAGGGGAAACCAACGCAATTTAGCAATTTTCCTTTGCCTGCTTTTCCTTGCCACATTTTCTACTTATGCGCAAAACGAAAAACTAAGGATTGCGGTGCTAAATATAACTAATGCGCCCACAGTAACAAGTTGTTTGATTACCGAATTGGTTAATACAAATAAATATATAGTAGTAGAAAGGGCGCAAATACAAAAAAATATTAGAAGAACAAGGGTTCCAAAGCACTCAAGCAGCAATAGCACAGTCTGTTGATATAGGAAAATTGCTCGGAGTGTACAAAATTATAACAGGAGAACCATATGGGAGGCGGAAAGGCCGCATTATAACCATGAGGCAGCCTCAATAAGTATCCGTCTTATTGATGTTGAAAGTGGTTATATTGAGAAATCAGCCTCAGTTATATACAAAAAAGATGCTCAGAAAACAGCAAAGAAGTTATTAATCCGTTTTTAATTTTAATATGCAGCAAAAGTACAATTTCACTCCCTCAATTTATTATGCAGGAACAAAAAATTATTAACAACAATTTCTTAATAACTGTGCAATTTGTCATACACCCCCCGTTTTATCAATAGATTTTTTTGAAAAATTTTTCGTACCTTTGCACCATTCAAAAGCGAAATAGTTAAAATATTGATAATCAACTAAAATCAACTAAAATGAGTAAAATAAAATACGTTTACACCTTTGGCGGAAAGACGGCAGAGGGTAAGGCTGACATGAAAAATCTTTTAGGCGGCAAAGGCGCAAACTTGGCAGAGATGTGTTTGCTGGGGCTTCCCGTGCCGGCAGGCTTAACCATCACAACAGAATGTTGCACAGACTATTACAAAAACAACTGTGAACTCCCCAAAGAACTTCTCACGCAAGTTTGGAACGGGATGAAAACGGTAGAATCCGCCATGGGCATGAAATACGGCGACCCTTCCAATCCGTTGTTGATGTCGGCACGTTCGGGCGCACGCAGTTCCATGCCGGGCATGATGGACACCGTGTTAAATATCGGTCTATGTTCCGCAACCATCCCCGGATTGATAAAAAAGACCAACAATCCGCGTTTCGTTTACGACTCCTATCGCCGTCTGATTATGATGTACGCCGATGTGGTCATGGAAAAAGCAGAAGACCTGAAACCCGCCCAAGACAAAGGAATACGCAAAATGCTCGACGAAATTCTGGACGAGTACAAACATAAAAAAGGATACCAATCCGATACCGACCTGACGGCTGACGACCTGAAAGAACTTTCGGAAACATTCAAAAAGACCATCAAAGAAGTTTTGAAAAAAGAGTTTCCGGATGATGCGGAAGAGCAATTGGAAGGTGGCATCAAAGCCGTTTTCAAAAGTTGGAACGGAAACAAAGCCGTTTCGTATCGCCGTATCGAAAACATTCCCGACGAATGGGGAACAGCCGTGAACTTGCAAGCAATGGTCTTCGGCAACATGGGCGACACCTCCGCCACCGGCGTTGCTTTTACCCGCAACCCCGCCACCGGAGAAAATCAGTTTTACGGCGAATGGCTCATCAACGCACAAGGCGAAGACGTGGTTGCCGGAATCCGCACCCCCAATCCACTGAATAACGAGACCAGAAACGAACAAAACAAACACCTACCCTCCATGCAGGAGATGATGCCGGATACATATAAAGAACTCTGCGACATCCGCACTACCTTGGAAAAGCGCTATGCCGACATGCTCGACATCGAATTTACCATACAAGACCGCACCCTCTACATGCTGCAATGCCGCGTAGGCAAACGCACCGGAACTGCCGCGCTCAACATGGCAATGGACATGCTCGAAGAAAAATTGATTGACGAAAAAACAACAGTCTTGAGAGTTGACCCGACCCAATTAGACGAATTGTTGCACCCCATTATTGATCCCGATTCAGAGAAAAAAGTCAATCCTGTGGTAAAAGGATTACCTGCCGGACCCGGCGCTGCTGTGGGCAATGTGGTATTTTCTTCCGAAGCAGCCGTAGCATGGAAAAAAAGAGATAAAAATGTGAAATTAATACTCCTCCGCAAAGAGACAAACCCTGAAGATATTGATGGGATGGAGGTTGCCGACGGCATCTTGACCTCCTTGGGTGGTATGACTTCACATGCGGCTTTGGTAGCGCGTGGATGGGGAAAATGCTGTATCGTAGGCGCAGGCGCTTTGGAAGTGGACGAAACAAAGAAAACGGCTAAGATAAAAGACTCAGAACTCGTTATTAAAGAAGGAGATGTGATCAGTCTAAACGGAACCAAAGGATATGTATATACAGGCGCATTGGATTTGATGGATGCCTCCGAAAATCCACGTTTCCAATGTTTTATGAAAGTTGTAGACAAATACCGTACAATGGGCGTTCGTGCCAATGCAGATACGCCCAAAGATGCTCGTCAAGCCATAGAGTTTGGCGCCGAAGGTATCGGACTTTTCCGCACAGAGCACATGTTTTATGCAAAAGGCGCTGAAGAGCCGCTATTCCACTTACGTAAAATGATCCTTAGCGAAAACGAAACCGAGCGCCGTAAAGCCTTGAACGATCTGTTTCCTTTCGTTAAACGTGACATGAAAGCCACTTTGGAAGTTATGGACGGACTTCCGCTCACTTTCCGTTTATTAGACCCGCCTCTGCATGAGTTTGTGCCTCAGGAGAAAGCAAAACAAGAAGAATTAGCGCAAGCGCTAAAGATAAAATGGGAAGACATCGTTAAACGTGGCGAAGATCTTCACGAAACCAACCCTATGATGGGACACCGTGGCGTGCGTTTAGGGGTTACCTACCCCGAAGTTACCGAGATGCAAGTACGTGCTATGTTTGAAGCTGCGGCAGAACTCATCACCGAAGGCAAAAAACCGCTACCCGAAATCATGGTGCCGGTAACCTGCGACGTTTCGGAATTAGACTTCACCAAGAAAATCGTTGACCGAGTCTATGCAGAAGTGTGCAAAACGAAAAACGTGAAAAAGATAGACTTCCTCTACGGCACGATGATAGAAATCCCACGCGCCTGCCTCTTAGCCGACCGCATGGCACAGACTTCCGAGTTCTTCTCTTTCGGCACCAATGACCTCACTCAGATGACTTTCGGCTTCAGCCGCGACGACGCCAGCGCTTTCCTCCACGACTATACCGACAAAAAACTGATACCTGCCGACCCCTTCCAAACCATAGACCAAGACGGCGTCGGACAACTCATGACTATGGCAGTGGAAAAAGGACGCGCTACCCGCAAAAACCTCAAAGTAGGCATCTGCGGCGAACAAGGCGGCGACCCCGCCTCAGTAGAATTTTGCTACAAAAACGGTCTCAACTACGTCTCATGCTCGCCTTTCCGCGTGCCGATAGCACGCTTAGCAGCGGCACATGCGGCATTAAAAGAAAAATAATTTTTACAAGACTGTGTGTAACTAAAATTTTTTATGTATCTTTGCACCGAATTTTAATCTATTCATAATTTTAATTTTAAAAGGGAGGCTGTCTTATAAGTACAGCCTCTTTTTTTTACATTAAGCGGCCCGTTGCCACGAAGATGGTAAAATTTGGTATTCTGCTGCCTTTTTTGGGTATAAAATTCTCACAAAGACAAGAATGAGCAGAATTTCGGCACAAAGAGGTGCTTTTT
>WRLA01000033.1 GCA_009777825.1 Bacteroidales bacterium
TAAAGCCTTCAGAGCTACGCTTAGGGGTATCACGGATGTGGACTTCTTTATGTTCCGCTTAGTCAAGATTTACGCCTAACCTCCCCCCCCTCCCCACAACTTTTGCGGGTGAGCCCATGGAAGATGCCCTCCTTTTGAAAATGATGGCAGAGAAAAAAGAAGACGGAGACGATGAAAGCGTCAGCGAAGACGAGAGTGCAAAAAGGGCATTTCCTACCGTATCAGGGTTGGCGTTTACCGCATAGGCGTAGAAATTGAGGGCGATATGGTTACTTTTATGGCTTTTGGTCACCGACGGGACTTTTACAAATCTTTTCCTTAACGATTTACCCGGCAAATCAACTTTTTCATATCAAAAACCTAAACCCACCCCCGCCCCCGAACTTCTTCTTAATGCGATAGCGCACCGTGTAGATGCTTGCCGGCTCTACGTTGAACAGCAGGCTCATGTCCTGCACCTCCATGTCAATGGCGAAGCAGATGATGTACTTCATGTCCATGTTGGAGATTTTGTCGCGGGCGCTGAGGAAACCGCGCTCCAGCATCTCAACATCCAATTCCGACAGTTGGCGGAGGTAGTTGTCTTTGTTCGTTCTTCTCATGGGGGACTTTGAAACCCAGTCGGAGAGTTTGTCTGCCATTGCCTTGGTTGGCTTTTGCTCTAATTGTTGTTTGATGTGCGTTAGTTCTGCGTTATAGGATTCCGCTTTTTCTTTGTTGCGGGCGGCTTGTTTTTCCAATCGGTCGTATTGTTTTTGGAGGCGTTCTTTTTCTTGCAGATTTTGTTCCAATTCATTCTGTTTCAACTCGGCGAGTAGCGCCGCTTCGTAGATGGACTGTTGCAGGTTTTTACGCCGTAATTGATAAAAACGGATAAAAATCAGCAAGGCAATAAGCAGCATCGCTATCAGACTGACTGTCAGCAATAAAATACGGTGGGCGGCTTGTTTTTCTTTGGTCAGTGTTTCTATTTGCACTTCTTTCTTTTCGGTTTCGTATTTGACGAGCATGTCGTCCATGGCGGCGATTTTATCACTGTCGTACCGTTTTGCCTCATTCTCTAAGAGGAGTTTATGGTATTTCAACGCTTCGGCGGGACGATTGACGGTTTCGTAGTACTTCGCCAGAAATTTATAGGCTTCAGAAAATTCTATTACAGTCGTGTTATTCTCATTCATCTGTTCTAATAATGATAATGCGTACAACATATCCTTTTCAGCCTGTTCATACTTTTTTTGATCAAAATGTGTTTTTGCATACAATGTATAGACGCTGGTTTCTAATTCCATATCGGTAACTCTATTAAGACGGGTTTTGGATTCGAGCGCCTTGTTTAAATAATAATAGATTGTATCATAACTATCTGGATACCAATTTCGATAAGTGAGCGCCAGATTGTAATAGCCGAAAGAGGGTGCAATGGTTATAGGCAATTCCTCCATGTGGTTTTCTATCAAATAAATCGTTTTTTTTGAAAACCAAAAAATGGAATCTCTAAAAGTGAGATTTTCCGGATATTCTTCGGATAGAAGTCCGTAAAGAACGGTCTGCATAGAATATAAATAGTAAAAAGCGGCAGTTGCTGTGGCGTGCTGCTCAGTAATTTGCTGCATTTCGTTAATCACTTTACGCAAAGGTAAGCATTTTTAGAGATAAAAAGTTGTACCTTTGCCGAAAATTGTTGGAACTGTGTTGCGGGTCGTAGCCCACAATGACAATTGATTCGTCTGATTAACATGATTGGCCATAGCGTTCCTTGCGCTTTTCTTTCGGGGGAACCAAAGGAAAGATGCGCCCTTGCGGTAAAAATTCAAACGCAAAGGCGCAAAGGAAAACCGCAAAGGGCGCAAATTCCCAATCCTGAAATCTTTAAATCTTCAGACAATGCGATGTGCGACGTGAGATGTGAGACACAAGACGGCGTCTCATATCTCACATCTCATAATCTCACATCTATTCTTTCACCACCTTCCTTACCACCACGCCGTCGTCGGTTTTTATCCGCACGAAATAGACGCCGGTTGGGAGATGGGATAAATCAAATGTGATTTGCGATTGTCCGATTGTCCGATTTCCGATTTCCGATTGTAGAGACGCGCGGCCGTGCGTCTCTACGGGGGCAGCCATAACGGCACGTCCCATCACATCAAATATTTCGATTTCCGATTGTCCGATGTCCGATGTCGGATTGTCGGATGTTGCATATCGCATATCGCATATCGTTAATAACCCGCTCGTCGGATTCGGATAAACCCGCACATCCCCCCCTTCGGGGGGGCTTGGGGGGGCTTCGCCCGCTTTGTTGGCAGTAACGGTTACGGTGCATGTGGCGCTGTAGTTGTTAACGGTCTTGGCGGTGATGACGACTTTGCCTGCGGCGATGCCGGTAACGTTGCCGGCGGCGTCCACGGTGGCGATGTTGGCGTTGCCGGTTGTCCATGTTACGGTTGGGTTGGCGCCGACGGGTTTTACTTCGTGAGTTAACGAGGCGGTGGCGCCTACGGTGAGGCTGAGCGTTTTTGGTGTTACGGTGATGCCGGTGGGGTTGGGGAAGGAGGCGACCACCGTAACGATGCAGGTGGCGGTAAAGCCGCCTTCGACGGTGGTGGCGGTGATGGTTGTCGTGCCGAGGGCATTGGCGGTTACTTTGCCGTTGGCGTCCACGATGGCGATGGCGTCGTTGCTGCTGCTCCACGTAACATCTTTATCGCTGGCGTTTTCGGGTAAGACGGTGGCTTTCAAAGTCTCTTCATTGTCAACCATCATGGTCATCGCGGTTTTATTCAACGTTATTCCCGTAACATGTTGAAATACTGTGATATAACACTCGGCAACGAATTCGCCGTCTGTTGTTGTTGCGGTGATGATGACTGCGCCGTACATCTTGGCTGTTACGAGTCCGGTTTGGTCAACGGTAGCGGTGTTGGTGTTGCTGCTGTGCCAGATAACGTTTGTTGTTGGCACAGAACTCGGTTGCAACAGCGCTTCCATGGGCAAGGTATTGCCAATAAACATCCATCCGTGTTCGGGACAGTTCGCTATTTCTATGCCGGTAACAATGCCGATGCAGGTGGTTATCGTAAATGTACATGTAGCGGTGTATCCGCCATCGTCGGTGGTAACGGTGATGATAGCCGTTCCGACATCAACGCCGGTAACAAGTCCCGTTTGATCTACCGTTGCCACAGTTTCGTCGCTGCTGCTCCACGTTACATTCTGGTTGGTGGCATTTTCGGGCAGAACCGTTGCGGTGAGTTGTTTCAAAGCGCAGGATTCCATCGTGTGAGAGGTTGGGTCTAATGTTACGCCGGTTACTGCTACATAAGGCACGTTGACTGTGATTGCCACGATATCGCTTGTTACACTTGTGGCTGTGTGGCAAGTTGCGCCGGTGTTGGTGTTTGTTACTACCACATAATAATACAGTGTGCCGACGGTTGCGGTGGAAGGCGTGTAACTGTTGCTATTTCCGCCTACCGGAGTGCTGTCAATCGTGCTGTTATCTGTGTTGCTATACCATTGATATGACAATGTGCCGCCATCGTCGGGGATGGCTACCGTAACTGTCAAAGCATTTGCCGTGGCGTTTTGTTCGTAGGTGTCGCCGACCGGTTGGGTTAAGATGTCCGGTGTTTCGGCATTTACTATCGGATTGACTGTTACCGTCAACGTTGCCGTCGTGATACAGTCGCCTTGATCGGTGTTGGGCGTGAAAGTGTAGGTCGTCGTTGTCGCCGTCGCTGTGGAAATCTCATCGGGAGACCATGTACCTTCAATGTTCTCGTCGGAAGTTGTCGGCAATGCAACCGGTTCAGCGTCAACACAGTAAGCCAATGTCGTTCCGAAATCAAAGGTCGGAGTGATGTTGTTACTTACTGTTACTGCCAACGTTGCCGTCGTGATACAGTCGCCTTGATCGGTGTTGGGCGTGAAAGTGTAAGTCGTCGTTGTCGCCGTCGCTGTGGAAATCGCATCGGGAGACCATGTACCTTCGATGTTCTCGTCGGAAGTCGTCGGCAATGCAATCGGTTCAGCGCCAACGCAGTATGCCAACGTCGTTCCGAAATCAAAGGTCGGGGTGATGTTGTTACTTACCGTTACTGCCAACGTTGCCGTCGTGATACAGTCGCCTTGATCGGTGTTGGGCGTGAAGGTGTAGGTCGTCGTTGTCGCCGTCGCTGTGGAAATCTCTTCGGGTTCCCATGTACCTTCGATATCCTCGTCGGAAGTCGTCGGTAATGCAATCGGTTCAGCGCCAACGCAGTATGCCAACGTCGTTCCGAAGTCAAAGGTTGGGGTAATGTTGTTACTTACCGTTACTGCCAACGTTGCCGTCGTGATACAGTCGCCTTGATCGGTGTTGGGTGTGAAAGTGTAGGTCGTCGTTGTCGCCGTCGCTGTGGAAATCGCATCGGGAGACCATGTACCTTCGATGTTCTCGTCGGAAGTCGTCGGTAATGCAATCGGTTCAGCGCCAACGCAGTATGACAACGTCGTTCCGAAATCAAAGGTTGGGGTGATGTTGTTACTTACCGTTACTGCCAACGTTGCCGTCGTGATACAGTTGCCTTGATCGGTGTTGGGCGTGAAGGTGTAAGTCGTCGTTGTTGCCGTCGCTGTGGAAATCTCTTCGGGATCCCATGTACCTTCGATGTTCTCGTCGGAGGTCGTCGGCAATGCAATCGGTTCAGCGTCAACGCAGTAAGCCAACGTCGTTCCGAAGTCAAAGGTCGGGGTGATGTTGTTACTTACCGTTACTGCCAACGTTGCCGTCGTGATACAGTCGCCTTGATCGGTATTGGGCGTGAAGGTGTAGGTCGTCGTTGTCGCCGTCGCTGTGGAAATCGCATCGGGAGACCATGTACCTTCGATGTTCTCGTCGGAAGTCGTCGGCAATGCAACCGGTTCAGTGTTAACACAGTAAGCCAACGTCGTTCCGAAATCAAAGGTCGGGGTGATGTTGTTACTTACTGTTACTGTTAACGTTGCCGTCGTGATACAGTCTCCTTGATCGGTGTTGGGCGTGAAGGTGTAAGTCGTCGTTGTCGCCGTCGTTGTGGAAATCGCATCGGGAGACCATGTACCTTCGATGTTCTCGTTGGAAGTCGTCGGCAATGCAACCGGTTCAGTGTTAACACAGTAAGCCAACGTCGTTCCGAAATCAAAGGTCGGGGTGATGTTGTTACTTACCGTTACCGCCAACGTTGCCGTCGTGATACAGTCGCCTTGATCGGTGTTGGGCGTGAAGGTGTAAGTCGTCGTTGTTGCCGTCGCTGTGGAAATCGCATCGGGAGACCATGTACCTTCGATGTTCTCGTCGGAAGTCGTTGGCAATGCAATCGGTTCAGCGTCAACGCAGTAAGCCAACGTCGTTCCGAAATCAAAGGTTGGGGTGATGATTTCATTGACCGTTACTGCCAACGTTGCCGTCGTGATACAGTTGCCTTGTCCGGCGGTGGGCGTGAAGGTGTAGGTCGTCGTTGTCGCCGTCGCTGTGGAAATCTCATCGGGATCCCATGTGCCTTCGATGTTCTCGTCGGAAGTCGTCGGCAATGCAATCGGTTCAACGCCAACGCAGTATGCCAACGTCGTTCCGAAGTCAAAGGTCGGGGTGATGATTTCATCTGTTATTTGCCTTTCAAACGCTCCCAAGTCAATAGTATCGTCAAAGAGGCGCGGATTGCCGGCAAGGTCGGTTTCGTCGTCGAAATCGGAGATGTCGCGGGCGGTCAAATAGAGGTCATTATTGCCGACGTTCATGGCGGGACTACATGCTTGGAGACTATAATCGCCAAGTGTAGTGGGCGCTTCGGAGGCATCTTTGGGGTCAACAAAGAGCGGGTTGGCATCGGAGATGATGCCGCTTTCCATTACGTCTCCCACCAAACTATAGTCATACACCGGAGAGTCGCTTGTATTATACACATTATTGCCGGAACTTACCGCACTGTTTCCCCAAATGATACTATTATAGATTTTAGGAGAAGCAGAAGAACCATTATACATTCCGCCGCCGGAACTACTGCTACCGGTAGTTCGGTTTCCGCTAATGGTTACATTGATGAGCGTGGGCGAAGAAGCGACATTATGCATTCCGCCGCCGCTACTGGCTGCGCTGTTTCCGCTAATAGTTACATTGGTGAGCGTGGGCGATGAAGAAATGGTATTAGACATTCCGCCACCAGTGCTGCCGCTGCTGTTTCCGCTAATGGTTACATTGGTGAGCGTGGGCGAAGAATAAGACTGATTATACATTCCGCCGCCGACGGATGATGCGCTGTTTCCACTAATGGTTACATTGGTGAGTGTGGGCGAAGAAGAGTAATTATACATTCCGCCGCAGTTACCGCTACTGTTATCGCTAATAGTTACATTGGTGAGCGTGGGCGAAGAAGAATAATTATACATTCCGCCACCGTTGCCGGTGCCGCCGCTGTTCTCACTAATAGTTACATTGGTGAGTGAGGGAGACGAATTATTATTATTATACATTCCGCCGCCCTCGTATGCGCTGTTTTCGCTAATGATTACATTGGTAAGCGTGGGCGAAGAAGAAGTATTATACATTCCGCCGCCGCCGCCGAGATTTTGTATGCTGTTTCCGCTAATAGTTACATTGATAAGCGTAGGCGAAGAATAAGACTGATTATACATTCCGCCGCCGTAGGTTGCGCGGTTCCCGTTAATGGTTACATTAGTAAGCGTGGGTGAAGAATTATTATTACGCATTCCGCCGCCGGAATTTTTATTAATCATTGTCCCATTGACATAAATATTGCCGTTATCGTTTGCATTTCCTCCGTTAATGGTAAATCCATCTATCACGGTGTTGCTGCTTTGGGGAATACCCATGCCGATGACAACATGGTAGCAATTTCCGGTCAAAGTTCCATCTTCATCAATATCTCCGGAGAGGATGGTAACGCCGTTGCGTCCGGTTTCGCCGAATGGCAGAGGCGGATAATTATCCGTTGTTACGCTACCTGCCTGACCTACGGTTAAGGGGTATGTTAATCCCATTCCTTCGCATAGTGCGTTGGTGGGCATATAGTTAGCGTCTAAGGCGGGGTCAACTTCGATGGAGCCGGCGTCGCTGCTGATGTGGGTTTTCCATGCGGCGAGGGTCATATTATTTGCTGCCGGCGGACGGTTATCGGTAAAGGAGGCGCTTTTGCCGGCGACGTAATAACAGTTATTGTTCATCATCGGGTTGCCGTCTAAGCCGGAAATGTCTCTGGACGGGTAAACGTTACCTACCGGAACATAACGAATATCTACCATCTGATGGTTATAGGTAGAGGGCTGGCTTACAATATTATGGTGAATATTGGGATTGATGTTCGGAGGACAGCCGGCAGGATTATCCCAGTCCTGTGTTGCAACGCCAAAGTAGATCGGGCTGTTATAGTTTCCGACGCCATGAGTAACCTCCGCGTTGACTATCGTATTGTTGTAAACCTCGGTATCCATGGAAGCATACAGACCGATGCCTTCCCAACCGATATCAATAATCAGGTTATTGCGTACAATGCCTCCGATATTTTCGTAATATAACGGATTCTCGTCGGTGTCAAAATACTGCGGACTGGTATCGAAACCGAGTTGGATTCCTGCTCCGTAAGCGCGTTCAACAATATTATTTTCAATGATGGCATTGGTTGCGCCGCCTTTGGCGTAAACGCCGGTGCTGCAAATATCGTGGATATAGTTATTGTGGACGTGCATATTGGCGCCGTTGACATTATCAATGCCTTCGGAATTACGTTCGCCTGTATAATATTTCGGGTCATCGGCATACGCCTGTCCGGAATTATGGATTTCATTATAACGAATGGTAATGTTTTCACAACCGGGTTTCACTTTCACTACATCGTTGGCGGAATGATGCAGAATACAATCCTCAATGATGATGTTGGACGCGCCGAGACCGTGCGGATCCGGAGGCAGATACCAATCCCATTGGGTGTCAAAACTAACCGCATAAAATCCTCCTACAACTTCTACGCATTGCAGTTTACAGTTTTGTACAATACCACCGTTCAAGTCATCTTCCGCATAGAACTCAACGGCTGAATCTTCATCATGTCCCGAATCGGGGGTAGTCAGGTCAATAATTGCCCATTCGCCTTTTGCCGATTTTATGGTTACATTCGACATGCGAACGCGAACATCGCGTCCTTCCTGATAGGTACCGCCGCGCAGGATGATGGTGGCGCCGGGTAAAGCCTTGCTGATGGCGGAGTTCAAGGCGGTGTTGATGCTCTTGTAAGGATTGTCAATAGAACCGTCTGCCGTAAGGTCGTTCCCATCCGGCGAGACATAGATACCGTCGGGCGGGTCATCGTAATTGTTGGCGCGTGGTCCGACATTGCCGGTAACGTCTGCCGGAATTTCGGACGGTACGAAACCGCCATATATTTCCACGCCTTCTACAAGGACGAAGGCGTTATCGCGTCCCTCGTCGGCTTCGGGGAAGTTTTTGTTGCCGAAATGATAACCGGCAGCGGTGTACATTGGATTGTATGTTCCTTCTGCTACGTAGATGGCGCGGATGGTGTCGGTTTCCGCCACGTCAATGGCGCCGGAGCGTTGTTTGGCGGCGAAGAGGAGCGGGTCGGCTAAGTTTGGATAGGCGTTTGC
The DNA here is from genome assembly GCA_009777825.1 of Bacteroidales bacterium. Taxonomy (GTDB): domain Bacteria; phylum Bacteroidota; class Bacteroidia; order Bacteroidales; family WRLA01; genus WRLA01. Next base: position 8,641 of record WRLA01000033.1, read on the forward strand.
CCATGAGGAGCCGTTGCCGTTTTTGGTGTGGTCAACGTAGAGGATGCCGTTGGCGTCGCAGGAGATGGGAGCAGTCGGCTCTTCAACGCCTGTGCCGCTCAACGGTATTTCCACATCATCCGCACATTCGCTGCTGATGACTAAGGTAGCGGCGTGAGCGCCTTCGGCGGCGGGAGTGAAGGTGATGTCGAGCGTTCCGCCGGTGGCGTTTGTCCAGACATTTTCCGTAACGCCGAATGAGCCTGCATCGGTTCCTTCAATGTTATAAGAAATAGTTCCCGTCAAATAACTTCCTGATACGGTGATGGTTTGCGCTGCAGAAGTCTCTCCGATGTAAACCTCGCCGAAAGCCAAGGTTGTCTCGTCGGCGGTCAGGATGGCTCTTTGGGGTGTTGTTACCTCAATCTCGTTGGAAGCGTCGGAGAGATGCTCGTCGCTCATCGCCTTGACGGTGTAGTAGTAGGTGGTTTCGGGAGTTAAGCCGGTTACATGGTAAAAATTATCCGATGTGGTAAACGGCGAGCCGGATAGTGGTACTATATCATCTTTTATAATGCTGATGTCGAAATCATCCAAATAGAGTTTAGCGCCATTATATACACGTACATTGAAAACCAAACTTGTAGCATCCGGAACAAATGTGGTTTCCACTTTTTGCCACGAGCCTTTTATATTATAATAAGTGCTAGCAGTCGGTAACTGAATAGCCGCTCCTACTGTTGTCCATACCCGGAATCCGACTCCGGCTGCTGTGGGGTCTATGTAATACCAGAAACTCAACGTATATTCTTCTTCCGGAACGACGGTGATGGTCTGTGATAAATTTCTAGTTGCAGTAACCGTTGTATATAGCGAATAATTTCCTGTATGAGCATGGTCGGTAGAGGCTACTTGGTTCATTCCGGATTCAAACGTCCAATGGCTCACATTGCCGTCTTCAAATCCCGGATTCTGTATCAGATTTTCATTTAGAACTTTCGTATAAACGCTCACCTCATACTCATCCGCATCGGCTACCGTGTTCCAGTTTGCCGTAAACGCATCGCATATCACATTGGTTGCCGTTGTTGCCACGGGTGGCGCCAGAACGCCTGTTCCGAAAATCACTATATGGCTTTCGGCGTCTCCGCTGATGATGGTAATGGTGGCGGTATGGTCGCCGAGGGTGGTGGGCGTGTAACTGATTACTATCTCGCCGCCGTTGCGGACGTGCCAGGTGGGAGTGGTGTAGGTAATATCGCCGTCTCCGCTAAACGAGATAACCATATCGGCTTTCAGGTATTCGGTGGTAACGATGACCTCTTGCGGAGTGGCGGGATCGTTCAGAATCACGTCGCCGAAGTCTATCACCGGCGGGAGCGCCGCAATCATCGGCAAAGGCTCCGGACAAACCGGATTCGACTGATAGACCGTATCCATCCTTTGGAACAGGTACAGCGCACGAAAACGTGCTACAGTGGGCGCAGATGGATAAAGTCTGAACGCCGGAGGATTGAGACCGGTATTCATGTATAACATTCGGTTACTGCCATTGATGTTAAATACAAAGCGATTGGACGGGTTCGGGTTATCTTTGCCCATGACGTCGGAAGAAGTGGCGGCGCGTAGCGTAAAGAGCGAACTGTTGCCGCCATTAGGAACGGTAACGATGTAGGAAGCGCCGGGATTGGCTGCATACAAAGTTTGTGCATCATCGGAGATGGTAATACCGGTAGTGATGTCGCCCGTAAATTTCCAGATAGGAATATCTTCATTATATTTCAACGTCAGATTGTTATTGGAGCCGGTCAGCGTGCCGCTTGTCAGCGGATAGGCGCCCACATAGTTGGTAGCGCCCACCGGACTTTCGGCTAAGGCATACGTCGGGAACGGGGTGGAGAAACGCTGTGCCACAATAGCATACTGCGCGTCATAGTCGAAATCATCTAACGTGGTTATCTGTTTGAATGTGCGACCTTTCACATAGACGGCATAGAGGTTGACGTCGTCTTCCGGCAGGTAAATCTCTCCGGCAGCAAGCAGGTCCGGCGTGGCAGTCTGTTCCACATCAATCTCTGTTTCCGACCATCCGGCAAAACTGTAGCCGCGGATTTGGCAATATTCGGAAGCGGTGGCTTCGGGCAGCGTGATGCCTGCGCCTTCGCTTGTCTCGGTGAGAGTTTCCACATCGCACTCGCCGGAACCGGCAACGAAAGTAACGGTGTAACGAACTTCCGGTTCACATTCGGGAATGGAGTTGTAGGTGGTGGTGGCAGTAGAATATTCAATAACGATACTTGAAAAATACGCAGCGCCGCTTGTCCCTCTTTTAATCGCAAAAAAGTTGTAGTCGGTAGCAGCAAAGTCGGTACTTGTCCAGCCGGTAGCGCTTGTTGTTCCTATTTGGGTTCCTCCTGTAACGTCATAATCGCCGGCGGTAGAATTTACCAACCTTGCTGTTCCGCCGGAACAAGAAGAGAGTACAGTTCCACTTTGATTTGTGGTAATGCTTATTATTTTACCCGGTAAAGCAGATGTATTGTAAATCACCCCATTAGCGGCTTGCGCTTGTATGTAAATTCCCGCAGATGCGCCGGATGGAAAATTATTTGGGTTTCCTGTGATTGCCTTGCCGCCAAAGTCAACACCGCTTTGATCCCAAATTTTTTCAATCCCGCCATTATAACCATTAGTGCCAAGATTAGCAGTGCCACCTGCACTGGTAATATCAATAGTTATCGTTTCGCTACCGGCGCCTTCCGTTATCTCATACACCGCATACAACGTCTCATCTGCTGCTTGCGGATGGTAAGTCGTATTTGGTTGATATAGTGGGTTGGGCGGTGTATTCGTTTCTATTGTTATCTGCTCGGTAGTCCAGCCGGCAAAGATATAACCCGCTGATTGACACAGCGCATCCGGCGCAGCGACGGGCAGGACGATACCTGCGCCCGGTCCCGATTCGGTAAGAGAGGGATCGCTGGTGCCTGTGCCGGCGTCAAAGAATACGGTGAACGTGGGCGTTTCCTGATATTTCACAGCCTCGTCCCATGTTCTTGCTACGCGAATGCCGTCTAAGGCTAATGCGGGAGTGTTTGTATTTGTCCCTTGCCGGAGTGCAAATTTGGCAATCATTGCCGGATCTGCGGTGGCTTCCGTAACGGTTACCGCCGGCGTAACGGGTTCGGGATTCCCAACCACAGGGTTTATAAATAATGAAACAACGTCATTAGTGGCTCCCGAAACAATTTCATATTTCATCACCACCAAATAAGTCGTTCCGTAAGTTAATATTGGAGCAGCATATTCTCCGTTTGAAGCCGATTTTGCAATTCCTAATTGGTATCCGCCGCCATTAGATTTTGCAAAGACCCTTCCAAAAAAACTGTCCGATGAAGTTGAAAAATGGGCAAAATAATCGCCGGATTGTGCGGAGGTCAGATTGACCATAAACGCCGCATACAAAGTTCCTGATGTTACATTACTTGGAAATGAATAATTTACGTCTTCGCCGGAAGTGGTCAGCGTTACTTTATTTCCAACGCCGGACGGCTCATAATCCAAATAGGAAAGCGCACCGGTAGAAACGGTTATCGCATTAGTTCCGCCGCCGCTGTGAGCAGTCCAGCCGTTGTTGGTGAGCAACGTCCCCGGCGTATATTCAAAATAGTCTTTCCAGATAAATTCTGGCACTCCCGTACCACTCAGTGTTACCGTTTTATCCGCCGCCCCCGCGCTGATGATGGTAAGCGTGGCGCTGAAACTCCCTGCTGTCGGAGGTGTGAACGTTACATCAAACGTGCCGCCGGAAGTACCCAACGACGTCGGCGTAATGTCAAACACTGTCTGGTCTGCCCCGCCTTTGCTCCATGTAATATTTCCGGTTAAATTCGCTCCTGAAACGGTAATGGACTGCGACGAGGAGGTCGTTCCGGCGAGTATATCGGTGAAAGTCAGGGAAGTGGGACTAACGGTTAATTCGGGTGTTATTATTTCAACTTTTACGTCGTCGAGGTAGATATTATTGCCATAGGCGCTGACTCCTTCAAAAACCACATAAGCGGCGCTCATGGAGGCGGTGGGCAGGTCAACGGTGTATTGATGCCATCCGCTAGCGCTCTCCAAAGGATCCGCCAGCCTGTATCTGTTAACGGTAAAAATAGCAGTGCCTGATTTATTTGGCGTGGAACTCAAGTATATGTTAACTTTGTCCGCATTCCCTGCATACTGCCCTTGCTCGTCTCTGTACATCCAAAATGTAAGTTTACTGTTATGGTCGTTTGTGGCTATTTTAGGAGTAATCAACAAACCTGTTTTTCCCGCGGTGTAGTTCCAGCAATCGTAGTGAAGCATGCCGGTACCAACGCCTGAATGAGGATTAATCCCTGTTGGGTTCCCCGTAGCAGAGGCGGTAACCCTTTTCCACGGTGCAGCGTCTGCCGATTCGCTGACCCAGCAGTCGGGCGGAAAAGTGGTAGCGTCAAAACTCTCTTCTATGGGCAAACTTTGCGCCGAACAGCCAAAAACGACGTGTAGCGTATGGTTAGTCTGAACGTTGTTAAAGGTATAACTTCCCGAACTAACGGCGGTCGGATCATTCACACCGTCAACCAAAACATTCTCAATGACTTTTCCTGCATCGGGCGTAAAGGTAAACGCCGGATTGCTTCCGGTGTTAACCCAAACATCTCCTGAGGGGGTGAGCGTCCCGCCCGAAGTCGCAGAAGCGCTGATGACAAAATTGGCGCCGCCGCCCATAAACTTGAACGAAACCGTCTTGTTGCCGGTATTGTTGGTTATTTCGGTGAGAGGCTTGTCCGATATCACGGTATTAGTCCAGTGAAACATCCTCGGCGTCGAAGTGCCGTCGAAAGTAGTTCGGCTGCTGTTTCCGAAAGTGCATCCGGATGTGTTGATGCTTCCGTAATTGGTTGTAGGATTTCCGGATCCCGGAATTGCCGTTGTCGAACTGGCGCATACCGGATACATCCTCTGTGGGTGCGTGCAGTTAATACACGACGTCCCGACATTGTTATGGACATGATAAATGAGCAGTCCGTTCCCCGGTATAGCGGCGTCGAATTTGACCTGTTGGCGATTCGATAATAAATAGTGCTCAGTACCGTTGCCCGTGTTGATTTGGTATGCAACGGCATTCTCCGCCGAGTTGGGCATAGCGGTGATGGTTACCGGTGAATTTAATATGATGGGCGTAACCCAACCAAATTGTACCTTCGTGTACGTATTGTGATGCGGAGGACGATTTCCGCTCTCATTCCAACTGCCGTTCGCCATGATGTCCCATTGACCGGTACCAATATATTCACCGTCGTCTTCATAATCAGTATCGTAAAAGTCGGGAGCGCCGAAAGCATGTGTCATCTCATGACAAATAACACCAATGGTAGTAATATTACTGTAATACAGTTCCGGAGAACAGGAGTAAACATTGATGTATTTCCCGTTTTGATAAACAGGCGGAGAAAATCCCCACTTATGCGACCATATCGCGCTGGAGCCCCCGCCGGCTTCCCGACCTCGCCCTGCAAAAATAAAATGGAAACCGTCAACAGCGTTATCGCCATTGCTGTCATAATCAATAAAATTAATGTCCGGCTCTTCCGCAACCTGATTTGCTAACCATTGTGCGAGTTCACGACACTTATCATCATTATTAGCCGAATAATATGATTCATTCTGCGGCGCCGTATAAACACCACACAACGTTATGACTAAATCAAACTGACCGTAGGACGATTCTCTAAAAAAATCACGAACACTGCCGGTGCCGTTTCCCGTATATCCCACCTGATTCATCAAGTTTTCAAACGCGCTCATCTGTAGTGTAAAAGATTTATCCGGAAACTGCACAAAGGCGCACAGCGTCTTATAGGTGCCTGCGACGGCTCTATCGCCTCTTGTCGCATATTCATCCTCTATCTCCCACACTTTCAACATCAACTGCTTTTGCTCATCGCTGTAAAACAATTTCTTGTCAAGGGTGCTTAAAAACGAACCGACAGATTTCCCCCGTTTTTCAACATCCGTAACAATGTAATCGGACGGCTGCAAATTGCCATCCTCATCCAATACCGCATACGTCAAATAACCACTCTTGTTGAACAACAGCGTGTATTCATCCATGGATTCGTGCCAGTGAATACGCTCATCGCCTTTAATTCTAACCGTTACTTCCTCGCCGTCAGGCTGGGTAAAAGTAACAGGATAAGGAACCGCCGGAACAGCATACAACAAAATGCTCCAACTTACTAAACTCAATACGACTAAAGATCGCTTCCAAATTTTTGTAAAAATTACTTTCATAACTTCCTATTTTTTAATTATTTATTATTTCGTATCTTTAAAGAATAACTTTTTGCAAAGGTAATTTTTTTTTGTTTACGAAATATTACATTTCAAAAAAACCGTACCTTTGCATTTTAATTTAAACCCTATTCAATGTCTATTACCTACCCATTCCGATTGACGAGAATTGATGGTTACGGCTATCATTCCTTCATCACCTTTTTCCATGGCGACAGCGCCTATAACGCCTTGATAGACTGCGGAGCGTCGCAGAGTTTCCTGAGTGCGGATTTTTTCGAAGAAGCCCCGAAAAAACCCGTCCCGATTTCGACAATCGGCATGGAAAGCGGCTTTGCGGTGTGGGCGGCGACGTTGAACAGGGTGGAACTCTCCGGCATAAACCTTGCCGACGTCATGTTGCTCAAAACCGACTTGTCGAACATCAACCAATCGCTATCGTCGCTGGGATTTTCCCCTGTTGACGGCATCTTCGGCTGCGATTTGTTGCAACGGCTGAAGGCAAAGATTGACTTTGAAAAACGACAACTCACCCTGCACAACGCACAGCAAACGCATCCGCTCCGTCTCGAGGGCGACAGTTTTTTCACCATCTCACTCATTCTGAACGACAAACCGTTGCGACTGCTCTTAGACACGGGAGCATCCCAAACGCTGTTGGACATGCCCGTTGCAAATACGTTGTTTCCCGACATCTCCACCGACTGGGAAATCAACAACGGACCCTCCATCGGCATCTCCCCCGACGACATCGTCAACGCCACCCGACCGATGACGATAGTCTTTGGCAACGCCGGCGCCAACGACGTCCCACATTGGGAAATCACGTTTAACGCTATGAAAATGAACAAAATAAACCGTTCTTACCAATCAGTGAACATACCGCCCATTGACGCTATTTTGGGGATAGACTTCCTGAATCCGTTTTGTAAAAGCATGAACTTTTCCAAAACAAAATATTGTGTAACTTTGCACTTGTGTAAAAAAGCGATTTAGAACGTAATGAAAAATAAACAACTCCGTCCTCCATCTCTTTTTCTGTCGCTGCTCACGGTGGCGATTTTGATGGCTATGTTGCTGGCTGTCATTCTGATATTTCGGGATGATGCTCTGAACGGCGCCATACAGGTCGTCTTGCTGACGGCTACGGCTATCGCTGCTCTGATTGCGATTTTGTACTGTCGGGTGGGATGGGGAGCCATCGAAAACCGTATCAAACAGAATTTCTCCGGCATTGCCCCTTCGATTTTGATTTTGCTGTTGATAGGCTCATTAGCAGGCAGTTGGATGGTGAGCGGCATCGTCCCGTCCCTGATCTATTATGGATTGAAGATGATGTCGTCCGGATTTTTTCTGGTGGCGTGTTGTGTGTTATGTTGCGGCGTTTCGTTGATAACGGGCAGTTCATGGACAACGATAGCCACAGTAGGCGTCGCCTTGATAGGAATTGGCGAGATACAGGGATTTAAGACGGGATGGATCGCCGGCGCCATTATCTCAGGCGCTTACTTCGGAGATAAAATCTCGCCGCTCTCCGACACCACCGTCCTGGCGGCTTCCGTTACCGAAACGCCTTTGATGACCCATGTCAAGTATATGCTGTTTACTACCGTTCCCTCCGTTACGATTGCCTTGATTGTCTTCACCATCGCAGGATATACCCGCACCGTCCCCGACGTGTCGCAGATAGCCGACTTTTCCAACGCCCTGCAAAGCAACTTCACGATAACGCCCTGGCTTTTGCTTGTCCCCGTTGCAACGGGGATTATGATTGCTAAAAAAATGCCGCCCGTAGCGGTTTTGTTTATCTCGTCGCTGCTGGCAGGATGTTGTGCGCTTATTTTTCAACCGCATCTCTTACAAGAAATATCGGGTCTAACGCACGGAGGGAACGTTGCCAAGATCAAAGGCGTGTTGCTCTCTTTCTTCGGAAGCACACATATAAAGACAGGACACGCCGCACTCAACGAGTTGGTCTCTACCCGTGGCATGGCAGGAATGTTGAACACGGTATGGCTGATTATCTGCGCTATGTGTTTCGGTGGTGTGATGACGGCAGGCGGCATGATCGGCAGAATCACGGCGCTGTTTCTACGTTTTATGAAAGGACGAGTCAGCGTAGTAACGGCGGCGGTGGCGTCGGGGTTTACGTTGAATGTGTGCCTGGCAGACCAATATGTCGCCATTCTCCTTAACGGTGAGATGTTTAAAGATGTTTACAAGCAACGAGGCTTTGAAAGCCGGTTGCTGAGCCGTTCTACGGAAGATTCCGTTACCGTTACGTCGGTACTGATTCCGTGGTCGAGTTGCGGCATGACGCAGGCGACGGTGCTGGGCGTTCCCACGTTAGTCTATCTGCCGTATTGTATCTTTAACATTATCAGTCCGTTTATGAGCATCATTGTGGCGGCAATAGGGTATAAGATTGTGAAACGTGAGACGGCGAGATGTGAAACATAGTCTTTGAAATGCACCCGAAAAACAAAGTTAAGAATGTAATTCGGAAATTTCGTGTACTTTTGCAGATTAATATTGATTTTATGTCTATTCATATTCGAGAAGTCAGAAATAATGCTGATAGAAAAGCCTTTGTGGCGTTGCCGTTCCGGTTGTATAAGGGAAATCCGTATTGGGTGCCGCCTTTGAAGTCCGGCGAGTTGAAAATGTTGATGCCGGAACACAATCCGGCGTTTGAGTTTTGCGACGCCGCCTTTTGGCTGGCGGAGAAAAACGGAAAGGTCGTCGGTCGCATCGGCGCCATCATCAACCATCTGTCCAATCAAAAGATGGATGAACGGATGGGACGGTTTACCCGCTTTGAATCTGTTGACGATGAAGAAGTTGTGGACGCGCTGATGGAAACGGCGGAAACGTGGATACGGGCAAAAAAGATGGCGGGCGTTCACGGTCCTTTGGGATTTTCCAACTTGGATCATCAAGGTGTTCTGGTAGAAGGCTTCGACGAAATTCCCTCTATGGCGTCGGAATACCATCACGAATATTATCATCGTCATTTGGAACGGTTAGGATACCAAAAAGAGGAAGACTGGTTGGAATTTCGTATCACGCTTCCCGAAGTCATTCCCGACAAGGTGAAGCGCGTCTCCGAAATCGTAAAGCAACGCAATGGTTTTCAAGTTATTAACTTTAAGACAAAGCAGGAAATCATGGCATATTCCGACAAAGTCTTTGCCATCTTCAACCAGGCATTCGACAAACTGTTCAGCACGTTTCACTTTAACGACAAAATGTCGAAGTTCATCTTAGACAAGTTCATGCCCATCTTGAATCCGAAATACGTGAAACTCGTTTTAACCCGCGAGGGCGACGTCGGCGGATTTGTCATCAGCGCCCCATCGCTCTCCAAAGCACTGCAAAAAGCCAACGGCAAACTCTTCCCATTCGGATTCATCCACCTCCAAAAAGCCATCAACAACCCCGTCGAAGCCGACCTGCTGCTCACCGGCATACTCCCCGAATATCTCAATCAGGGACTCCTCGCCCTGTTGATATCCGAACTCTACCAAAGTTACATCGACAACGGCGTGAAATGGATAGAGACCACCGGCATGCAAGAAAGCAACCACGTCGCCATACAAGGCTGGAAATCATGGGATCACGTGCAGCATAAACGGAAACGATGCTACAAGAAACCAATCCCATACTAAAATCACTGTTCAGACAATGAACCCGAAAACATGAAAAAACAGTTCAATTACCAATCTTTACCTCAAAATCCTCCGTCGGTAGAAAGTCGTATTTCTCCCAGTGATAAACATTATCTTCTTGCGAATCAGGCGGGTAGGAGAAGTTTTCGATGGATAAGGAATCGTGAACAGTGAGAGAGTATTGCGCTTTTTGCAACGGTTTTCCCCATGCCTGGGTGGAGCGGAGGATGTACACATTGTTTTTCAGCAAAGTTTGCGTATAGGCGATGTTATATTCCTCAATAAACGACACCTCCCGCTGACCGAAAAGAGAGAAAGGAAGTGTGGATAAAACGCAAATAACAAAAAACCGTCGCATCACTGTCCGATGATTAAGCGGGTGGAGTAGTGTATTTTGTTGTTGAGTTTAAAGTTCACGATGTACATCCCGTTCGGCAGGGATTGAGGCAGGTTGATGGTGCCGGTATGGTCGGTGATTTTGCTCTCGAACATCGTCCGTCCGTCCATTGAGACGAGTTCCATCCGGCACTCTAAGGATTTCACCGGCGTTCCGACTTCGTATCGCAACGCCTGTCCGCCGGACAATGGGTTGGGGTATATGCGAATAGGGAAATCGGGCACGGCGGGCGCTTCGGCAATGCCGGTGTAATCTTCCAAGAGGTAAATATCCTGTTCCATGATGGAGTCGGGTTCTATGTCAATGGTGAAAGGTTTGATTTTTATTTTTTTATCCGAAATATATACATAGTCTCTATTAAGACGGTTGGCAAGGACTTGAATTGAATATGACCCATCTTCAATAGGAACAGGCGAATAAATACTATAAAAACGGGCGAATGTCATAAGATCATTTGAGTGCACCAATTGGTTGTCTTTATCATAAATTTTTCCCGTCAATGTTCCGTACATTTTCGATATACTGTTATATTCTCCGAGGGTTGGTTCGTTTGTCTTCGCATAATAATGAACGTCACATTCACAGTATCTAAGTCCGTTATATCCAATTGATTGACCATCTAAAGGTGCTGCAATCCGAGAACTTGAAAAATCCCCGAATATTAAAACATCATCAAAATATTCCGGTTCCTCCTTATATGTACGCAAAAATTCAATAACTACGGTTATTTCGTCCCCCAAAGGATTGATATCCAAGTTTGATTCCATGCTATCGCGAGTCAAAACAAAAAGTTGAGACCACTCATCCTTTTCGCCATTCCCAACAGGCAAATATTTTGATTCGGCGCTTCCGGAAGACGAGAAAACAGTCATTTTTACAATAGGAGATGGTTCTTCTCCATAACACAATAATTCCAACATCCACCCTTTTTCGGAATCAAACATGATTTCATTGATATACACGGATGGAACCGGTACAGGATTGGCTACTAAGCATTTCAAACCACATAGCACACATACTAATAAAAAGGCTACTTTTTTCATGTCATTCAATTTTTAAGTTTATAATTTTTTTTGCAAAGATATAACTTTTTTATTTATGTTTGCAAACTTTTTTGAAAATATTGCCACTAATGACACGAATTTGCACTAATTGCTGTCTGAACTATGATTTTAACGTGATTGAAATGATGAACATGATTGAAAAAACATAAAAAAATCCCCCAATTTTCAATTTTCAACTTTCAATTAATTCGTACCTTTGCGCCATGTAACATTAAAAAGTTTATCATTATGAAACGAGTATTTTTATTATTAGTATTAGCCGCCATCAGCGGCTCCATCACCGCCCAAGAGCGTTATATCACCCGTGGTGCAGAAGAAGGTGAATTGTTCATGTCGGTACACTGGTATTGCGATTATGGTTTTTGGGGTGATACCGTGTACGACGCCATCCTCCACATCACCGAAAATGGCAAAAAGGTAGCAATAAACCACAGCGTAGAGTCTCGTCCCCCTGATTCCGGTATAGCAGATTCTCTGCCCATGCAGATATACCATGTCATCGCCGATGCCACCCCCGGCGTATTATACAATGTTGACTGGTGTTATGACACGGAAGTGTATCCATATACCCGACTTTGGTTTAGCGATGATTATGGAACATCTTGGGAATTGAGAGATAAGCAGATTGGGAACAATGCTTATTTTGTTGCCAATGTTGAAGGATTAATTTACCGAGGAGGATGGGAAGGGGTATGTAAAAGTGATGATTATGGGACAAGTTTTCTTAAAACAGAGATTGGTTCTGCAGGAAGTGAACCGGGTTTGCAAGATGAAGAAGCTTTTAGTTGTGGTTCTTACGAACCATATAAAGGAAGATTATTACATACCTATGATTTTTATAAAACATATACGCAAGTATCTATAGACAGCCAATATGTTTATGCTGGTCCAGATGTATTTCGAGGCGGACTGCCCGGAGAGGTTTATGTTACATCCAGATTTCCGAATAATATTTATAAGGTATCCTTTAGTGCTGATACGGGCTATAATTTTCGGGTAGTGCACCTGCGAGAAAGTTATAGAGATTTCATGAGTGACCGAAAAGCCGGAGATTTTTATATCGTAACCCAACAGGCAATAGCAACAGAACAACCTTGGGGATGGTATTTAAGGATATGTGTCGACCACTATACCGACTACGGGGAAATATTAGCTGGCACTTATTGCCATGATTTGACACGGGATGGGGTGGTAACGGCGGTGGATGAAATGACAGCAGGAAATGACCATATTATGGTATATCCGAATCCGACAGGGGGAGAGGTGAGAGTGGAGAGTGGAGAGTTGAGAGTGGAGAGGGTTGAAATATTTGATTTGATGGGGAGGAAAGTGTTATCGCAGAAGGCAGAAGGCAGCATTTCGACTTTGCTCAATGCCCAAAAGCAGCAAGCATTGGATATTTCATATCTACCGTCGGGAATATACTTTGTACGGATAATAGCCGAAACGGGAAATGTTACAAAAAAAGTCATCAAACAGTAAATAAAAAACTATAAAGCAATATAATAAAGTATCATTAAATTTTTATTAATTATGAAGAAATTTGTATTTTTTTCAGTTGTAGCGGGGCTGCTTAGTTTTGCAGCAAACGCTCAAGAGTGGATCTCTTTTGGGAGCAAAAGCATTGGCTCGCCTCCCGAGGTAATAATCGGTCAGTCCGACAATCAAGAGGTGTCGTTCACCGTCTCACTGTCCGGAATGTACGTAGAATCAAGAAGTGAGGCATCAGGCAGTTATAAACGCTTATCCATGCCTCAGTGTCAAGTTGTCTGAACTATGATTTTAACATGATTTAAATGATGAATATGATAAAAAAACTTTCAATTTTCAATTTTCAACTTTCAATTAATTCGTACCTTTGCGCCATGTAACATTAAAAATTTATCATTATGAAACGAGTTGTATTTTTTTTAACAGTATTAGCCGCCATCAGCGGCTCCATCACCGCCCAAGAGCGTTATATCACCCGTGGTGCAGAGGAAGGTGAATTGTACATGTCGGTACACTGGTATTGCGATTACGGTTTTTGGGGTGATACCGTGTACGACGCTATCCTCCACATCACCGAAAACGGCAAAAAGGTAGCAATAAACCACAGCGTAGAGTCTCGTCCCCCCGATTCCGGTATAGCAGATTCTCTGCCCATGCAGATATACCATGTCATCGCCGACGCTACACCCGGTGTATTATACAATGTCGACTGGTGTTATGACACGGAAGTGTATCCATACACCCGACTTTGGTTTAGCGATGACTATGGGAAATCTTGGGAGATGAGGGATAAAAATATTGGTCAAAATCGTTATTATGTGTCTAATTTTGAAGGATTGATGTATAGAGGAGGGGAATGGAATGGAATTTCTAAAAGTAGTGATTATGCTAATACGTGGACTCTATTACATGAAAAAGGCTATATCTCTCGTAGTGAACCGTACTTTAAAGAGTGTGAATTATTTGGAATATCGGGAAGTTACCCTACCGATCCATGGTCTTTATATTATACCAATGATTGTTTTGATACCTATACGGTAATCCCTATAGGAGAAGAGTATGTTTATGGTAAAATAGGTGGTTGGGCACCTAATGTATTTCGAGGCGGGTTGCCCGGAGAGATGTATGTAACATCTGGATTCCCTAATAATGTTTTCAAAGTATCTTTTAGCGCTGATACGGGCTATAATTTTCGAATCGTATATCAGCGGGATGGCTATAGAGATTTTATGAGCGACAGGAAAGCAGGGGATTTTTATATTGTATCCCAACGAACAATAGCAACAGAGCAACCTTGGGGTTGGTACACTCGCGTTTGTATTGAACATTATACCGACTATGGGGAAACATTAGCAGGCACCGATTGCCATGATTTGACACGGGATGGAGTGGTTACGGCGGTTGAGGAGATGGAGGAGGCAAATGGCCATATTATAATATATCCGAACCCGATAGAGAGGGAGTTACGAGTTGCGAGTTACGAGTTACAAATGGATGAAATCGCAATATGGGATATTATGGGAAGAAAGGTGTTATTGCAGAAAGCAGAAAACAGAAAGCAGAATGAATTGGATATTTCGCATTTACCGGTGGGGATGTATTTTGTGCAGTTAATAACAGATAGGGGTGTGATAACGAGAAAAGTAGTGAAGAAATAGCCAAAAGGCAGATATATGTAATTATTAATTAAATTTTAAAAGCTATGTTAAAAAAAGTACTTTTAGTAATTGTCGCGTTGCTGCTTGGTTTTGCAGCGAGCGCCCAAAGCCGTTTTATCACCCGTGGCGCCGAAGAGGGTGAATTATACATGTCAGCCACTTGGTATTGCAATTATGGCATTTGGGGCGATACCCTGTATAACGCCCTCCTCCACATCACTGAAAATGGCAAAAAGGTCGAAATCAACCACAGCGTGGAGTATCAGTCCCCCGATGCAGGCACAGCAGATGACCTGCCCATGCAACTACACTACGTCATGGCTGACGCTACTCCCGGAGTATTATACATCGCCGACTGGTATATGACTTATCAAGCCATGGAAAATACTCGACTTTGGTTTAGCGATGACTATGGGAAAAATTGGGAACTGAGGGATAATCAAATTGGGCGAAGCTATTATTATTCAACTAATAATGAGGGTGTTATATATAGAGGAGGAGGAGGAGTGTATAAAAGTGTAAATTTTGCGTTGGATTTTTTTAAAGAAGAAGGAATAAGCTATTGGGTACCATGTGACCCAGGCTTGTTATTGGGAGAAGTCTTTAGCGCGGGAGCAATGAATCCATATCAAGGAAAGCTTACGCATACATATAATGATTTTAAAACATACACGCAAATGTCTATAGACAGTCAATACATGTTTGGACAAGTTTCTGGTCTTTTTCCTGATGTATTCCGCGGTGGATTGCTTGGCGAAGTTTATATTACATCCGGATTTCCGGATAATACTTTCAAAGTATCTTTTAGTGCCGATACGGGCTATAATTTTCGGGTAGTGCATCAACGGGATGGAGCAAAGACATTTATGACAGATCGAAAAGCCGGAGATTTTTACATCGTAACCGGAAAAGCAATAGAAACGCAAGAGCCTTGGGGATGGTATGCTCGCCTTTGTTTTGAATACTATACTGACTACGGCGAAACGCTGGTAGATATTTATTGCCATGATTTGACGCGGGAAGGGGTGGTTACGGCGGTAGGAGAAATGGATGTGGCAAATGGCCATATTATAATATATCCGAATCCGACGGATGGGATATTCTATGTAGAGACGCATAATTATGCGTCTGTACGAAATATTGATGTTTTTGATTTGATGGGCAGGAATGTATTGACCGTGCCCGTAGAGACGCACGGCCGTGCGTCTCTACAACAACAACCAACGACAACCATTGATATTTCCCTTTTGCCGACAGGAATGTATTTTGTGTGGATACAAACGGAAAACGGTGTAGTAACGAGAAAAGTAGTAAAGAAATAGCCAAAAGGCAGATATATGTAATTATTAATTAAATTTTAAAAGCTATGTTAAAAAAAGTACTTTTAGTAATTGTAGCGTTGCTGCTTGGTTTTGCAGCGAGCGCCCAAAGCCGTTTTATCACCCGTGGCGCAGAAGAGGGTGAATTGTACATGTCAGCCAATTGGTACTGCAATTATGGTGTTTGGGGCGATACCCTGTATAACGCCCTCCTCCACATCACCGAGAATGGCAAAAAGGTCGAAATCAACCACAGCATGGAGTACCAGTCCCCCGACGCCGGAACAGCAGATGATCTGCCCATGCAATTACACTATGTCATGGCTGACGCCACTCCCGGAGTAGTGTACATCGCCGACTGGTATATGACATATCAATCATTAGAAAACGTCCGTCTATGGTTTAGTGATGACTATGGGAAATCTTGGGAGCTGAGAGACAATCAGGTAGGGAGAGGACGTTATTATGCGTCTAATTTTGAGGGATTGATATATAGAGGAGGAGCATGGGAAGGAATTTTTGAAAGTAACGATTATGCTAATACGTGGGATCTGTTACACGAAAAAGGCTATATCTCTCGTAGTGAACCATATTTTGAAAAACGGGAATTATTCGGAATAACGGGAAGTTACCCTACAGATCCATGGGCTTTATATTATACTAATGATTGTTTTAATACTTATTCTGTAACTCCTATTGGAGAAGATTTTATTTTTGGTAATGTTAGCGGATTTTTTCCTGAGATATTTCGGGGCGGATTGCCCGGTGAAGTGTATGTTACTTCTATGTTTCCGGATTTATCCTATAAGGTTTCTTTCAGTTCCGATACAGGTCATAATTTTCGGATAGTGCATCAGCGAGATGGAGCGAAAACCTTTATGACAGACCGAAAAGCCGGAGATTTTTACATTGTAACCGGAAAAGCAATAGAAACACAAAAGCCTTGGGGTTGGTATGCTCGCCTTTGTTTTGAACACTACACCGACTATGGCGAAACTTTGGTGGATATTTATTGCCATGATTTGACACGGGAAGGAGTGGTTACGGCGGTAGGAGAAATGGGTGCGGCAAATGACCATATTATAATATACCCGAATCCGACAAGTGGGGGGCTAACAATTACAAATTACGAATTGCGAATTACGGAGGTTGAGGTCTTTGATTTGATGGGAAGAAAGGTGTTATCGCAGAAAGCAGAAAGCAGAAAGCAGAAAGAATTGGATATTTCCCATTTTCCGGCGGGAATGTATTTTGTTCGTATAATGACGGACAAAGGAGTAGTAACAAAAAAAGTGGTAAAGAAATAAAGAATAGCCGAAAGGCAATAAGTTTAATGTAAAAATATTTAAATTATGAAGAAACTTTTATGTTTTGTAATCGTAGCGGGACTGTTGAGTACGATGGTCTCTGCTCAAGAGTGGGTAAGTTTCGGAAGTCGGGCTGAAGGCTCACCTCCTGAAAAAGTAATCAATCGTTGTCTGAACTATGATTTTAACATGATTTAAATGATGAATATGATAAAAAAACTTTCAATTTTCAATTCTCAACTTTCAATTAATTCGTACCTTTGCGCCATGTAACATTAAAAACTTTATCATTATGAAACGAGTATTTTTATTATTAGCATTAGTCGCCATCAGCGGCTCTATCAGCGCCCAAAGCCGTTTTATCACACGTGGCGCAGAAGAGGGTGAATTGTACATGTCAGCCAGTTGGTACTGCAATTACGGCGTTTGGGGCGATACCCTGTATAACGCCCTCCTCCACATCACCGAGAATGGCAAAAAGGTCAAAATCAACCACAGCGTGGAGTATCAGTCCCCCGATGCAGGCACAGCAGATGACCTGCCCATGCAATTACACTACGTCATGGCTGATGCCACCCCCGGAGTAGTGTACATCGCCGACTGGTATATGACATATCAGGCTTTAGAAAATAACCGACTATGGTTTAGTGATGACTATGGGAAATCTTGGGAATTGAGGGATAAGCCGGAGTACCAACATCGTTATTATGTATCTAATTTTGAAGGATTAATTTATAGGGCACAAAATATGGGACCAGAGAAAGGAGATTTCAGAAGTACGGATTATGGGAGTACATGGCAAAAAATAAGCGATAGAGGTTATATATTTGATGGTGAATACGGATTTGATGCTTGTGAGTTCTTTGGGATAGGGGGAAGTTATCCCACCGACCCCTGGTCCATATATTATACGGACAACTGGTTTGATTCTTATATAGTAATTCCTATAGGTGAAGAGTATGTTTTTGGCAATGTTAGTGGTTTTTTCCCTGGTATATTCCGAGGTGGAAAAGCAGGCGAGATTTATGTTACTTCAATGTTTCCGGATTTATCCTATAAGGTTTCTTTCAGCGCTGATACGGGTGATCATTTTCGGGTGGTGCACCAGCGGGATGGAGCAAAGACATTTATGACAGACCGAAAAGCCGGAGATTTTTACATCGTAACAGGAAAAGCAATAGAAACACAACAACCATGGGGTTGGTATGCGCGTCTTTGTTTTGAATACTATACTGACTATGGCGAGACATTGGTAGATATCTATTGCCATGATTTGACGCGGGAGGGGGTGGCTACGGCGGTTGAGGAAATAGATGCGTATAGTAATATTATGGTATATCCGAATCCGACGGAGGGGAAATTTACAATTACACATCACGAATTACGAATTACGGGGATTGAAATATTTGATGTTTTGGGGAGAAAAGTGTTTGAGCAGAAAGCAGAAAGCAGAAAGCAGAAAGAAATTGACATTTCGCACTTGCCAACAGGAGTGTATTTTGTGCGGATACAAACGGACAAGGGCGTGGTAACGAAAAAAGTAGTAAAGAAATGAATCAAGAAATAGCCGAAAGGCATTAAGTTTAATTTTTAAAAAATAGTTAATTTATGAAGAAACTTTTATTTGTAATCATGGCAGGATTGTTGAGTACAATGGTCTCTGCCCAAACAGAATGGATCGGATTTGGGAGCAGGGCAGAAGGCGCTCCCCCCGAAGTAACAATCAGTCGTTCCGATAATCAAGAAGTGTCATTTGGCATTTCGTTGTCTGGAATGTCTGTAGAAACAAGGAATGAGGCATCGGGCAGTTACAAACGCCTATCTATGCCTCAGTGTCAAGTGATGGGCGAGGTTGGCAGTCCGGAATTACCGGTAGTTATCCAAATGATAGCGATACCGGAATGTAGCGACATGAACCTGACTGTCAGCATGTCAGGACAACAGACCTTTACCGGTTATACGGTGTACCCTGTTCCG
>WRLA01000034.1 GCA_009777825.1 Bacteroidales bacterium
CATCAGACCTCCATCCGTTTCGAAGTGAACGCGGCGGAACTGATTGCCGTAAACACCGACAACGGAAAAGCGTTCATCGCCACGTCGGACAATGCCCCGTTGATGTTACAGGAAGGATGTCCCGAGATGTTTTTCCTCACCACAGCGTTCATCATTCCCGACACGGGAGGTTCGGAGTTGGAAATCGCTTACGGAGCGTATCAGGAGTTCGACAACATCGAAATCGCACCGTCGAAAGGGAACCTGCTGCGCAGCGTTGACCCCGCCACCGTGCCTTACGTCAAGGGCGAGATTTACCAAAAAGACGGCTTCTATCCCGGAACGCTCGCCGCGCTCAGAGAGCCGTTCATCATGCGCGACGTCAGAGGACAGTTGGTGGATGTATATCCCGTTCAGTACAACCCTGTTACCAAAGTTTTGAGAGTCTATGCCGAGATTACCGTTACGGTGACCAATACCCCAAAGACCGGTATCAACGAGTTGACCAATCAAAAAAGAAACGCTACCATTGACCCCACATTTAGCGACATGTACAGCCGACTCTTCATCAACAACTCCGTGATGCAGAGCAGAGGTTACCCCACCGAAGAAGAGGGCGAACTGCTGATTATTTGCCATAGCGCTTGGGTTGATGACATGAAACCATACGTGGACTGGAAACGCTCCATGGGACGGAAAACAACCATTGTGCCTACCTCTGCCATATCGCCTCTTACCAAAGAAAATATTAAAACGTACATCACAAACTTCTACAACGACCCCAACAATAACTTGGCTTTCGTACTTTTAGTAGGCGACCACCCGCAACTACCACCACATCAAGTAGGAAGCACCCGGTCAGACGTTGAATACGGAAAACTTACCGGAGGTGATGATTACTTGGAAGTGCTAATAGGTAGAATGTCTGCTGAGACACCCGCCCACGTGCAAACACAAGTACAACGTACCATTACTTATGAACGCGACCTTACCACAGACGATACATGGGTAAGTGCGGGTATTGGAGTAGCACGTAACGAAGGTAACGGCAATGGACATGACGGCGGCGAAGCGGATTATGTGCACATGAATAATATTAGAACCAGAATGATGACCTACGGCTATGACCCCGTTTGGCAAGAATATGACGGAGGTTGTCCGGGAATACCCAATACAACTGCCGCCCAAATTAATCAACGGCTGGATGCCGGCGCCAGTGTTTTGAATTATTGCAATCACGGATCTCCAACAGGATGGTCTGTGGCAAATTACTCCAATACACATGTGAACCAGTTACAGAATGTAAACAAACTCCCTTACCTCTTTTTGGTAGCCTGTAATAATGGAGAATTTGGTCCCTGGCAGTACAATACCAGCGATGCTGTTTGTTTATCCGAAGCGTTTATGCGCCATACATACAACAACCAACCCGCCGGAGCCATTGCAGCGTTTGGCGCTACCATTAGCATCAGTTGGCAACCCACCATGACCGCACAAGATGAATTTGTGAATATCTATTTGGATCTCCCTTCGCCATACGGAACAATACAGCCCGGCACTAAAAGAACCATCGCAGGCGCCATGCTCAATGCTACCCAAAAAATGATTATGGTTCACTCAGGTAGTACTGCCGACTACAACTCATGGTTGGTTTTCGGCGACCCCACCTTAAACTTCCGCACCAAGACGCCGCAAGCGATGACGGTTTCGCACCTACCCGTTCTCCTTCTCGGAATGAACTCGCTGACGGTGAACTGCGACGCCGAAGGCGCCGTTGCCGCCGTTACATACATTGACAACGACGACGAAGTCATCATCTTAGGCACAGCCACTGTTACCGGCGGCATTGCCGAAGTAACCTTTGCCGAGCCGCTGTCAACACCGATGGACTTAATCCTTACCGTTACCGGTTTCAACAAAGTAGCCTATCAAGCGCCCATACAGGCAATCCCCGCCAGCGGTCCGTACGTCGTACATGACGGATATGCCGTTACCGGCGGAGGCGAACTGACCTATATCTCCACTAACGAAGAGATTGAAGTTACCCTGAAAAACGTTGGCTCTGACCCAACTAACGGAACGCTCAACGTAACCATCGCCTGCGACGACCCACAACTGACCATCGTCAACGGAACCGCGCAGCACACCGCCTCCATCGCTCCCGACGGCACCGCCACCGTGAAGTTTAACGTTACCGTCGCCAACGACATCGCCGACGGAAAAACCTTCCCGCTCGACTTCACCGTAAAGCCAGCCGGCGACCCATGGGAAAGCAAATTGCCGTTGAAGGCTTACGCTCCCAACCTGAAATTGGATAACGTGCTGATTGATGGCGTCGAAGGCGGCAGTTTAGTACCCGGGTCGTTAGTCATCATCACCACCGTGGTGAAAAATGACGGCGGCGCCGATACCTATAAACTGATAGCCGACTTAGAGATGAGCAGCCCATACCTCACCATCGCCTGCGACGGCGCCAAAAGCCGTGCACCGCAAAACCTGCCCGCCGGCGAAAGTATGAACTTCGACTTCTACGTCATCTGCGACCCCGCCATGCCCTATGGCTATACTACCGATTTCAACCTCATGCTCGCTGCACAATATGGCATTGAAAAAACGATTCCGTTTGATGCATCCTGCTCCGGCGCCGATGGTTACTGTTCATCCGGCTCTCAAAATTGTGGATCCAGCGACAAATTCACTTCCGTACAACTTGTGAAAACAAGCGAACCTACAGTTTATTTAATTAATAACACAAATGGCGCCTGTGCCAGTGACGGATATCAAGATTATACAAGCACCAATGTAGCATTAGAACCGGGAGCACAATATACTATTAAGGTAAAAGTCGGTTTCAGTTCGCAACAAGTAGGCGGCTGGTTCGATTTGAACGGAAATAATGTATTTGACAGTAACGAAAAATTAATCACGCTCACTTGCAGTACATCTGGTACGGAGTATTCGACAAATTTTACCGTTCCGACAGATGTTGTTTCCGGAACATCCCGTTTCAGACTTGTATGTAAATGGAGCGGAGCGCCCGACGCTTGCGGCAATAGCAGTTATGGGCAAACGCACGACTATACCATCACGCTACCCGAACTCTACGCACGTGTCCAAAATGTGGTAGCCGTGCTGAACGAAACAGAAAATACGATTTCCGTTACCTGGTCAGCGCCCGCCGAAGGCACACCCACCGGCTATAACGTCTATCGCAACAACGAACTCCTCAACGCCACGCCGCTCACTACGTTGAGTTTTACCGAAGAGAACATCACACCAGGCATCTATGCCTATAACGTAACCGCGCTCTATGCCGGCAACAAAGAATCGTTTGCCGAAATGTCGAATGTGATTTGCAACATTTTGCCGGAATTGGCATGTGAACCGCCCGTCAACCTCGAAGTAACCGTGCAGGGAAACACCGCCATCCTCACGTGGGATGCGCCGGAAGTTATCGAAGGCGAACTGTTAGGATATGACGTCTATCGCGATGAAGACAAAATCAACGACGAGCCCATCACCGCATTGGAATATCAAGACAAAGACCGTCCTGACGGAACCTACGTTTACCAAGTAAACGCTATTTACGAACATTGCGAATCAGATCTGACCGAAGGCGTTTCCATCACCATCGAAATAGGCGCGTGCGAACCGCCATTCGACCTCGTAGGCGTCGCCGAAGGAAAAACAGCCATCCTCACCTGGGGCATGCCCGAAGCCGTTGAAGGAGCCGAACCGCTTGGCTTTAACATCTACCGCGATGGAGCGTCAATCGAAGAATTGTTCACCGGCATGGAATACCGCGACGAAGATCTCACCAACGGCACCTATATATATAAGGTAACCGCCGTCTATGAACTCTGCGAATCGGTACCGACCGACGAAGTTACCGTCGAGATAGACGAAACGAACATCTGCACCATCACCGTCGACTCGTTCCAGATATTCCCCAACCCGACGAGTGGGGAATTGAAAATTGAAAATGGAGAATTGAAAATTGACAACATCAACGTTTTCGACGTCATGGGCAGAAAACAACTGTCAACGTTCAACGCTCAACTTTCAACTCTTGATATTTCAAGCCTCCCCACCGGCGTTTATTTCATCCAAATAGATACCGAATACGGGAACGTAACGAAGAAAGTGGTGAAGAATTAAGTCTCACATAGCACAATCTCAAATCGAAAAAAAGGCTGCCCGGGAAATGGGCAGTCTTTTTTTTCCTGACTTCGACAAAGCTTCACCCTATAGCGCTTTCCAAAAATCATCACTGTAATCAGTCTCAAAATAAAGCGTGGTTACATCGTAAAACACAATCCCAATCTTACCCCCTAAAATCTTTCGGGTATGCTCAACACTGATTTGTTGAATCTTTTCCTGCTGCGTATTGCGAAGACGGTCTAAATATCTGTAAATCTTGTGTAAGGCTACGTCCTCATCAAAATACGACTTTTAAGTAATCGACCGTCCCTGCCTTGCTGGAAGGCTGACATAAGCGTGCTACAACCAATTGTTTTATATCTCATCGGCAATAACATCAAAGCCGACAAGTTTAAAAACTTGATTTAATATCAATTGGGTGCCATTGAGCAATACGTTCTCAATATTATTCAACAAATAATCTGTTACCTGTTTCTCTTCGAGTTGCTGCTCGTGATGAACGAACATATCCCGTCCGTCTATTTGGGTCGCAATCCATGTTTTGCCCTGACTATACAAGTCGGATATAACCTTTTCATCCGAACTGATGCCGATGGTTATCAACTCACGGAATCGCCTCTTGTTTTTATCCACTACGACTATACTGGTGCTCGTAAAAGGCTGATATTAAATGAAATAGAAAATTAACTTTCTGAATGTGTCGAAGTCAGGAGAGGCGCGGCGCCGCCGCATCTGCCATCCCCCTATTTTATAACCCATTGATTGTCATTTCGAACGAAGTGTAGCGAAGTGAGAAATCTTTTCATTGTTCACTGTGCTTTCCGTCATTGGCTTTGCTTTCCTCTTTCGCGTCTCGGCAATTCGAGCAAGCTCGATTGCGCCCGACTTGGCGTCGATTGCGAGCGGAGTGAAACAATCCCGAAAGGAAATATTATTTTCAAAAATTTTAATGCGTTTGCCCTGATCTGTGTCTGTTGCGTGCTAAATCACTTTTCGGAAGTGGAGGGCTTTATCGAAAGCAGCACCCCCAGCACCACACCCAGCAGCGCCGCAAACAAGACACGCCACTCTTCGGGCAAGATGAAGGTGATGGTATGCGCCGGAAACCAAAACAGCGGGATGGTCTTTTTGAAGATAAATCCCCATTGACGCTGCCAGTCAATATTTTGAAATGATTCCTCCATGTTGATACAACGGCTGAAAAAGCCTCTGACGGTTCCGCCGGTTTGCAGGATGTGCATGTCGGTAATCTTGTGCAACGTCATAAAGACCGGTGCAAAGATGGTGTTCATGGCGACGCTGATAGAGAAAGCGACCAACACTTTCTCCCACGACAGCGCTTCCGTCATCACTGCCACGGCGTTCTCCATGCCAAGATATTGCAAAAACATGGGCGTCCCTTTCGAGAAAATGATGATCGCCATGTTGATACCCATTCCCAGCACCGCCCAAACCATCGCACGCGGCAACACTCCGAAACCTTTTTCGTGATAAACGCCTTTCCGAATCCGCAACCCGATCACCTCGCCCAAAGTGGAGAGAATCCCAAATTTCAACGCGCTCATCAACATTCCATGTGCACCATTAAAAGTTTTATACCACTCATACACCTCCCCAATCAAAAAGAAAGGCAGAAAAAACAAAATAAGGCATAAAATAAAAATACAGTCGCTCTTTTTCATGTTGAAAATTTTAAACAAATCAAAGGGCAAAGGTATGAAAAATTTCCGTATCTTTGCCCACAGTTCTAAATTAACAATAACAACAATAGTCTCATTCTGTCGCGCTTTGCCATGAGCAGGGTGAGGAAAGTCGGGACAACACAGGGCGCCATACTTCCTAACGGGAAGGTTGCCGGCGACGGCAAACAGCCAGTGCCACAGAAAATAACCGCTCTGCGTTTGTCGCGGAGTAAGGGTGAAAATGTGAGGTAAGAGCTCACGTTGCAGGATGGCGACATCGTGCAAGGGTAAACCTTATGGGTTGAAAGGTCAAATAAACCACGACAGGAACTGCCCGTTCCGTTTTTGAAGTTCAAAATTCGTGGAGGGTAGACCGATAGAGGTTGCAGGCGACTGCAATTCGAGATAAATGACAGGAACACGACCTCGTCGTGTAACAGAATCCCGCTTATAGAGACTATTGTTGTTTTTTTATTGAACCGGCACGTTGAAACTGTCTGTCCACGTATTATCGCTTTCATCCACAATGCTGATGCTAATCGGTATTTGCGTACCCGTCGGCGTGGAGTTGGAAACGGTGAACGTAACGGTGTAATTCAAATAGGTTTCGTATTGACTGTTATTGCCGATATAATCTGCCCATTTAACGGTATTCGACGGGATATCGCCATACTTAATTTGTGTTGTCGGTGAAAAGTTGCCGATATACGAACTTCCGGTAGAGAACGTTGCCATAATGCCTTTTGCTGCGCTTGATCCTGTGTTTTTCAACGATATTTTCAGTTGTATCGTTTCACCCGGATTGACATTTTTATCACCGTTGCTGTCGAAGTACACGGTATATTTATTGAACCCAATCTTTGCGTTGGTCGCTACAACCGGAATATCGAAACTGTCTGTCCAAATATTATCACTTTCGTCAACAATGCTGATATTTATCGTTATTGGCGTACCTGTCGGCGTGGTATTGGCAACGGTGAACATAACGGTGTAATTCAAATAGGTTTCGTATTGACTGTTATTGCCGATATAATCTGCCCATTTAACGGTATTTGACGGAATATCGCCATATTTAATTTGTGTTGTCGGTGAAAAGTTGCCGATATACGAACTTTCGGTAGAGAACGTTGCCATAACACCTTTTGCGGCGCTTGAGCCTGTGTTTTTCAGCGATATTTTCATTTGTATCGTTTCACCCGGATTGACATTTTTATCACCGTTGTTGTCGGAATAAACGGTATATGTATTGAACCCAATCTTTGCGTTGGTCGCTACAACCGGAACATCGAAAGTGTCTGTCCAGATATTATCGCTTTCGTCAACGATGCTGATGCTAATCGTTATTGGCGTACCTGTTGGCGTGGAGTTGGAAACGGTGAATTTAACGGTGTAATCAAGGTATGTTTCGTATTGACTGTTATTGCCGATATAATCTGCCCATTTAACGGTATTCGACGGGATGTCGCCATACTTAATTTGTGTTGTCGGCGAAAAGTTGCCGATATGCGAACTTTCGGTAGAGAACGTTGCCATAACGCCTTTTACGGCGCTTGAGCCTGTGTTTTTCAACGATATTTTCATTTGTATCGTTTCGCCCGGATTGACATTTTTATCACCGTTGTTGTCGGAGTAAACGCTGTATTTATTGAATCCAATCTTTGCGTTGGTGGCTACAACCGGAACATCGAAAGTGTCTGTCCAAGTATTATCGCTTTCGTCAACGATGCTGATGCTAATCGTTATTGGCGTACCCGTCGGCGTGGAGTTGGCAACGGTGAATTTAATGGTGTAATCAAGATATGTTTCGTATTGACTGTTATTGCCGATATAATCTGCCCATTTAACGGTATTCGACGAGATGTCGCCATATTTAATTTGTGTTGTCGGCGAAAAGTTACTGATATGCGAACTTTCGGTAGAGAACGTTGCCATAACGCCCTTTGCAGCGCTTGAGCCTGTGTTTTTCAACGATATTTTCATTTGTATCGTTTCACCCGGATTGACATTTTTATCACCGTTGTTGTCGGAGTAAACGCTGTAACTGTTAAATTTCAGCGCCACGCCATTTATGATAGTTCCACCGCCGGCGCCACCGCCATCGCCATTTGCGTCTAACGGATTATCCCGCTTGAGCGTCTCTATTTTTTGACAGGTTGTCAGAAAGAGAACGCTGATGATTGCCAAAAGTATCTGTTTTACACTGTTCATAACGTTAGAATTTAAAAGTATAGGTCAATCCCGATGCGCCAAATTCGGGTGTGTAATAGAAACCCAGTTGCGACTTTTGCCACGCTTTTTTGTTTTGCGCGCCTTTGTTCCACACCCAAATGACGTCGTAAATCCAAATAGCAGCGCCGGCGCCGACACAGAGATAAAAAAGTTGATTGGAGATATTTGCCGCATCGTAATGTGTATCTATCTCGGATTGTTCGGTGGCGGCGTGGTACTGTTTGTATTCGCTGATGGAATAGAATTTAAGCCCCACGCCCGTAGCAATCAAGCCGTAACTCCACAACGCAGTACTCAGTCCGCTCTTTTTCCCATACGTTACACGGTGGTCGCCCAGTCCGGGAACAAGCAGCGATAACCACGCATTGGATGGTCCGCCCGTGTCTTTGTATTCCGCCACTTTTCCCTCTATGCTCACTTTGAAGATAAATGTTCCGAACATGATGTTGTCATCCAAACAGTTCCAGACAATCTGTTTGTTGCCCGTTTTTTGGGCTTTCAGGTCGCCGCTCACGCTGAGACAGGGTTTATAGGTAACGCCGTCGTCGCCGGAATAGGAAAGCACGAGGTCGCTCGGCGTAGAAGTTTCCAAACGACAGGTAACCGTTACCTTGCCGTCGGCGTATTGCGCTTCTACGTTGGTGATGCTCTGGGCGTTGACGGACAGGGCGATGTAGAGGATTAAAATCAATAATAGATATTTTTTCATTATAAAGGGAGGGAAAACTTATGTAAATCGTTGTAAATAAAATAATTATAACGAAAAATGCACCCGTCGTTACGCATCAATATTAGCATACCGCGCATTGCGTTCGATAAATTCCCGTCGTGGGGCTACTTCGTCGCCCATGAGCATGGAGAATATTCTGTCGGCTTCGGTTCCGTTTTCGATGGTAACTTGTCGAAGGGTTCGGCGGTCGGGGTCCATGGTGGTTTCCCAGAGTTGGACTTCGTTCATTTCGCCGAGACCTTTGTAGCGTTGGATGTGCAAGCCTCTTGCTTCGCTTTCGCCGCTGCCCCACTCGTCCACGATACGTTGGCGGTCTTCTTCCGTCCATGCGTAGCGCATAGTGTTCCCTTTTTTCACCGAATAGAGGGGGGGGGTGGCGATATAGACGTATCCGTTTTCGATGAGCGGCTGCATGTAGCGGTAGAAGAAAGTGAGGATTAAGGTTGCGATGTGGCTGCCGTCCACGTCGGCATCGGTCATGATGACGACTTTGTGGTAACGTAACTTCTCCATATTCAACGCTTTACTGTCCTCGTCTGTTCCGATGCTGACGCCTAAGGCGGTGAAGATATGGCGGATTTCTTCGCTTTCGAAGATTTTGTGTTGCATGGCTTTTTCGACGTTCAAAATCTTACCGCGCAGAGGTAGGATGGCTTGGAAACGGCGGTCGCGACCTTGTTTGGCTGTTCCACCTGCCGAGTCGCCCTCGACCAAGAAGAGTTCGCAGAGCGAGGCGTCGTTTTCGCTACAGTCGGCTAACTTTCCGGGCAATCCCGAGCCGGAGAGGACGTTTTTCCGTTGTACCAACTCGCGGGCTTTCCGTGCCGCATGACGTGCCGTCGCCGCTAGGATGACCTTGTCCACGATGAGTTTGGCTTCGCGCGGATTTTCTTCCAAATAATGCGCCAGCAGTTCGGAGATGATGGAATCCACAGATCCCATGGCTTCGTTATTTCCCAACTTCGTCTTCGTCTGTCCTTCAAACTGCGGCTCTGCCACTTTGACGGAAATGATGGCGGTCAATCCTTCGCGGAAGTCGTCGCCGTTGATGTCGAATTTCAGTTTTGCCAACATTCCCGATTTTTCGGCGTAGGTCTTCAGCGTGCGCGTCAATCCGCGGCGGAAGCCTGCCAAGTGCGTGCCGCCCTCGTGGGTGTTGATGTTGTTGACGTAAGAGTGGATATTTTCGCTGAACGAGGTGTTATACTGCATGGCTACTTCGATGGGAATGCCGTTTTTCTCGCCTTCGATGCAGATGGGCTTGGGGATGAGTTTTTCGCGGTTGGCGTCCAAGTAGTCAATAAAATCTTCCAAGCCGTTTTCCGACAGGAAAGTCTCCGAAACGGGCTGTCCGTTTTCGTTGTTTTCTCTTAAGTCGGTGATAGTCAGGCGTATTCCTTTATTCAAAAACGCCAACTCGCGCAACCGGTTGCACAAGATAGCAAAATCGTATTCGGTAACGGAAAAGATGGATGCATCGGGTCTAAAATGGGTTACGGTTCCATGGGTCTTGCTGTCGCCGATTTGTGCGACGGGTGCTACGGGTTTTCCACATTCGTACTCTTGCAGGTATTCGTGTCCGTTGCGGTGCACGTGTACGCTCATGTAGGAAGAGAGCGCATTGACGCAGGAGACGCCGACGCCGTGCAATCCGCCCGACACCTTGTAAGAGCCTTTGTCGAACTTTCCGCCGGCGTGAAGCACCGTCATTACTACTTCCAACGCCGAGCGTCCCTCTTTTTCGTGCATGTCCACGGGGATTCCGCGTCCGTTGTCTTTTACTGTGATGCTGTTTTCGGGATGGATAAGTACGTCTATCTCAGTACAGTAGCCGGCTAATGCCTCGTCAATGGAGTTGTCCACGACTTCATATACGAGATGGTGCAATCCTCTGGACGAAATGTCACCGATATACATCGCAGGACGCATGCGTACCGCTTCCAACCCTTCTAAAACCTGAATATTATCGGCTGTGTACGCCGCTTGTCCTTTTTGAACTTCTTCTATGTTCATAATCAATAAGTTATACTTCGTTTACAAAAGTATGCAAAGATAATAAAAATTTGGATAGAAGAAAGGATTTTTCGATGTTTTTTTTACGTAAGTTTTCAACAGATGCAGAGGTGGAAATACTGTGAGTGTATGACAAATTGCATAGGGAGAAAGACGAGACGAAAGACGGTGCTTTGAGGATGAGGTTTCTCCCTATGCAATTTGTCATACATACACCCAATACCGCGGGGAGAAATCTAAAAAAAAACTTTATATTTATTTTTCTCATTCAAAAAAAAACGTACCTTTGCCCCCCAGATAAAAATAAAAAAAGCCGTGGATGTATAATACCTAAAATCTTCACGAGAGTAGATAAATGGTGAAAAAACGGGGGTGATTTTTATCCGGAAAAAGTTATTAACTTTGTCACAACTAAAAAATAAATATGAAAACAGAATGTTTAAAAGTAATTGAAAGTCAATCGTTTGTGGACTTGACGACGATTGACGAAGATGGTTTCCCCTCAACCCGCGCGATGTTAAATCTTCGCAACAGGGAAGAATATCCGCATCTTGTCGCCCTGTACGAAGCGGAAGAAAACCCGTTGACGGTGTATCTGACGACCAACACGAGTTCCGAGAAGATTTCCGAAATCCGGAAAAATGCCAACGCCTGCCTGTATTATTGCGAAGCGCACGCTTTCCGCGGACTACTGTTGCAGGGAACGGTCGAAATCGTAACTGACAACGAACTTCGCCGCAAAGCATGGCTGAAAGGATGGGAGATGTACTATCCCGCAGGCGATTCCGACTATACGCTCCTGCGCTTTGTCCCCAAAAAGATGAAGACGTATTCCGATTTTTCGGTGACGAAAGAGATTCTCAATTAAAAAAGTCGTACCTTTGCACCATGAAATGGCTCAGTGAAATAGGCGAATACTGTTTATTTTTGAAGTCGGTCTTTACGAGACCGATCAAGTGGCGTATATTTTTTAAACGTTTGGTCAACGAGATGCAGTTGATAGGGATTGACTCTTTGTTGATTATCATGGTGATTGCCACTTTTACCGGCGCTGTAGCTGTCATCCAGACGGCATTCAACATTGACACGCCGTGGATTCCGAAGTCGCTGATAGGCTTTACAGCGCGTCAGGCGTTGATTTTGGAGTTTTGCCCGACCATCCTCAGTCTGATTTTGGCAGGAAAAGTCGGCTCGCTGATAGCGTCGGAGGTAGGCACCATGCGCGTTACCGAGCAGATTGACGCGATGGACATCATGGGAATCAACTCTGCCTCTTTCCTCGTTCTGCCAAAGATTGTGGCGGCGTTGCTCTTTTTCCCCATACTTATAATATTGAGCATCGGGTTTGCGTTGCTGGGCGGTTATTTGGTTACCGTTTTCACCGATTTGCTCACTGTGGCAGAGTATGTGGACGGTTTGCATTTGGATTTCAACCCTTTCAGCGTCGGATACTCCATGATAAAAACCGTTGTCTTTGCTTTTCTCATCACCTCCATCAGCGGGTTTCACGGCTATCGTATCCGTGGCGGCGCCTTGGAAGTAGGACAGGCGAGTACGCGGGCGGTGGTGGATTCCAGCATCTTTATTATCATTTTCAATCTCATTCTCACGCAATTACTACTGTCATGATTACCGTCGAACACATCCACAAATCATTCGGCGACAAGCCGGTACTGAAAGACGTCTCCTACACCTTTGAAACGGGAAAGACTAACCTGATTATCGGCGAGAGCGGCTCAGGAAAGACCGTCCTGATGAAATCCATCGTCGGCTTGATAGTTCCCGATTCGGGCGATATAAAATACGACGGACGGCTGTTCAGCCAAATGAACGGCAACGAAAAACGAAAACTGCGCTACGAGATGGGCATGTTGTTCCAGGGCGGAGCGCTGTTCGACTTTATGACGGTAGAAGATAATGTGAAGTTCCCGTTGGACATGTTTACCGACCGCACCGAAGCCGAAAAGAGAGAACGGGTGCAATTTTGCCTGCACCGCGTCAACCTGACGGACGCCCACAAAAAGATGCCCTCGGAACTGAGCGGCGGGATGATAAAACGTGTCGCCATCGCCCGCGCCATCTCGCTCAATCCGCGATACCTCTTCTGCGACGAACCCAACTCGGGATTAGACCCGCGCACCGCCGGACTGATTGACGAACTCATCGAAGAAATCACCGCCGAATACAACATCACCACCATCATCAATACGCACGACATGAACTCCGTCTTGAAAATCGGTACCACGGTGGCGTTTATCTATAAAGGAAACCTGTGGTGGCAAGGGGACAAAAAGTCTATTTTAAATACCGATAATCAAGAACTTAACGATTTTGTGTTTGCGATGGAGCTGACTAAGAGGTTGAAAAAATAAACATACTTATGGAAACAGCCATTAAACTATTTGAAGAGAGAAAAGTCCGTGCCCAATGGGACGAAACTGCCGAAGAGTGGTATTTTTCGGTGATTGACATTATTGAAATCCTTACCGATAGCGCCAATCCGCGCGACTATTGGTTTAAAATGAAACAGCGTGTTACGCTCGAAGACGGGATTGAGTTGTCGACAATTTGTCGACAACTGAAAACTGAATTGATTTTTACAGCATTTGCCGAACTTTCCACCCGTCAAATCGCTGAAAGCGAACAAGCAAAAGGTTTTTTTGAAAACGCCACCGCCGGCAAACGCGGAGGAACAGTAGCCAAAAATGCCCGTCAGGAATTGGAGTCCGAAACAGGGAAATCGGTTGTCACCGGCGAAAACTTTTTACTGCCGGAACAAAATCTCAATTCTCAATTTTCAATTTAATTTAAAAAGATAAAACATGAAGAAGTACGTAATCTATTTAATAACAATCGTTTTTGCGCTGTCGGCAGTTTTTACGGCTTGTAAGAAAGATAAAGAGGATAAAGATGTTTCAGGCGACGAAGAAAAAGGTGTAGTCATTAACGGCGTCCGTTGGGCCACTCGTAATGTGGATATGCCTGGCACTTTTGCGGCAAATCCCGAAGATGCAGGCATGTTTTACCAGTTAGGCCGCAAAGTTGGATGGAGCACTACTAACCCTCTTGTAAATTCTGATGGAGGGACTATCTGGGATGATAATATGCCATTAGGGGATACTTGGGAGCAAAAGAATGACCCTTGCCCTTGTGGTTGGCGTGTACCCACAATCAAAGAATTGAGAAGTTTGGTTGCTTCGGGCAGTTCTTGGGATGAATTAAATGGTGTAACTGGTCGTTTTTTTGGTAGTGGTGAACACTCCATCTTCCTCCCATCTGCTGGTGGTCGCAATTACACCTCTGGTGCGCTCTGTGATGTTGGTTCGAGCGGATATTATTGGAGTAGTAGTATTAGTTTCAGCGATGCCACCCGTGGGCTTGACTTAAGCTTTTACGATGGTGGTATACATCCCAACATCTACCTCTACCGATCATTCGGTGAAAGCATCCGTTGCGTCGCAGACCAATAGTCTGAACTGTGATACTTCGACATCGCTCAGTATAAATTTTAATGTAATTTAAATGATGAACATGATTAAAGAAAAAATAGCGCAAAACGCCGTAGAGACGCGATTAATCGCGTCTCTACACCCCCCATTGCTCCTCGCTCCCTTTCGTTTCCAACGAAAGGGATATGTTCAGGCGTTTCCAACGATCTCGTTGGAAACGAAAACAACATTTTCTCCTCGTCGGAGACGAGAAAACATTGCCTCCTCGTTGGAAACGAGGAGGAGCGGAGGAGGAGCAGAAATTAGTGATAATTTGTGCCATTCGTGGCAAAAAACTAAAGATATATGAACCACCTCCACTTCATCGCCATCGGCGGCGCCGCCATGCACAACTTAGCCATCGCGCTACATACAAAGGGATACCGGATCAGCGGTTCGGATGATGAGATTTTTGAACCTTCGCGCGGACGGCTGCAACGGTTGGGACTGCTTCCCGAAGCGGATGGCTGGTATCCCGAAAAAATCACTTCCGACCTCGATGCCGTCATACTTGGAATGCACGCCAAGGGCGACAATCCCGAACTGTTGCGTGCAAAAGAACTCGGCTTGCCGATATACTCTTACCCCGAATTTCTCTACGAGACGGCAAAAGAGAAACGACGCATCGTCATCGGCGGCAGTCACGGCAAGACGACCATCACCGCCATGATCCTGCACGTCTTTCAACACGCCGGCGTGGATTTCGACTATATGGTCGGCGCTCAGTTGGAAGGCTTTGAGGTGATGGTGCGCATCTCCGATGCGCCGGTGATGGTCTTTGAAGGCGACGAATATCTGACGTCGGCGTTGGACAGGCGTCCGAAGTTTCATCTCTATCGTCCTCATATTGCGTTGATTAGCGGGATTGCGTGGGATCACATCAACGTTTTCCCGACCTTTGAGAACTACGTGGAACAGTTCCGGACTTTTATCGACGTCATCGAAAAAGACGGAACGCTGATTTACTGCAATCAGGATGAAACGGTTAGAGAATTAGCGGAAAGTACGGGTTGTGTGAAAAATCAGCAATCCCGTCATTGCGAGGGCGATAGCCCGAAGCAATCCGGTAACAACGACGTCATTCCTGCGAAAGCAGGAATCCCCCAAAGCAAAGACATAAGTGGGGAGATTGCGGGTCAAGCCCGCAATGACAATGGATTGCTTCGCTACGCTCGCAATGACGGGACGCAGGATTTTGCACATGTCCGCACCGATATTATCAAAGTACCTTACGGCATTGCCCCGCATCGTATTGAAAGCGGAATCACTTACCTGACGCACGAAAACAAAGAAACCCCGCTACTGATTTTCGGACAGCACAACCTGATGAACCTCGAAGGAGCGCGTCTTGTCTGCAACAGTTACGGCATTGATGATGAGACGTTTTATGACGCCATCCGCAGTTTTTCGGGCGCATCCAACCGTTTGGAACTGATTTTTAAAAATGACGAGACGTTGGTTTTCAAAGACTTCGCACATGCCGCCTCCAAACTGAAAGCCACCATCACGGCGGTGAAACAGCAATATCCGCAGCGTCCGTTGGTCGCCTGCATGGAGTTGCATACGTACAGTAGTCTGAGTGAAAAATTCCTCCCGCAATACAAAGACAGCATGGACGACGCCGACATAGCATTCGTCTATTTCAACCCGCACGCCATAGCGTTGAAAAAACTGCCGCCCATCACGCCGGAACAGGTCGCCGCAGGTTTCGGAACAAAGAACATCCAAATATTTACCGACTCTGACCTGCTGTGGAAACGGTTGAAAGAGATTGACCTCGCCGGAAAAAACCTGTTGATGATGAGTTCCGGCAACTTCGACGGGAAAAACATCAAAGACCTGCTTTCACCATGAACGACGAACATCGTATCAAAGACCTCATCGCATCGGTACTCCACGACGACAGCAAACTGAACAAAGGTTTCACCGACGCCCAAATCGCCAGCGCGTGGCAAAAGTCCGTAGGTGAATACGTTGCACAGCATACCGATAAACTCTTTGTCCGAAACGAAACGCTGTATGTCAACGTGTCCAACAGCATCTTGCGTCAGGAACTGCATTATCAGCGCTCCAAAATCTGCTATGCCATCAACGGACTGCTGAAAAAACAAGCGGTGCGGGAGATTGTGCTGCGGTGAAAATTTTTTAATTGTCTGATATGAAAATATTTTGTACTTTTGCGCCTGACTTAATATATAAACTATGGCAACAGTAACGATAAATTATGATGGCAGAAATGTTCTTATTAAAAGTATTCTTCGCTCTGCTATTTTGGCTGGTGCGACGCAAGTAGCAACAAAAAACATGTCGCCGCTTGATAAAGCGTTGGAAGAGGTTCGTTCCGGAAAAGTAACAACGATTTTTACTTCAAATCATGGCAAGAAGAGAGAGAGATAAGTTGATACTCCTGCTTCTCAATACAGCAACACATTCAGATTTTATAGGCAAACGTAAAAAATAAGTTTTGCTGAAAAAACAGGCGGTGCGGGAGATTGTGCTGCGGTGATGTATGAATTAAAAAATATGATTACTTTTGTACCATTAATTAATTTTAAAAAAAATCTTATGAACAAACGACTGTTATTATTTCTATTTGTCTTGGGTTTCAATGCTTTGTATTCGCAAGATTTGATTGTTACCAGCAATCAAAATTCCATAAATTGTCAAATTTTGATGATTGGCGATGGATTGATGCATTATAGCACGATGAAAAATGATGAAACCATCAAATCTTCCATACCATTAGAAGATGTGGTATTATCCGTTCAAGGATATTATTCCCCGCCAACAAGCAGTTATACGCCGCCTCGAAAAAAATCCGACTACGCCCATTTCAGAATCGCTGCCGCAGGCGGGTACAGTTATCGGACAGCCAGCCTTCCTTCCGGCATTCCGAGCGACGTGAGAGATTATTATAGAAAGTCAAAAAACGGATTTAATTATGGTGTGGAATTTAATTATTTTTTCAATCAGTTTTTAGGAATGGGGATTAATTACTACGCCAGCCGGTTTAATCCGGCAGGAGATAGCCCTATGTGGTATCCCGACAAAGTTTCGGAAAGAGTCCGTATTCAGCAGATTATTCCGACTTTTAATATGCGGGTGTTTGACAGACAGAAACAAGGCGCATTCTTGGCAAGTATCGGACTTGGATATGTTGATTATAAAGATAAAGCGCTTGCAACAGATTTGAATAATCTGCATTTTGCAACGATGAAGGGCTGGAGTATAGGAATGTTGTGGAGCGTAGGATACGACCTCCCGATTTCCCAAACCTTGGCAATATATTTTCAGGCTTCTCTTACCGGAGGCGTAGTAACCAAATTCACTTTGATTGACGAAATAACAGGAGATACGGAGACCTTTTCTGTGGATGATGTAAATGACGGAGAAGGAATTGGGAAAATCAATCTCTCCATCGGGTTACGGTTTGCTAAATGATAAATATGAGTATAATTATGAAAAAAGTTTAAAAAAAAATATTAATTATGAAAACACGAAAAAAACTGCCCACAGGCATACAAACGTTTGAAAAGTTAATAAAAGGAGACAATATTTATGTTGATAAAACAGAATATTTAGTACGATTAATAGATGATGGCAGTACATATTTTCTTGCCCGTCCGCGCAGGTTTGGGAAATCGCTTACGACATCCACTTTTGCTGCAATATTTTCCGGAGAAAAGGATCTGTTTAAAGGTCTTTATGCCGAGGAGTTTTTGAATCGTCCCGACTTTGAGCCAAGTCCTGTTATTCATTTGGATATGAGCAAGGTAATAACAAGTCGAGGAATGGACGGCATAGACGAATCTATAAAGATGCTAACAAAAGATGCCGCAAAAAAATTGGAAATAGAATTGCAGGATACCCGTTTGTGTGGAATTTTGTTAAATGAGTTAATCGTAAAAGCAAAAGACAAATATAAATCAAAGGTAGTCGTTTTGATAGACGAATACGACAAGCCCTATACGGATTTCATAAACGACCTTGAAATGGCAGACAAAGTTCGTAATATTTTGCGAGATTATTATATACAAATAAAAGCCAACGACGAACACATAAAATTTTCATTTTTAACCGGTATTTCCAAATTTGCAAGGCTTGGCGTCTTTTCTACGTTAAATTCTCCGCTTGATATCTCTATGATACCCGAATATGCTGAAATTTGCGGATATACGGAAGCAGAAATAATAAAATATTTTCCGGATTATCTCGAAGAAACGGCAGAAGAGATGGAAATTTCTGTTGAAGAACTCATGGAGAGAATAAGATACCATTACGATGGTTTTACATTTGATTCTAAAGCAAAAACACGATTGTATTGTCCATATTCTACGCTATCATTTTTTGAAAATAGAGAGTTTTTTAACTATTGGATAGATACGGGCAGGTCAAAATTTATTGCCGATTACATGAAAGACAAGCATTTAACAGTAGAACAATTCAGAAATTTACCTGTCTCAAAAGATTTTGCAACTCCCCCCGGCGACATGGACACAGCGCCACCCGAAGGATTTTTCCTGCAAAGCGGATATTTAACGCTCCGTCCCGGTATTGGCGGTAATTTTCTGTTAGATTATCCTAATACGGAAGTGTTAAATTCGATGTCGGAACTGTTGACAAAAAATATTCTCGGAGACAGCGATGCCGAACGTTTTAAAAATAATGTTTATAGACAAATTATAGAGAGCAACACAGACGGTTTTATGCGTACCTTAAATGTTCTGCTCGCAAATATCCCTTATGATGATTACAACCGTGCCGCACAACGACAGGTAGAAGACAACAACTATCCGTTTACAGCCGGCGAGTGGCTTTACAGGTCGTCCATCCTTTCATTTTTACACGGAACAGGAATAAAAGTAGAGGGCGAACCACATAATAATAAAGGAAAGGCAGATTTAGTAATGAAATATCAGGATTGCGTTTGGATTGTAGAACTTAAAGTAGCCTATAAAACAGAAGAGATACAAAAAAAACTTGAAGAGGCTAAAAATCAAATAATTACGAATCAATATGCCAAACCATATCCTCATGCCATTTGTTTGGCAATAGTGATAGATGATGAAAAACGGCAAATAGTGAAATGTGAGCAAATTAATTAATTTTTTTAAAAAATATGAAAAAGAAACTATTATTATTTTCGTTCGTCTTGATATGCAGTGCGTTATACGCTCAAGACTTGATAGTTACCGACAATCGAGACTCTATAAATAATTATACGCCGCCTCAGAAAAAAGCCGAGTACGCCCACTTCAGAATGGCTGTCGCGGGAGGGTATAGTTATCTGATGGACGCTCCTAGTAACCCTTCTATTGTTTTATACCCAACGGAACATGGATTTCATTATGGAGTGGAATTAAATTATTATTTCAATAAAAATTTGGGGATAGGGATCAATTATTACGCCGCTCATTTTGGTTTGGAGGATGATTATAATTCAGATAACATTTACATTCAGCAACTTATTCCGACTTTTAGTACACGAATGTTTGATAAGAAAAAACGAGGAGCGCTTTTAGTAAACGTTGGCGTCGGCTATGTTGTTTATAAATATAATTATTCTAGTTGGTATCCGGGTAGTACGTCTAAAATAAAACCTGCCACATTCAGAGACATGGGAATATTGTGTAGCATCGGATATGATTTTCCGTTTTCTAAAACGATGGCGGTATTTCCCCAGCTTTCCATCACTTCCGGACCATCAAATGAGATAAACAGCAACTACGGATTGGGAAAGATCAATCTTTCGCTCGGACTACGGTTTGCTAAATGATGTTATAATGATTATAAAAAAGAATTTGATATGAACCCCATCTGCGCCCTCTCAACCCCCGCCGGCGCCGGCGCCATCGCGATGATTCGCGTGAGCGGAGGCGGTACGTTTGGCATCGTGAAAAAGATTTTTCGTCCGAAAGCGCTGAACGGCAAAGAGAT
Organism: Bacteroidales bacterium; assembly: GCA_009777825.1. Taxonomy (GTDB): domain Bacteria; phylum Bacteroidota; class Bacteroidia; order Bacteroidales; family WRLA01; genus WRLA01. The sequence goes on from WRLA01000034.1 coordinate 20,220, forward strand.
AGAGCCGCGCTATGCCTGCTTCGGCGAGATTACGGATGCGCAGCAGCGTGTTGTTGACGAGGTTATGGTAACGTTTTACCGTGCGCCTCACAGTTATACGGGGGAGGACATGGCGGAAATATCGTGTCATGGTTCGATGTATATCGTACAGAAAATCATGGAGTTGCTTCTCGAAAACGGATGCGGCTTCGCCGAAGCGGGAGCGTTCACCCAGCGGGCATTCCTCAACGGAAAGATGGACTTGACGCAAGCCGAAGCCGTGATGGACGTCATCAACTCCCATTCCGACGCCTCCCACCGGTTGGCTGTCGAACAGATGCGCGGCGGCTTTTCCAAAGAGATAGAAACGTTGCGCGACGCTCTGCTCAACTTCTCCTCGCTCATCGAGTTGGAATTGGATTTTAGCGAAGAAGATGTCGAGTTTGCCGACCGCACACAGTTGATGGCGTTGTTGCACCGGATATTGAGCCGTATCCAGGAGTTAAAATCTTCATTTACATTGGGAAACGTGTTGAAAAACGGCATCCCCATTGTCATTGTCGGCAAGCCCAATGTGGGCAAGTCCACGTTGTTGAACGTCCTGCTGAACGAAGAACGCGCCATCGTCTCCCACATCCCCGGCACTACCCGCGACACCATCGAAGAAGCCATCAACATTGACGGGATGACCTTCCGTTTTATTGACACCGCCGGACTGCGCCATAGCAACGACACGATAGAAAGCATGGGCATCGAACGCACCTACCACGCCATTGACAAGGCGATGGCGGTGATTTACCTCTTCGACATCACCACCACCACAGCGCCCGAAGTACAAGAGATGCTCGACGACTTCCGAACACACATCGAAGACCCCGATAAAAAGTTTATCGTCGTCGCCAACAAAACCGACGAAATCAGCGAAACACCCAACCATTTCGATATCTTGGTGGATTTGGACACCATCTTCATCTCCGCCAAACGTAAAGAGAACATCGGACTGCTCACCGACAGCCTCTCCAAACATTTCAAAGGGAAGATGCAGGAGGTCGGCGCCGTAACCTCCAACCTGCGCCACTTTGAAGCGCTTTCCAAAACACAGGAAGCCCTCGAAACCGTGCAGGCGGGATTGACCAACCAACTCCCAACCGACCTCGTGGCGGCGGACTTGCGTCAGGCGCTTTATCACCTCGGAAGCATCACCGGACAGGTTACAAGTCAGGAAATCTTGGAAAATATCTTTGGACGGTTTTGTATTGGGAAGTAACAGGTAATGAAAAATCTTTTTGTTTTCAAAAAAATATGTAATTTTGCAGTCGAACTGCAGATTTGCATAAAAATTGGCTAATATGTTCAAAAACAGGACGATACTAAAAGATATCAAATCCGACGTGCAAACGCTCATCTCCAAGGGTGAAGAGCCTCAGACAGCATATCAACAGGTATGCGAGAAATATAGTGAGAACGAAAGAGACAAGCGTTTTTTGCAAAAGTTCATCGCAAAAAAGGTGAAACATACCATTGTCCCCGAAAACCGTAAAGCGTTCAGTTTCTCGTACCATTTGTATCTTATCTCGCTGTGGATAGCCTTTTTGGTAACGCTCATCAGTAAACAACATCGCATTGAAGCGTTGGGCATCAATACGTTATCATCTGCTCCGTTGTGGGGTGCGTTCGTGGTTTTCAATCTGTTTGCGTGGATATATCTCTATTTGGCGGTGCGGTCGTTGCGGTTCAATTTGGCGATGTCGTATCAGGCGCTCTTTGTGGCGTCGGTTGATGCGGTGCGGTTGCTGGTGCTTTTTCCGGTGTATTGGGGTGAGACGCCGTTCTTTTCCATTCTGCGCCTTATCCCACCGCTGATGGTGATTCTCTTCGGCGCGTTCTACGTCTTAAACTGCAGCAATCCTTTTCACAAAGATAAAAACGGAAAAGTCATCTTTTACAAAATACAGAGGAAATTCAGGCTTGGACAGAAGACAAAATGAGTCTTGTACATATTTTTTGTTAAGCCGTTTTTATCAAAAATCACTATAAATCATTGACACACACCGAAATAACAAAATTTCGATGTACATACTTTGTCTATACTCATTGTGTTGTTATTACGAAAATCGGTTGTACCTTTGTCGGACAATTTTAGTTCAGTTTATTTTTAAATTTTAGAGCGATGAAAAAAAATTTATTTTTATGTTTAGTTTTATTCCTGCTTACTTATGGAATACAGGCGCAACTTTCGTGGACGGTTGCTGATGGCGACCCGACACTATTAGCCAACAAAACCACCTCTCTTCCTGTTTGGGGCGAGGAGATGCACTACGATCAGCACAATCAGATGATATATCTTGCCGGCTCGATATCACCGTTATTGGGCGCAAACATCACGAAGTTAACTTTTTACTCTACCGTGGAAAACCAATCATGGAACGGCGCCACGGGCGAGATAAAACTGATGCACACTACCGAATCATCCTTTCCGTGGGGTGGGATAGATGCATCATCCGCTACAGAAGTATATACAGGAGCCGTTGCCATTGTAGATAATCTCATGACATTTACTTTTTTTACTCCGTTTACCTACACCGGCGACAATTTATTAATAGACATCACAACACATTCCCAGGGCGTTTATGCGGGTGCGGAGTTTTATGGCTTGCCGTCCAATGTCGCCTATGGCTGTCGTGATGGGTTGCCGTTCTATTTTTATACGAAGATAACCTTTGAGTATTATCCGGCTTCGGTTCCTGTTTATATTTTATCAGCCTCGTCCGGCGCGGGCGGGAGCATCACGCCAAGCGGAGATATGGTAGTGGGCGAACACCAAAACAAAAGATTCGACTTTATCCCCGACGCGAATCACGTCATTAAAAAAGTACTGATAGATGGTGTGGAAGAGCCTTCGGCTGTGGTAAACAGTTATTACGAATTTGTAAACATCACCGCCGACCATACGATACATGCCGAATTTGAAGCGGCGACCGGTACCTATTACACCATCACTACTTCGGCAGGCATGGGCGGAAAAGTAACGCCCGGCGGAAATGTTATCGTTCCCGAACATCAAAGTAAAAAGTTCGAGTTTCCCGCCAATGAAGATTACATCCTGTCAACCGTCTTGATAGACAACGTGGAAAACGAACAAGCCGTGAACGACGGTTATTACCTCTTCACCGACGTAACGGCAAATCATACCGTTCATGCCGACTTCACTGCCACCGGCGGCGTTATCATCATAGCAGACGACACACAAATTAACGCCACCGTTCCCGTTTCGACCTCCTACATGGATTGCAGTCAACACGTTCAAATGCTCTACCCCGCCGAGTTTATAGAGGAATTACTTGATAAAAAGATTACAAAGGTATCCTATCTTGCCAATACGGCGTGGGAGACATTCGGCGACGCCACCGGAACCATCAAAATCATGCATACCACCGCCAACGATCTGATATCCGGTTTTCTGAATACCGATCAGGCAACGGAAGTATATAGCGGTCCCTTTGCACTTGTAAGTTGCTTGATGGAATTTCCGTTTTCGACGCCATATCACTATACGGGAGGGAATTTACTCATTGACGTTACCACCGTAGCGCCGCCGGGAGAGCCGAGAAATATCATTTTCTACGGTACGTCCACCTCCAACATAAGCCGCTACAGTTTTACTTTCGAGGGCGTATTTTATAATAACCTCCATCCGTTCACGCCTAAAACGATGTTTAAATATAGCAGCGCCGACATCACCTCCTATACCATCACTGCCACAGCAGGCACGGGCGGAACTATAAACCCAAGTGGAGATGTTGTCGTGATGGAAAACCAAAATAAAAGATTTGACTTCTATCCCGACCAAAACTACACATTATCAAAGGTTTTGATAGATAATGAAGAAAACGAACAAGCCGTGAGCGACGGTTATTACATCTTCACCAATGTAACCGACGACCATACCATCCACGCCGAGTTTACTGTTACAGACGACACCTACTACATCATCACCGCCACAGCAGGCGAAGGCGGAACCATAAACCCAAACGGCGACGTCGTTGTTCTTGAAAACGAAGAGCAAAGATTTGACTTTTACCCCGACCAAAACTACACATTATCAAAGGTTGTGATAGATAACGAAGAAAACGAACAAGCCGTGAGCGACGGCTACTACATCTTCACCAATGTAACGGAAGACCATACCATCCACGCCGAGTTTTTACAACTTGAGGCTATTGTAGAAAATGCACTGCACAGCGTTTTGGTTTATGTTTACCATAATTATCTGTATATTATCAATGAACGCCAAATCCTCTTGAGTAAAATAGAAATCATGGATATAACGGGCAGAGTCGTTTATCACTCCTCAACGGTTACAACTCCGATACATTTGAATTTTGCGCAAGGGGTATATATGGTGCGATTGAGCCATGATGATTTTGCTCATGTTACAAAGATCATAATTCAATAATTTTTTTTAGATTTAATTTTTTGATAAGGGCTGCCCTTTCGCGCAGCCCTTTTTTACAATCCCAGAACTTCCATTCCCTGCTGGAAGCGAATATCGCGCGGAATGTTGGCGTCACGTATCTTATTGAGGTCGGCTTGCAATGCCGGTTTGATGATGCTGTTTTCGCTGAGGTAGGTTTTGGCAAAGTCGTAATCGCCTTCGCCTTCTACCTGTAGTATCAGCGCTGCCCACTCGCGTGTTGCTGCCTGTGCTTTTTCGAGGTCTATCAGGTATTTCCCTTCGGCAGTGCGGGTGAAGGCTTCTTTTTCTTCAAAGAAGTTGTAACACATCATATTAGCCTTTCCGTGAGCGCTGGCTGCGCCGAAGCGTATGGAGCGTAAGATGCCGGCAATGAAGGTGATATAAGATTCTTCGATGGTGCAGTCGGTCAGTTCGCCGTTTTCGACCAATTTTTCTACCATGAACAGTCCGAGGATGTCGGCTTTGGCTTCTTCCCATGCGCTGTATTGCTCTTTGAGGGCGTTGCGGATGGTTCCTTTGTTGGTAACGGTGTTTTTAATTCCCAACCCGTGTGCTACTTCGTGAAAGGTAACGTTGGAGAAGAAAGCGTCGAACTTGACTTTGTCTATCTGCGACGGGTCCACCATCAGTTGGGCGATGGGCGTCATGATGTTGTCGAACTTGGCTTTCATGGCGTTTTTCAGTTGCAGGCGGCGCGAGCCTTTTTGTTCGTGTACGCGCTCGTCGTTGGGGAGATTGATGGCAATGGTTTTGCTGCCCGAGTTGCAGTCGCCGGCGTAGTAAATCACGTCGTAAACATTCAGGTCGGAGTCGGTGCCGGGGACTTCCTTTTTATATTTCGGGTCGCAGGGGAGTTCTTTTTGGAGCGCGGGGAGCATGGCGGTGTATTTTTCCAAGTTTTGGCTCCATCTGTCATCTTTTATCAGGATGAATGACTCGTAGGCGGCTTTGGTTCCTTTGAACTTGTCTTCGTAGTTTTCGATGGGACCGATGATGAAGTCAATGTTGCTCTCTTTCATATCCATCCACGCCATGTCGCTGGAGAAATAGTCGTCGGTCCGGAACGCTTTTACACGCTCTGTCAGATAGTTTTTGAAACCGGCGTCTTCCGCAAGTTCGATGGCTTGGTTCATCAGGGCGATGATTTTGTCCAACTGTTCCTTGTAAAAATCTTTGTACCAGACGACTTCCAAAGTGCCGTCGTCGTTGCGCACCACAACGGTGTATTCAGAGTTTTTGTCGGGATTTTCCAGCGCCTCGAACTCTTCCTCCGTGATGTCAACGGGATAGAAGTTGGCGCCTGCGGGTTTTTCGCCGTAGCCGGGGACAAAAGGTTTCAGGTCGTCCAAACGATCCCACGGTCCGTAGTTGATCATGGCAAAATCTTTCATGCACGGGTCTTCGATGGCGTCCAGCAGGGTTTTGTCGCCAAAGGACTGAATCCAAAACAGTTCGTCGGCAATCTGTGCCGCTTCGATCAGCAGCGGGATCATCCGGCGTTCGTTTTCACTTAATACCGACAGGTCGGTTTTCAACGTTACCCATGCGTATTCGTTTACTTTCGCCTGCATCGCAGGGTCGCACGGGGTTTCTTTTACTTTCGGGGCGTTGTTGCACGCCGATAAAGCCACTAAGGTAATGACCATCATTGTTGTTAACTTTTTCATTTGAGTATAATTTAATATTGTTGATACCATAATCTCTCTGTTTTTTAATTGAGGTGCAAAGATACGACTTTTTTAATAACGGAATAACGGAATAACTGAATAGGGATGTCTAAAACACATCTCCCCGTTTCAGCGTTTCCGTGTATGCATCAATCCGTTGCATCTCTTTTGGGATGTCAATTCGTTGTGGGCAGCGCGGGTTGCAGATGTTGCATTCGATGCAATGGTCGGCTTGGCGCAGTTTGGGTACGCTGCGGTCGTAGCCGACTAAGAAGGCGCGGCGTGCTTTGCGGTAGTCTTCGTCGTTGGAACTTTGCAGTTTCTCGCCGGCATTCACGATACGGTTGTAGTGCATAAAAATTTCCGGTATGTCAATCCCATACGGGCAAGGCATGCAATACTGACATTCGGTGCATGGGATTTCGTCGCCGTCGAGTATGATTTTCGTTACCTTTTCCAAAGCCTCGTATTCCTGCTCGTTTAACGGTTTAAAGTGTGAGTAGGTGCGGACATTTTCTTGCAGGTGTTCGATATATGTCATGCCGCTCAAGACGGTGAGTATGCTCGCCGGAGTTCCTGCATAGCGGAATGCCCATTTCGCCGCGCTATCTTCGGGATGTATCGTCTTCAGGATTTTCAACGCCCGCGTGTTCAGGCGTGCGAGGCGACCGCCCAAGAGCGGCTCCATCACCACTGCCGGCACGTTGCGCTTTTCCAACTCGCCCAACAGATATTCCGCGTTGGTATTTCTGCTTGATGCGTGTTGCCAATCCACGTAGTTCAGTTGAATCATGGCAAAATCCCACTGAATATCCAACGACAGCAGATGGTCAAATACCGCAACATCACCGTGATACGACCATCCTAAATTGCGGATACGTCCGGATTGTCGTTCTTTCAGCAGAAAGTCGAGGATGCCATTGTCTAAGAAGCGTTCTTTAAAATCTTCCATGCCGCCGTTGCCGATGCCGTGCAGCAGGTAATAATCCAGATAGTCCACCTGCAACTCCGCCATTGACTTGTGATACAGGGCGATAGAGCCTTCCCGTGAGCGCAGGTATTTGTCGTCGGCTTGGTTCGACATCTTCGTGGCGATGAAATATTTGTCGCGGGGATGACGGCTGAGCGCTATTCCGGTGGATTTCTCGGACAATCCCCTCATATAGCGAGGGGAGGTGTCGAAATAGTTTACGCCGTGCGCGATGGCATAGTCTATCTGTTCGTTGACGGCGTCCTGGTCTATTTCTTCGTTAGCGCGCATGGGCAGGCGCATACAGCCGTAGCCGAGCAGCGATACTTTGTCGCCGGTATGCGGATTGGTGCGGTAGGTCATAGCCCCCCCAAGCCCCCCCCCCCCAGGGGGGGGGGTTGCCCCCCCCCCTTCCTCCAACAATGGGGGGGGGGGGGGAGGAGGGTTGTTGT
>WRLA01000035.1 GCA_009777825.1 Bacteroidales bacterium
TACCCATAAAAGTTTATTGATGATTACTTGTAATTTACTCATACAAAGGTAATCTTTTTCAATGAACTTTTTTTATGGAATTGTTGGGACAGTTATGACTGTCAGAATAATTATAATCATCCAAATTCTGTGCAAAAATGGGATACACTAATAACGACGCTATTATAAAAATTACTGTTCGCAGTTTATCTTCCATAATAAGTGGACCAAAATCCTCCTTCGATGTTATAAATAGTATTTGCTTTAATGAATAATTACTTCACAAGGTTGCAAAAAAACCTTCCATGCAGTGCCTTCCAAATCAAATATAGGAATTTTTAAGGGTTGATATCCAAGTGCCTCTATTCTTATAACGGAATCCATAGGCATTTTTTCAATATACAGTTGCGCATTTCCTTCTGAATCTGATTGTGTACCTCCTCCAATATGTTTTTTGCTCTTTTGATAATAAATATTCGCAAAAGCCACACAAGTTAAGGTATCACTTTTATCGACAAGTATAAAGGTGAAAATATTTGGACTGTGTTCTACATTAATTTTTTGATAGGATGATTCTATTATTATATTGTTATCATCCGAACCATCATATCTGTCCTTTTTTTGAGAAAAAGACAAATAATGCATCAATATAATAACGATAAATACAATGTCTTTTATTTTATCTGATATACATGATTGACCAAGCTCCTGTGATTTCATTTGTAAATCCAACTTTTGTTTTAATAACATAATTTAACCCTCCATTAGGATTCATCATAACATATTTTACTGTTCCATTAGGCCATACTTTCATTGTTTTAACAGGCATAAAATGAGGCTCAATTACTTGCTGATACCCTCCATCTACCACTTTTGTAATAGGCATCCGCGTTGATACTCCTACACGATTCCCTGCTTTCATTGATTCGAAAATTTTATCTTGATTGATTTTCATGGCATCATAACCATCAACGGAATTAATTGTTTGTTCTACATAATCAACCTGTCCGGTAATCGTGGCTCCACCGTATTCCGATCCAGAGCATATTTCATACGTGTTTTTCCAAAAAGACACATCATGATCCGTATTACCAAAAGAAGACGATATGGCATCCATCCCTTCAATAAAACAAGTTCCACTTGATGTTCCAGCCCTTGAGGCTATCGGCGAATGTACCACTTTCGGTTTAGGTTCACCATCCAAAAACCGGTTATCTTTTCCATTAAACAAACCTGTAGTCATCCCTCCGATCACCGCGCCTCCCAAAGCGCCCCAATTTCCCGCTGTCATTCCTTTTTCAAGCCCTTTCATAAAACTATCGCCTTGCATCCAGGCATTGCCGGCTCCGCCTAGCAAGCCTCCGGCAAATCCTGTAATGCCTCCCATGACTGCTCCCTGTATAAATCCCATTTGAGCAATGCTATAAGCATTGCCTACAAAGCCCATACCAAACGTTCCTCCGCCTCCAGCCATAGCCACACTTAGTCCATTTCCCATTCCTGCCGTCAATGCTCCTACTGCTGCGCCGATGCCAAAATAGCCAAGTGCTTGCCAACCATTACTAATATTTCTTGCATTTATTGCCATATTCATCAATCCTCCGATAACTGCTCCAACAATTAAATGTACAAACTCCCCACTGGGGTCTGTATATTTCAACGGATTATTGAGACAATAATTGTATCGGTTGAACCCTTGCATACTTTCGGGCATTGAGACGTATGGGTCGGGCGAGAGCATCAATCCGATGAGCGGGTCGTAGAGTCTGCCATTCATGTTGATTAAGCCGAACTCCGGCAGGTGTTCGTGTCCGGTGTAGCCACGGTCGAGGATGGTCATGGCGAAAGTGCCATTGAAACTCCAGTCGTTGGGATTACGCAAGCGTCCCCAGGCGTCGAAAGAACGACGCTCAAGCACTGTTCCTGCGGTGTTGGTGATGGCGGTGATGCTGCCCAAGTGGTCTTTGTAGAGATAGTACAGTTGTCCGGCGCCGCTGTTTTCTTTGATGTAGGCGGCTAAGGTGCCGTATGGCGTGCTGATGTAGTTGATTTCGCGGGTGGTTTTGAGGGTTATCTCTTTTTCGTAGTTGGTGGCGAAGTATTTGGTCTTTTGCAGGATGTTTTCGTCGTAGAGGCGTGTGCGCGTGCGTTGGTTGTCAACGCCATAGGTGATGATTAAGTGTTGATTGGTTTTGAGATTTTTGATGGTGTCGGCTTTGTGGAAGGCGGTGTAGGAGACGGTTTGGTTGCCGCTGTTAGAGAGAATATAAGTTGAAGAATCAATGCGTGTCAATGCATGAACTTTTGATGGATGGTCATACTGGTATAACTGTCCCACATCGGTTTTAGATAGGATATTTCCATTATTATCATACACCGTGGTTAGTACAGCGGACTGGTTTTGCTTAACAACTGTCAAACGATGAAGTACATCGTAATCAAAATTTTCTGTTTTGACATTTGCCGTAGTCCTGTCTTGACGCCATCTCATATTGCCGTTTAAGGAATCAATGTTATAGGCAAAGTCTTGAATATTGGGTATGCTTACCCGTGTGGGGAGGTTGTATCCGTTGTATTGACAGGTGGTGGTTTTCCCGTTGCCCATTTGATAGGTCAGCGGCTGTCCCAGCGCGTTTTCGGTAAGGCGTCTCCAGATTAACTGGTTATTACTTGCTTGGCGGATTTCGGTTACATAGCCTTTGTTGTTATATATTCGTTTGATTTTGAATCCGCCCGGGTAGGTGATTTCGGTTTTGTTGCCGTAGTCGTCGTAGGCATATTGGGTTTCGAAGGTTTGTCCGTCATTTAGTTTTTCCGTCATTTTGGTTAGTCTGCCGAAGTCGCCGTATTCGTAACTCTGTAACGATTGGGAGGAGGCAATGGATTCCAACTTCCCTTTTCCTTGTCCGGAGGTATAGTAGTCGTATGTTTTGGGTGGTTCACCGGTCATGGTTTGGGTTTTTATACGGCGGAGGTTGTCGTAGGTGTTGACGGTAACTTTTCCGCGGGCGTCGGTTTGGGTGAGCATGTCGCCAAAGGCGTTGTAGGTATAGGAGATGATTCCCAATGGATCGGTTATGCCATACATATGTGCGCGGATGCGCTGGTTGTCAACGCCGTAGGCGTTTTCCCAACACCAACCGTTGTCCCAGCACTGCGCCATAATTTCCCTGTTATCCATTGCGATCTTCATCTCTTACAAATATCGAGGCAAAAGTACGCAAAAAAATCATACTCCAGCACCTTCGATATATTCAAAAGCAGCGCCGTATCTATATAATCCCGTTTCAAAGTCATGCACAAGGAGCCATGGGAATAAACTGTTTTCTCGGCAAGCCATGAGATGGAGCGCTCCTGTCTTTTCAACTCTCGACAAATCAGTTCCCCGATGGGCACTCTTTCGGCTTCTATGACTTCTTCGGTGGGCGTTTTTACGGCAATGCCCGGCAACTGCTCCCGTAAAAAAGCGGAATAACGCGCAAAAAAATCATATTTCAGCACCTTGGATATACTCCAAAGCAACGCCGAATCTATATGATTCCGCTTTAAAATCTTGCACATAGCGCTATAGTGGTCTTCTGCGTCTCTGCCGGAGTAATCCACTTTCCGGGTAAGCCATGCAATAGGACGCTCCTGCGCTTTCAACTCCTGACGAATCAGGGAACCAATGGGTAAATATTTCTTCATGTTTATATTTTTTGAGGCAATAAAAAAGCGTAAAATATTAGCTTTATCTACTATGAGGTCCTAGACTACCTTTACACCAAATAAGCAAACTCACGCTTGTACATAAGCGTCCTGCCCATTTTGGGTATAATTGAAACGGTCTAGGTTCCATAGTAAAATTCATTATAAACACCTTAATTATTAGCGGTTTAACAATCTTTATGTCATTATAAAATCCTTTATTAAAATTACGAGGGCAAAGGTAAGAAAAATATTACTACCTTTGCAGTCTCAATAAACAAAAGGTATTTCAATGAACAGAGAATCAAAAAGAATCATTTGTGTGGCAAAAAGGAGTTTAGTGTCAATCGGATGTTTTATCGTTTTCAACTGTACTTGTTTTGCGCAGGAGGCCACGGAAACATTATCGCCTGCGATGTACGATTATCTTGCGCTCATGGATAGGGAAAACGTGCTTCTTAAAATGAAAGCGCAAGATAACAAATTATACCAAGAGTATAAGGTAGGAGAAGAAATGCATAGAAACGGACGAGGGTTGATAGTATTGGGTTCCATCTCAACCCTAGTCGGAATTGCTGCTGTTGCTTCCGGCTATTCGAGTTACGATAACAATGACAATTTGCTCTTACTTGGATACGGATTATTAGGTATAAGTGACATTTTGTTTGCAATAGGTATTCCTACAGCCATTGTAGGAAAACATAAACAAAAAAACGCTCTCGAAGAATTTCGTCAACAATTTTCTTTGACATCTCCAACATCATCCCATTTTCAACTTAATCTGCACGCTACCGGAATAGGGGTGGCGTATGTGTTTTAACTCAGAAATATTCTTAGGGACATTTATATCCCAACATGACCACATAATCTTTTTTCCCGAACCAATAATCCCACATACTAAATTGATACTCACGAGGGTATTCCAAATGATACTCCATTTCCACTTCTTTGTAGTTGTAGGTTGCTAATTTTTCGTGCCAATCGTCAACATAAAGTGTATCTGTCGGGCGTAAGAATGTGTTTTGTTTACCATCTATGCCCGCGCTTAGCAGGATAAAAGAGGTTTGCTCCCCTTGATGATTATATAATGGGAAAAAAAGATAATCTTTATTTTCGGACGAAAACATATCGCAAAGCATACCTTGTTTCAATTCCAGATAACTATTGGGATCTTCTTGTTCTTTATACATACGGTTAATTTCATCCATATTTTTGACTGTGCAAAAATAATCCATACAATAAGTTTGCATCCTCAACCTTTTTCTTTCATATTCGAACTTTCGGGTTACTTCTAAATACCTTTCCTTTGACTTGTAATACAATAGAGTATAACCATTCGTCAAAAGCAAAAATGCGATTAATACTGTTATAAAAATATTTCTTTTCATCTATATACGTAATTATAAAATTTATCACTAAAGTTATAGGGTACTCCTATCGTAAGCATTGGTTTTAATCGTTTTTTTCTTACTGTTACATATATTGATAATATAAAACTGCCATTTTCTTCTCAGTATCAACCACGAATACTTTATAATCTCTAGGATCATGTGTGCTTAATGGTTCATAAATGTAATAACCTGTATCTACATTAAAATATTCTTTAGGGATTTCATTAAATGTCATTAATTTACTATCTTTCTCTGAAATTGGCAATGGTTTAAGAGCAAAACTTTTTAGGTAATCAATGTTCTCTGGTGTTAGCTTGTTGAATTTGTAAATAACAAGAGCCTGACCGTCTCCATTAGGGCACCACTGCTCTTCAAAAGTTTCAATAGTATAATCAAAACCTTTTAAGCTGATATTAAATTGCCATTTCAACAATCTTTCAGGGGTATGTCTAAAGAAAAAACATTGTATTCCCTGCACAATAACAACAAGCAGCAATATTATTGATACTATGATTATCAATTTTTTCATTTTATTTTTTTCATAACCTACCACACTATTTTCTCTATCAACTCATCATTTTCAAATATCAATGTCCAAGTAGGTATTCCATATTTATTAATATCATCGAAAGTAATTGGATAAACGGAAGGAGTGGTTGTTTTTATAGAATCCAAATAGTATTGGTAATCTTTCTTGAATGTGGTTTTCAAATATTTCCAACCGATATCATCGGAAAGAAAAATCTTATCCCGTGTATCATCGCTTATGACTGATATGACTAAAGTATCTATTTTAACATAAACGGAATTAGTGAAAAGTAAATGAAATGCACATGTCTCATAACGCAAATCGTATTGCGTTATCTTATTCATATCATCGTCATAACCAAGATTGTGAAGATAGATACATGGCATTTTCTCTCCACACGGAATCGTTACACTATCCGTATAATTAAGAATCTGTTGCGTTAGTCCCTCATTTTTAATCATATAATAAATAAGACTATCATCTTGTTGTTTACTTGTTCTTGTGCAAGAACAAATAAATAAGCATAAAATTAATATAACTGAATTTTTTACCATGTTCCTATATATTTATAATTCCAAACTTTTTCTCTATAGTTATAAGTTCCATCTATAGAATAGATACATCTGTTATATATAATGTTTATTGGTACCCCCATTTGCTTCTGTAGATTTAAATCGCTTTGGCTTAAGCCGATTGGATGAGCACTGGGACCTGCCATTTCAGGATGCGTATGGACATGTGTAGCGATTGCATAATCTTTTCCATTAAATTGAACATAGCGTTTGCCGTCTATTTTTACCACTTTTAATGCATTATTATGACTATAATCTATACCATTTTCATCATAAGGCAATACTATTATTCCTCCATCTTCCAGTTCCCATGCAGAAACTTCTCTTGTTGGTACTCCGTTAACAACAGAGTGGTGCCACATGTATGCATAAGCCGGTTTCTTATTTTTAAAATATTTTGCCGCACTGCCTCCTCCCAACTGATGTTTCACATGGTTCAACCCCGCAATAGTCACCCCCGTAGCGAACCCTTGCCAGAAGTCGCCACCGGATGCGCCCGCAGTAACCCCGCCGATTATCCCCGCGAAGCCGATTTGCACAGCCGCAGGCTCGCCAGCCATGGCAGAACCGAACATAGAAGTAGTGAGCGAAACGGCAACTCCTCCCCATGTCGGCTCCTGTCCGAATGCTGCACTTATAGTCGCTTGAGCAGCCGCATGAGTGCCTGCTCTGGCAACTTCTCCAAGGAAGCCAAGGCTTCCGACTTCTCCAAACGCCGCTCCGACTCCGGCTGTCGCTAATCCTGATACTGCGCCCATCAATACCGACTTGCCAAACTGTCCCCAGTTCCAGTTGTTGTTGAAACCACCGGGAAGTGTAGCGACACTGGCAACATAAGCCGCACCTGTAATCACCGCGCCCCAACACATAGCATTAAGCAAAGTGCCAATCCCTACCGCAGCAAAGAAGAACTCTCCGCTGGGATCGGTAAATCTCATCGGATTGTTGAGGCAGTACGAGTAGCGGTTATAGTTCTGAGTAGCAAACGGTGCCTGTACGTATGGGTCGGGTGAGAGAAATCTGCCAATAATCGGGTCATACATGCGTCCGTTCATATTGATGAGATCGAACCCGAACAAGTGTTCGTGCCCAGTATATCCTCTGTCGAGGATGGTCATGGCTGGGATATTGGAGTAAATCCAGTTGTCGGGATTGCGCAGACGTCCCCAAGCATCGAAAGAGCGACGCTCTATAACTGCTCCCGCAGCGTTGGTGATAGCGGTGATGCTGCCGAGGTGGTCTTTGTAAAGATAGTACATTTGCCCGACATTGTTCTCCGTGATATAGGCAGCTAAGGTGCCGTAGGGTGTGCTGATGTAGTTGATGTTTTTGGTTTTTTCGGTAGTGTGCTCTATCTCTTTTTCGTAGCTTGCGGCGAAGTATTTGGTTTTTTTCAGTTGGTTGCTTTCGTAATACAGGCTGCGGATGCGTTGCTGATCTACTCCGTATTCTATTTTAAGTTGGCGGTTTTCTTGGGTGATTTGGGTGGTTTTGTGGTAGGAATTGTAAATTATTGTTTGTTCACCACTTTCTTGCAGTATTTCTAATGGATTAGTAATGTGTTCAACAGCATGATTTTTTGTGTTATGGTAAACGTATTCGCCACTTGTTACGTCGGACTTGGTTTTGATGTTACCGTTGTAGTCGTAGCTCATGGCGAGTGTTATACTGCTATTTTTTTTTACATTGTCTAAACGATAGGCGCTGTCGTAGTAAAAGTTTTCCTGCAGGTTTTGCAGATTGTCCCTGCGCCAGTTCATATTGCCGCTTTTGGAATTGATGGAGTATGAAAAATCCTGTATGCCGGGGGTATGGGTTCTTTCTAACAGATAATCCTCATCATATTCGTAGTTAGTGATTTTATTATTTCCCATTTTATAGGTTAATGGCTGTCCCTGAGCGTTTTCTGTCAACCGTTGCCATACCATCTGATTATTGCTTGCTTGCCGGATTTCGGTTATATAGCCTTTGTTGTTGTAGATTTGGTTGATTTTGAAACCACCCGGGTAGGTGATTTCGGTTGTGTTGCCATACTCATCGTAGGCGTACTGGGTTTCAAAGGATTGGTCGCCGATTATTTTTTCTGTCATTTTGGTCAGCCTGCCAAAGTCGCCGTAGTCGTAATGTAACTCAACTTTTGATGAGGTGATGGATTTCAGTTGTCCTTTTCCGTTTCCGGAGGTGTGGTAGTTCCATTTTTTGTCGGGTTCAGCGGTTATTTTTTGGAAATCCATTCGTCGAAGATTGTCGTAAACATTGGTGGTGATATTTCCGCGAGCGTCTTTTTGGGTAAGCACATCGCCAAAGGCATTGTAAGTGTATGAGATGGTTCCGGCATTGGGGTCAAACAGGGTGTCTTGTCGTCCGAATTGGTCATAGGTCATCTTGAAAGTAGCGCCTCCGGTGGTGATTTCGCGCGGTTGTCCCGAAGTGTGATATAGATAATCAATGGTATAGTCGCTATTTCCGTTTTCTATTATTTTGATAAGGTCGCCGTGGGCGTCGTATGTTTTGGCGACGCTTTTCCCGTCGGGAGAGGTAACGGTGGTAGTGTTATTACTGTAATCATATTGGGTAACTAAATATGTTCCCAACTCGGCGGTTGTTGTTTTTATTCTTCCGTATTGGTCATATTCGTTGACTGTCCATTTCGGCGACCCTCCATTGAAATAGGGCAAGGAAGTTCTATCTAATTGTCCTTGTGCGTTGTATTCTTGATCGGTAACAATCATCCGTCCGTCGTAACCCTCTATTTTTGAGCGCACCTCACGACCTGAAATATCGTAATAGGTAACGGATTTCGGACGCCCCGGTGCGGTAACTTCCACGCATGAGATGGAATGGATGTTATCGTCTTGTCCCCATTTATAGTCAGTTGCGATGATATGTCCTTCGGGAGTTTTAACCCCTGTCTGTCGCCCGAAACCATCGTATTTGTAGGATGTTTTTAGCCCGGTGATGCCAATTTCAAATTGAAGGTTGCCCGCAGGGTCGTGTTTTTTAGTGGTACTTCCCAAAGGATCGGATATTTTGGTAACAAATTTGCCGTTGTCGTCGTATTCCAAAGTTTTACTGTAGGGCAATGCGCCCGTAGCAGTGGTGCTGATGGTTTTTGGAAGTCCAAAAGCATTCAGATTCTGATAGTTGGTAACTACGCCGTTATCAGAGGTTTCGGTGATTAAGACGCCATTGTTATTATAATTGTATGAACTTTGTCGTTGGTAAGGCTTTATGCTCGAATTATTAGCATACATGCTTTTTGTTTTCTTTTCGGTTACTTTATTTTTGACGCCCCAGTTCCCAAACGATTGATAGTCATAACAGATGGAATCAATAAACATGAAAGGATCACCATATTTTATTTCATGTATTTTGAGATTGCCGTTATCGCCATCATAAATGAATTTTTCAAAAGTTTTCATGGTGGTTAAATGGTCTTCTGTCGTGGTTTTAGAGGGGCATGGGAAAAAGTTTTTGCCTCCTGCTATATTCCATGCATGTAAAAGGACTTCATAGTCAACTGTTTTTATTTTCTTACTTACATCGGATGTGAGCATGGTCTCGACTTTATTCAAATAGACGTGAAAATAGGTGTCATTATTGTACTTATACGAATTTTTAGTTGTAATTCCCATACTGTTATCAGCCATCTTCATCTCCGAAAAACCTAAAAAACCTTTTCCTTTGCGGTGAAGTTTGGCGCCTTTATAAGAGAAAGAAGCGCTGGTTGTTCCTCCGACGCCATTGGATGAAGTCATTTTAGAAACAGCACACAGCGGATAGTGAAAATGCATAACGCCATCAACCAACGGCGTAGTCTCTTTGAACTCCGGAGTATAAAAATCGCCTCTTGCCGGAAGTGTTTTATATTCAAATTCTATTTTGCTTTTCACGCCGTTTGTGATGGATTTTACACGGTTGCCATGTGAGGTTTTGTCAAAGGAGACAAAAAATAATTTTCGAGAGTCACTATTTTTCATTATTCCCTGTACACAGAACATACCGTTTCCGACACCTTGGTGGTCAGCAATGGTGGCATAATATGGATAATAATGGCTTAGACCTTCTATATTTAGAAGTCCGTAGCCTTTGTTTTCGTAAGTTCCATCTCCTTTGCTATAAAAAACTATAAGTCCATCTCCGGCTTGTATGACAGCAATATCGCTTTTCCCATCTCCGTCAATATCTCCTACAGCCAAGGAATTATTATATACCGAATTATTATATGTATGTTTAAATCCAACAGGAGCATCATATTTAATAAACCCTTTCCCTGTGGAAATAAGAATCGTTGCGGTATAATCTTTATTTTTCAATAGTAAATCCGTCTTCCCGTCTCCATTAAAATCTCCGTGAAAAATCTCCTGCCCGGACAGAACAAGGTTTGTAGAAAATATCTCCTCAAAAGAATTGTTGGTATAACGATATACATGAGTTATGGAATCTGCTATCAGCATCAGTTCATCTTTTCCGTCTCCGGTTAAATCAACAAAGCGAACGGTTCTTATCAGTTTGTCCATATTTGTATTGGGAAAAGGTATAGGAAAGGATAAATTTGATATATTAAGGTTCGTTGATACCATACTAGAGAGTATAAAGGGATTGGGGGTAATAAGCATGTAGTGAATACTTCCATCTCCGGTACAATCGCCTGTGAAAAAATACGGATACTCCCTATTATAAGTATCATCAAATTCACATAATATGCTTGTATTTGTTTTTGTCAGTCCGTTTTGGTCGCTTATATATTCCGCTACATTATGGAAACTTTTTTTCCCGTTGTTAGAACGTTGATCAATAAACACATGCGTTTTTCCATCTTTATCGGGATGCGATATGTGAAACTTATTGATTCGCTGATAAGTAGTTGCAATATTACCTGAATGATATATTTCTATCCCTTCATCAAAATCCTTAAATCCAAATATTTTCCAAGCCCTCGAAGATTCCACCAAGGTAAAAAAACTTTTCTTTCCATTCAGTGTATAATCTGCCATCGTTTCCCAGTTAGGAATAGTACCTTCATCAAAAGCTGCCCAAGTATATTCCATATCTTCCCCCCATTGTACAATGGTCGAATTAGGACTTTTCCCATCGTTTCCTTCTTCGATAATTTCTACTAAATGCGAATAACGGTTTTGTTTAGCATAGTTAAACCAGTAACGGCGTACAACTTGTCCTTCGCTTTCTACTTTTATTCCTCTTAACAGTTTGGTACTTTGTACTGTATATTCTGTTCCCAACACATACGCTCCTTGTACATCTTCGCGAGTAGAATAAAGAAAAGTAATAGAAGCATAAGGATCTTTCCCTGCTGCCGTGTTTCCTGTATATTCTATTTTATCAATCCACTGTTCAGTGTTATCTTTCTTGTAGATATATTTTATATAATTGCCGTTAGCATCGGTTATTTTATTAAGTCGCCATTGTAAGATTTTCGCCACTGAGACAAGCGACCCGATGTAAAAACGCGAATCGTCGGTGTAACCATATTCCAATGTTTGACCATCTTTGGCTTTTACTTCAAACTTGCAATCGGGGTCATTTCCTCCCATACTATAGGCAGTGATCTTCGAAAAAGTTTCTATTTCTGTAGCATAAGTGGCTCCGATACTGCCGTAGATGGAGTTGTTAGTCAAAATCAGCCGATTACCATCCAAAAGAAGACGGTCTGTAGTATCCAAACTTATCGGCGTTACCTTTCCATCGTGATAGATCGTTTGCCCCGTCCTCGTAATCGCCGACAGCCCAGCAATATCCCATCCCACGCCCAGCAGCCCATTGCCACCCTGACTGTTATAGACGATAGAAATCTGCGGTTCCATCCCCGCCGTCCCGGGCGGCGTGAAGATGGGTATTTGATAAGTCGCCGCCCCTGTGGGCGACACATCCACCACGCCGGCGATAGCGCCTACCGGCTTGTCGGTATCCACCGGAAGATCGGGGTCAATGGGGTCTTGATAATCCACGTCACATATTATTGATTCGTCAATGCGTGCTATGAAGTTTCTGTTTCCCAAAACATCTTTGGAATCAAATCCCGATGTTAATCGTACAGTGTCTCTGGCGGTGTATATGTTATATACCCCGTCAAATCCTGTAATTGTTCCCTGTACGATTGTTTTTCCTGTACGTTCAACGTCTTGCCCCCATCCCAAAAACGGCAATGCGAGCGTCATATATATTATAAGGTATATTATCTTTTTCATCTCGTAAATCTTTGATTTTGCAGAAAGCAGAAGGCAGAAGGCAGAAAGCCCGTTGCATTCGTTTTTCTGATTTTTACATTTATTTAACATCTCATAAATTTTTAAATTCCTTTCGTGCTTCATGCTTTCTGCTTTCACGCCTTCTGCTTTCTGCCATTATTGTTTAACAATTTTCCAACTTACATTTTCATCTCCCACCGCAATCTGCATGATATACGTCCCAACGGGCTGAGCGCTGATGTCTAATTTGTTCTCCTCCGCGAGCGATGGCTGCTGTGTGATAACCTTTCCCTGCATGTCGAACAGCATCAGACTTGAGGCGGAGTGTTGGGGCATGTTGGACATCTTCACCGTTAACAATCCTCTCGTCGGATTGGGATAGATGGTGATAAGCGTTTCGGAAAGCGCGTCGGTATAGATTTCCTGCGGCGGGGCTTCTTGGGTTTTCGGATAGGTGCCATTGGATATTTCCTGCGAGATTTCATCTTCGTTTTCCATATCTTGTCCGAAAGCAACGATATCTTCCTCATCTTCGATGACATTTTCGGTGCTATCTTGCGGCGGCGGGGTGTACGACGGCATGGAGATAGTTCGGCTGGTGCGGTTGCCGGAGTCATCGTAGCCATAGAAGACTACATGTTGGGCGGAGGCGGAGATGCCGGAAAAGCAGAAAGCAGCAAGCAGAAAGCAGAAAGCAGAAAGGTAACGTAGGGACTTAACGGGATACCTAACAGTCTTGTGTCTCAAAGTCTTGTGTCTCAAAATCTTGTGTCTCAAAGCCTTGTTCATCATTACGGTCTTTTCCATGATTATCGTTTTTTAAGTTCATCAACTTGATTTTGCAGGTCTATGATATAGAGTGTCAGTTCTTCCACCTTTTTGAGCAGCAGTGTGTTGATTTCGAGCAGGCTGACGCCTTTTTCGGCGACGTCGGCGGCGGAGGGTATTTCGGGCAGTCGTTGGTGTTGTTCTATGTAGGAGGCAACCTCGTCCAAACTTCGCAGGTTGTAGTCGTCGGCGAAGACGTAGTCGGGCCATTCGTCGCCTTTGTCCAGTTGTCCGCCCGCTGTTACTACCACTTCCGTACAATTGATTACCCCGTCAACCTTTAATTTATAGTTTCCCGTGTCGGTTGTGCCGATGCCGACGCTGCCGTTATTTTTCACGGCAACCGTATTCCAAGCAGAGACGATTGATCCGGCGTTACCTGTCGGCGCTGTGTGAAACATCAGGTTGCCATTGTTGTCGAAAGTAATTTGGGATGCATAACCTTGTTGCATCCTTACAAAATTACTGCCATTCCAATAAGTGTTTCTGCCAATGATTTTATTGGTCGAGCCGTCATAAAAAGTCCATATATTACCAATTTGCATGCTCACTTTCGGATCGGCTGTCCCTATGCCCAGACGATTGGTAACTTCTAAATTTTTCATTTTCCCTTTTTCAGCAAGAGTCAAATGATAGGCATTAATAATGCCGTCCGTATGCAATGTTATTTTGGGCGATGTACCGCCGATGCCGACCATTCCAATTCTATTTATGGTTATGATGTCTGTTGTATAGGTGCCATCGGGACTACCTACATCTCTGCCGCCGGTATCTTCTTCGCTTTCTTCTTCCGTACCATCTCCTTCTTTAGAAGGAAGAGTTCCTTGGCCTATGTATGCGATTTTCATGTCCGACCCATGGAAATAGATATTATTGGTATGCAGATTGTCGCTGGCGGCGTCGCCGTTGACGTCTAACTTATATTGCGGGTTTGTCTTTCCTATTCCGACGTCGCCGCTGACATAACTATCCCCCTCAACATGCAACGTCTTGGCAGGATTGGTTATGCCGATGCCCACTCTGCCGTTGCTGAGCATGGTGAGGTAGTTGAAAACCAAATCTTGATCTGTAGTTCCCGATGGCGCTGTACCTAATTGTATGGAGCCGTTGGTGTTCATCTTTATTGCCGCTGCGCATCCGTTCACACGCCGTCCGGGAGGGCCGTTCTCTATAAAGAGGCTGTTATAGCCCATGATTTTGGCGGACGACATATCGGAAAACGTCCATAAATCGCCAAGCAGCAGTTTGAGTTTGCTTAATCCGTAAAAATTAGTTTCGGAAGAGCCTACGGCAAACCGTCCTGAAATCAATCCATCGCCACCGGTTACATGGAATCTTGCTTGAGGGGCAACAGTACCTATACCAACTTTGCTGTTCGTCAGAGTTAGTAAACGGGAGATAGTGCTGCCGGAGCCGGGACCGGATGTCTCAGCTCCTTCTCCCTGATGTAACGTGTCCGGAAGTATTACGGAACCCTTGTAAGCGAAATGAATCGGCGGCGTATATTCCACATCACCCGAAGGAATAGGCAAAGTGAGGTATTCCGGTGGGTTCCCTTGCGCAAAACCACTTAGGGACAGGATCCCTAAAATAAAACTTAATGATAAAAATTTAAACTTCATAACGATATTTCTTTAATGTTAAATGATGGCGCAAAGTTACGGAGATTTTTCATGTAAAGTATGTTTTTCTGTAATGAATATATCAACACTTTATAATAAATTGTTACATGTTTTATGACGTTTTATTCCATGCTTTGGCGTTATTTCCGAAATATTTTTTGGTTATACTTTTTGGCGTTACACAATTTCTACCGAGCGATAATCCCTAACCGGGATTTATTTTAATTATCTTGTTATTCATTTTTTTCATTTTACAACGGAAAATACCCACTTTGCGAAAAATCTTTGCACCTTTGCGTTTAAAAATAAAAATAATGGTTTTCTTAACCCTAAAAATCGTACCTTTGCAGCCGTAATTAAAAATCGTCATAAATATAATTTTAGTCATAATGCAAAGACACCTTACCATGAAAAACATCCATTTTTTGTTCATCGGAGTTCTGTTATCTCTCTCCGTTCATCTTGTTGCTCAGCCCCGTGTTGTGGATGAAGCCGTGTTTGAAAAAATATCCAAGACGTTCATCCTCAACGCAGACGGAAGTCAGGAGTACCACTACTACAAAAAGATACGGTACAACACGCACCACGCTTTCCACAATCTTTACGGCGAGACGTTTATCGTCTATAACCCTGAGTATCAGACGTTAAAAATCAACAAGTCCATCACCACCATGGCGGACGGCAAAGTTGTTGAGACGCCGTCCAACGCTTTCAACGAAGTGCTGCCGCGTTTTGCCGCACAAGCGCCGGCGTACAACCATTTGAAAGAGATGGTCGTTACGCACACCGCCTTGGAACTCGGCGCAGTCGTCGAGTTGGACTATACCATCACCACCAAGCCCGGATTCCACCTCGCCTTCGACAAGATGATCCTTTTTAAAGAAAACGACCCCGTAACAGATTACGACGTAACCGTCAAAGTCCCCGCAGGAACGCCCCTGAGAAGCATTACGACGGCAACGACGGCAACGGTAAAACCCGTCAACGACAACGGGATGGAAGTTTACAGTTGGAACATCAAAAACCTCCCCGGAGCAACAAAAGACGCCTACATGCCGCCGTCCGAAACAACGTCGGTGGTTTTGTTAGCCTCCGACGCCAGCAACTACCAACAACTGTTCACCAAAATCGTCCAACAACCGGCTTTTGAACAGCAAACACTGCCGGAATCGGCTCAGAAAATCGTGGATAACATCTTACAGGAAAACCGGATGGAGTTGATGCAAATCCTTGAAATACAGAAGTATGTAATGAACAACATCAACACCGTTGCTATTCCCGACGAACTGTTGGGCTATCGCTACGCCACCCCATCCGAAGTATGGCAACGCAACTACGCTACCGAAGGCGAAAAAGCCATCCTCATGGCGCTGATGTTGAAAAAAGCCGGATTCACAGCCTACCCCGCGCCCGTCGCCGATGAAAAGACATATACGCTGAATGTTCCGGTGTTATCCATTCTCAATCAATGGGTTGTGAAAATCATCCTTGCCGACGGGAAGCCACTTTACCTCTCGCCCATATTCCCCACCGACGTCAATATGAAATACAACTACTTGGAAGACAAAGTTGCCTGTCCGCTCGACGTGAACATTGAGTCGTTGCGTCCCGACTTGTTCACGGCTACGTTGCCCATCAATCAACTTTCGGTAAACATGACTTTGCAGGAAGACAACACGCTCACCGGACATGCCGACATCAAAATAGAAGGCGGAATGAACCCCTACATCGCCATCGAAAAAGAGAGCAAGAAACTGAAAAACCTGCTGACCGTCATACCGGAAAAAAGCATTGCCGACCCCAAAAAACCTAAAATCAGCGAGCAAAAAACGGAAGTTCTCTTAGACTTCACCCTCGCCGACGCCTGCAAAATCAACGAAAACTACTACTTCCTGACCATCCCCGAATTGACCGCCTCGAACAAAGCAACCGACCTTGGCGCCTTGCCCACGCAACGCACATCGCACCTGCAACTGCAAACACAAAGAACAACAACCGACATAGAACTGACTATCCCCGAAGGCTTTACGTTGGTTACGCCTCCACTCTCCAAAGAATCCCGCAAAAGTTTCGGATACTATACCATCGAAATCACCGTCAGCGGCAACAAAGTGAAAATCAATCGTCAACTCGAAATCTCGGAATCGTTGATTATCCCCGTTCATTACCCGCAAGTGAGAAATTTCCTGCTGGACTGGAACGAGGAATCGTATAAGCAGTTGATATTCAAGAAAAAATGATGCGCCAGGTAACGGAAGCGTTGATTTTGAAAACCACCAAATACGGCGACACCTCCGTCATCGTACATGCCTACACCCGCCTGTTCGGACTTATCACTTTCATCGCGCGGGGCGTCAGAAAAAAAGGCGCCAAAAACCATATCGCCCTGCTGCAACCGATGAACCTGACCCAAATCGTCTTCTGTCCCGCAAAGTCAGGAGCGTTAGGACACCTCAGCGAAATCTCCCTCACCGCCATCTATCACTCCATCCCTTTCGACGTGAAAAAGAACGCCATCATCCTCTTTATCAACGAGATACTATACAAATCGCTGAAAGAGGAACAACCCAACGAAACGCTGTTCAACTGCATCAAAGATTTTCTCATCGCCTTGGATGAACAGAAAGAGCATTTTTCCAACAATCACCTCTTTTTCATGGCGGAACTGACCCGGCACTTCGGCATCGTCCCGAACTTTGAGAAAAAGGGATGGTTCGACTTGCGGGAAGGCGTCTCGGTGTCGCCCAAACCGCTGCACGAGTACGCCATCTCCAACGAAGAGACGGTATTGTTTAAAATGCTGTTTTCAACGCCCGCAACAGAGCAGGAGCGCATAAAAATCAACGCATCCGAGCGCAACATGCTGTTGGACATGCTGTTGAAATACTACGCCCTGCACATTCCCGGCATGGAAACGGTACGGTCGAGGAGTATTTTGCATCAGGTGCTACATTGATGGTTTAGCACGCAGATGACGCAGATAACACGGATTTTCGCAGATAATAAATGTCTATGATGAAGGCACGAAGTCTTATTTTGCGACCTTTGCGGTTATCCTTTGCGCCTTTGCGGTAAAAAAAACGCAAGGGCGCAAAGATTTTTCGCAAAGAACGCAAAGAGTAAAGACAAACTTCGTATCTTTGCACAAAAAAAATAATACAATGATGGCAACCGTAAAAGATTACAAAAAAGAACACAAGTCGTTATATTCCCCCAAGACGACGCCGGAAATCATTGACGTTCCCGAAATGCCATTCGTCGCCGTCGAAGGCAGAGGAAATCCAAACGAAGAAAACGGAGAATACCAAAGGGCGATAGAAGTTTTGTACAGCATTCAATACACCATAAAAATGAGTAAAAAGGGAAGTTTTGTCCCTGATGGCTATTTTGACTATGTCGTTCCGCCGTTGGAAGGCTTTTGGTGGCTTGACGATGATAAAGATTTTTCCTTAGAAAACAAATCCAAATATCGCTGGATTTCGGTGATACGCTTGCCGGAATTTGTTGACGAGAAGGTCTTTGAATGGGCTTGCAGCGAAGTGTCGAAAAAGAAGAAGATAGACACAACAAAGGCGAAACTGCTGATAATCAACGAGGGATTGTGCGTGCAATGTCTGCACATCGGAGCGTATGACGATGAACCGAAAACGCTGAAACTCATGAACGATTTTATTACCGAAAACGGTCTGCAAAGCGACCTCAGCGCAACACGAAAACACCACGAAATATACCTGTCCAACCCGCGAAAAACGGATGTTGCAAAATGGAAAACGGTTTTACGAATACCGGTGAAAAAATGAGTTGCCAACATAACACAGCGATGAAATGTCCCTGCACATACTCTTGCAGCAGGCGGGGAAAGTGTTGCGAGTGCATCGCTTACCATCAGCGGGGAGGCGAATTTCCGGCGTGCTTTTTCAGCAAAGCAGCCGAAGCACGATACGACCGCAGTTTCGAGGCGCTGAAGAGGGATAGGGGGTAAAACTTTATTGTGAGTGTATGACTAATTTCCCGAAAAATATGTAACTTTGCACTCGCAATGCAAAATTACACCATTTAATTTTAATAGTATGAAATCTTCATCAGAACTTCCGCTTAACAGCGACGGCTCGGTTTATCATCTTGGCTTGAAGCCGGAGGATTTGACCGACAAAATCATTTTAGTAGGTGACCCCGGACGGGTTGAGATGGTATCTGCCCAGTTTGACGCCGTCTTGAAGAAAAAACAAAACCGTGAGTTCACCATTCACATCGGAACGTACCAAGGGGAAGCGCTGACGGTGATGTCAACCGGCATGGGCGTGGACAATATTGACATCTGTATCAACGAGTTGAACGTGCTGGCTCATTATACGAAAAGAGGACTTTTCCAAGATACTCCCCGACGTTTGCAGTTGATACGCGTCGGCACGTGCGGCGCTTTCGATGTGAATATTCCGTTGGGCGCTCACCTCGCCTCATCGAAGGCAATCGGCATTGACGGGATTTTGTACTTCTATGACACTGAAAACGTGATAGATGAAGCGGCTACCCAAGAATTTATCCGGAAGATGAACTGGTCGGAGAAACTGCCGCATCCTTACGTCGTCTCCGCCTCCGATTATTTCCTGCGCCGTTTGGATGGAAATTTTCTGACTACGATAACGGTAACATCGCCAAGCTTTTACGGAGGACAGGGCAGAGTTGTCAATTTGCCGTTGGCTTTTCCCGACATCAATGAAAAGTTGGAAGACCTGACCATCGCCGGTGCAAAAGTGGGCAATTATGAGATGGAAACGAGCGCCTTATACGGATTATGCGCCGCCATGGAACACGACGCCCTCACCGTCTGTTTAGTCATCGCCCACCGTTTTTTCAAAACAGCCAACTTTGACTATCACGACCAGATGAACGAACTGATAGACAAGGTCTTGAAATATCTCATCCTTCCTACCACATCGCCGCAATCTTAAACCACATGGCAGGTGGGGTATAGCCTGTAGGGTGTATGACAAATTGCACTTCGTGCTTATTTTCAAACACGAAAGCATGAAGACATCAAGACACGAAGTTTATCTTTACTCTTTGCGTTCTTTGCGAAAAATCTTTGCGCCCTTGCGTTTTTTTTACCGCAAAGGCGCAAAGGATAACCGCAAAGGTCGCAAAATAAGACTTTTCTCGGCATTGCAATCGGAACAAACCTTATTTTTACCTTATTCAAACAAGAAAACAACCTCAGTAGCTGATAATGAGTCAATTAACCATAAACCTCATTACCTCATTCTTTGCGTTTGAAATGAGGTAATGAGGTTGGTATTTGTTTGTAATTCATTGCTACTGAGGTTGTTTCGTTATAAAAATTAGGTGGAAATGAGGTTATTGCAATAACGATGTAGTGTTTTACTATTCCGCATGAAAAGGATTAGGTGGGCTCGCATTGTCGAAGTCAGGACCTGACCATCGCCGGTGCGAAAGTGGGCAATTATGAGATGGAAACAAGTACCTTATACGGATTATGCGCCGCCATGGGACACAACGCCCTCACCGTCTGTTTAGTCATCGCCCACCGTTTTTTCAAAACAGCAAACTTTGACTATCACGACCAGATGAACGAACTGATAGACAAGGTCTTAAAATATCTCATCCTTCCTACCACATCGCCACAATCTTGAAACACAATGGAGGCGGGGTATAGTTTGTATCAAAGTTGGATGGTTTGTAGTAAAAGGCTATGCTCCCTGGCATGATGTCAAAGGAAACCGTTTCCGAATATCCGTTAAAGAACATTTCGTGTGGTAACGGAATATGTAATTCGCTACTCTTATCATAGTCTATAACAAGGTATCCGACTACTGCACCATAAAGAAAAACCTTATTGGTGATGGCAGCATTGCTTACTTCGGCAAAGAAATATTCTCCATTTGCAGCAAGATTCCAGCGCGTAATGTTGTAATATTGCACATCGAAATAAACATAACCGTCGGCGCCCGGGGTTCCCGGAGGTCCCGGAGGTCCTTGCGGTCCTTGCGGGGCTATACATGCCGTAAAGCCACAAACAACAAATAATAAAATCAACAAAGGTTTCAATAATGATTTCATAATGATATATTTTTTAAGTTTAAAATAAATTGTCTAATATATTGTCATTCACTAAGTTGGGAAGCGTTACTTTCAGTGTTGGGCAGGCGTCCATGGCACGTTTGATGGCAAAGTCGGCGCCTTCGTTGCGTGCCCATGAGCGTCGTGCGATGCCGTTGTTCACATCCCAATGGAGCATCATCTCCAAGCGGCGGTCGGCTTCGATGGAGCCGTCCAACAACATTCCGAAGCCACCGTTGATGACTTCGCCCCAGCCCACGCCACCCCCGTTATGCAGCGAAACCCACGTAGCGCCGCGAAAGGCGTCGCCCACGAAGTTGTGTACCGCCATGTCGGCGGTGAACGCCGAGCCGTCGTAAATGTTCGAGGTCTCGCGGAAAGGCGAATCCGTTCCCGAAACGTCGTGATGGTCGCGTCCTAAGACGATGGGGGCGGAGATGCGTTTTTCGCGTATTGCTTGGTTGAAGGCGGCGGCTATCTTGGTGCGTCCCTCGCAGTCGGCATAGAGAATGCGTGCTTGCGAGCCGACGACCAATTTGTTTGCCTTGGCGCCCGCTATCCATTGAATGTTGTCGTGCATCTGCTGTTGTATCTCTTTGGGGGCGTGTTTGGCGATGGCGTCTAAGACTTCCATGGCAATTTTGTCCGACAGTTCCAAATCTTCGGCTTTTCCCGAAGTACACACCCAGCGAAACGGACCGAATCCGAAGTCGAAACACATCGGTCCCATGATGTCCTGCACGTAGGATGGGTATTTGAACGTTCCGTCTTCTTTAAAGATGTCTGCGCCGGCGCGTCCCGATTCGAGCAGAAAGGCGTTGCCGTAGTCGAAGAAGTAGGTCCCTTTTTCGGTATGTCTGTTGATGGCGGCTACATGACGGCGCAACGACGCCTGTACGTGTTCTTTGAATTTTTCGGGATTTTCAGCCATCATGCGGTTCGACTCCTCAAACGACAATCCGGCAGGATAATAGCCGCCCGCCCACGGATTGTGCAGCGAGGTTTGGTCGGAGCCTAAGTCAATATGCAGTTGTTCTTCGTCGAATTTCTCCCACACTTCCACCACATTTCCGATGTAGGCATACGAGCGGATTTCCTTCTTTGCCACCGATTGTTTTACTTTGACAACCAATTCGTTAATGTCGGTAATCAGTTCGTCCACCCATCCTTGGGCGTGGCGTTTTTTGGCTGCGGCGGGGTTGACTTCCGCCGTTACCGACACTACGCCGGCGATATTACCTGCCTTGGGCTGCGCTCCCGACATGCCGCCTAATCCGGCGGTAACGAAGAGTTTGCCTGCAGTGGAGTCGTGTTCCGTCTTTTGCGTTAGACGGCAGGCGTTCATGACGGTGATGGTGGTGCCGTGTACAATGCCCTGTGGACCGATGTACATGTACGATCCGGCGGTCATCTGTCCGTATTGCGTAACGCCTAAGGCGTTGAAACGTTCCCAGTCGTCCGGCTTAGAATAGTTTGGAATCATCATCCCGTTGGTAACGACCACGCGGGGCGCCTCTCTGTGCGACGGGAACAATCCCAACGGATGTCCCGAATACATGACCAACGTCTGCTCGTCGGTCATCTCGGAGAGGTATTTCATGGTGAGCAGGTATTGCGCCCAGTTTTGAAACACCGCGCCGTTGCCGCCGTAGGTGATCAGTTCGTGTGGGAATTGCGCCACTTCCGGGTCTAAGTTGTTCTGTATCATCAGCATGATGGCGGCTGCCTGTTGCGACTGCGCCGGATATTCGGCAATCGGACGCGCCTTCATCTCGTACTGCGGACGGAAACGGTACATGTAAATACGTCCGTATGTGTTCAATTCCTGTGCAAATTCCTTTGCTAATTCAGCGTGATGTTCCGCCGGAAAATAGCGTAAGGCGTTCCTGACCGCCAACTGTTTCTCTTTTTTGCTGAGGATGTCTTTCCTTTTAGGGGCGTGCGGAACATTCTCATCCAAGGTGCATGGCTGGGGTAGGAGGGGGGGGATTCCTTGTTTAAACACATTCATAACTATTTCTTTTTATCACGGTGCAAAGGTACGAAAATATTTTAAATTCGGTTTTGTATGATTTCATGGTATTTAAGGAAAAATATCATACGAACAAGACGGCAACTTTTACGTTTTGGGTTTTCCAAACGAAGAGGTTAAATACGGTTTTATGATTTCCTTAAAGGCATTTTTTTCCACTATTCCTTACGATGCAATTACAAAAGAACATCGCGATGAGCAATATTACCAACACGTTTTTTACTTGCTCTTTAGAATGAAAAAGAAAGCGAAATGGGAAGCCACTGCACGAGCGGTTTCACACAAGCGGGGGTGTATTCCCGCATTAAGCCCTATTTTTGAATATGAATCATGATGGGTCTAATTCTCTGATTATGAGTAAAATTCACGAAAAACACCAATGCAGAATGAATACAAATGACTTATAATCAATTTATTATATTAACATTTGATTATTAATACCTTTCCGAAAAAAAGAAGAAAAACAGGAAATTTTAATGCGTTTGCCCCGCTTAGCATATATGATAGACCTCTATTCCCTTATTTTTTCTAATCTCAATCACACAATCAACCTTCTCACATCATACACCGGCACACCCAATATCTTCTCCATCTCCTGTTGCAGTTCGTCGGAGTTGAAGCGGCGTCCGCTGGGTGAGACGGGATTGACGCAGACGGCAATAAGTTTGGTTTTCCGCAACACCTTGACAACGCCTCCCCTGTTGACAAACGCCTTATACGCATCTTCCGAAAGGAACGCTTTGGTGAAATCTTTGATAATGAGCGTCATCTCTTTTGATTGCGGTTGCATCCGCAAACTGTTCAGCAGAGTGTCGCTGATGGCGCCCGACACGAAGACGGTGTTTCCGTATTTGAAAATCTCGCCAATCCGCTCGCCCATCCCAAAGACCGAAGGGATGTTCAAGTCGTGGATTTCTCCCTCTTTGTCTATTGCCCAAATACCTTTTTCTATCTGTTCCAACTTTTGTTTCAATGCTGGAGCGACCTCTTCCAAAGCGATCATCTGATAGGCAAACAGTGTGGTTTTCAGCAATTTGGCGAGGTTTTCCGAGAGCGATGCGCCCGTGGTGAGGATCATGGCGTCGGTTACTGCCGGCGAAGCCAAACTCACACGCGACAGTGCGCCGTCAACCAAAGTCAGGTCTATCTGCTGTTCTTTCATCGTTTGCAGTATCTTTTGCAGCCACAGCGTGTCAGGCGGACCGGAGAGCAATGTTTTTCCGCTGCTTTTGACTTGGGCGGTTACTAAGCGTCCCAAAGCCGTTTTCCGGCTGCTCACGTCCATGATTTCCGCCGTCAACTTCTTTTCCCGATAATGTTTTTCGGAGGTAACGAAAAACATTCCGTCGTAGAGCGTGATTTCCGGTTTGGCATTGTGATACAGACGGTCAACTTCCTCGCCGTCAACGCCGATGGAGGTTACGGCAACCCGCTTTTCGGAATCTCTAAGTCTTTTCAAGATATAGTTCAAACACTCCGTCTTGCCGGTATTTTTTTCCAATCCGACGACAGAAACGCTAGAATGATGCAACAGGTTTTGGATAAAAGGCATGGTGTGCTAAATCACGCCCCCTTGAGTGTCGCATCCACAAAGACCCGTGCGCCGAGTTCTTTGTCCATGGCGTACATTCCCGATGGGTCTTTCTCAATCATTTTCAGTTTATTGAGATAGTCTTCGGCGGTCGCTTCTTCTTCTACCTGTTCATTGATATACCATTGCAGGAAATTCACCGTGCCATAATCTTTTTCCTCCAACGCAATCTCCATGATTTTATAAATTCTCGATGTTACAACCCGCTCATGGTCAAGAGTTTGTTGAAACACATCCACTGCGGATTTCCATTCCGACGGAACTTCCGCAATCGGTTGCAATGTTACTCTGCCGCCGCGTTCGTTCACATAACGGAAAAACTTCAACGCATGGGTATCTTCCTCTTTATATTGGATGTACATCCAATTGGAAAATCCGGGCAAATTTTGTTCCGAAAGCCATGCCGACATGCTCAAATAGAGGTGGGCCGACCAAAACTCGGCATTAATCTGGTCGTTAATCGCTTTTTCAATTTTTTTACTTAACATAACGAATATATTTTAATGAAAACTAATATTATTTACTGATTACTAAGCGCTTCCGCACCTGCGATGATTTCCAAAAGTTCGCCGGTGATGGCTGCCTGACGGGCTTTGTTGTAGGAGAGGCGCAACTCTTTCAACAGCGCGGCGGCGTTGTCGCTGGCTTGCTGCATTGCCGTCATGCGGGCGCCCTCTTCCGACGTCATGGATTCGAGGAACGTCCGGTACAACGTCATCTCCAACATACGCGGGTAAAGCCATTTGAGCACTGTTTCCTTGTCCGGCTCCATGATAAAATCAACGGACGACTGTCGGATTTCCGTGCGCGGCGACGACGGTAAGAGCGGTAAAAATTGCAGTTCGGTCAGTTCTTGTGTCAAAACGGTTTTGAACCGGTTGTAAATCAAAACGATTTTTTGATAAATGCCGCTCTGAAACTGCTCCAACAAGTGTCCGGAAAGCGAAAATACATCTTTGTGATTGATGTGATTCAATAAATCGTGATAATGGGCGACAACCGGAAGTTCCTGTTTTTCAAGTACTTCGCCGGCTTTTTTCCCGATAGTTATGATGCGCAGTTTGCCATCTTGTAAATGTTGCCGGTACGAAGTTTTAATCAACTCATTCGTGTATTTGACGACATTGGCATTGAAAGGTCCGCACAACCCCTTATTGCTCGAAAAAACGACCAGCAAAATCTGTTCTAATGCATCTTTTTTGTCGTCTTTAATATTCGGAACGGAATTTTGTTCTTGTTGATTTACAAGAGAATACACCTCTCCTGAGACATCGAGCAAAGCGTCGGAGTAGGGCTGCACAGCGACTAAAGCCTGCTGCGCCTTTCTCAACTTTGATGCCGAGACCATCCTCATGGCGGTGGTGATTTGTCCGGTTGACTGGACTGTTTCAATGCGGGTGCGTATTGCTTTTAAATTTGCCATATCTTATCGTCTCCTCATTCCCCGCATCATCTTCATCATTCCGGCGCCTTTGCCGGTGGTAACGGAGTGCATGATTTTGCGGGTCTCTTCAAATTGTTTTATCAGTCGGTTTACTTCGGTGATGTCATTGCCCGAGCCTGCGGCTATTCTTTTGCGACGGCTGCCGTTGAGAATTTCGGGACGTTCGCGCTCGTAAGGGGTCATGGATGAGATGATGGCTTCGATGCCGGTAAAAGCGCTATCGTCGAGGTCTATATCACGAAACGCTTTGCCCATTCCGGGGATCATGCCTATCAGGTCTTTCATGTTGCCCATCTTCTTGATTTGCTTGATTTGCTCGATGAAGTCGTTGAAGTTGAAATCGTTTTGAGCGAATTTCTTTTGCAGTTTACGGGCTTTTTCTTCGTCGAACTGCTCCTGCGCTTTCTCTACAAACGACACGATATCGCCCATGCCGAGGATTCTGTCCGCCATCCGTTTCGGATAGAAGACGTCCATCGCATCCATCTTTTCGCCAAGTCCCACAAGTTTGATGGGTTTTTCGACAACGGCGCGGATGGTCAAGGCGGCGCCGCCCCGTGTATCACCGTCCAACTTTGTCAGTACGACGCCGTCGAAGTTGATACGGTCGTTGAACGCCTTGGCGGTGTTCACCGCATCCTGTCCGGTCATGGAGTCCACCACAAAGAGCGCCTCCTGCGGCTTGAGTTCCTGTTTGAGGGAGGAAATCTCGTTCATCATCTCCTCGTCCACAGCCAGACGTCCGGCGGTATCCACGATGACGACGTTGAAACCATACTCTTTGGCGTGCTGAACGGCGTTTTTGGCGATTTTGACCGGATTTTTCACATCTTCTTCCGCCCACACTTTCACGTCAATCTGCTCGCCAAGAACCCGCAACTGCTCAATCGCCGCCGGACGATAGACGTCACCGGCTGCCAAAAGCACCTTTTTACCCTTTTTCGTCTTCAGATAGTTCGCTAACTTAGCCGACAGGGTCGTTTTCCCCGAACCTTGCAAACCCGACATCAAAATAACACACGGATTGCCTTGCAGGTTCAAGTCCACATGCTCTTCGCCCATCAGCAAAGCCAACTCGTCGTGTACGATTTTTATCATCAACTGGCTTGGTGAAACGGCATGGATGACGTTCTGTCCCAGCGCTTTCTGTTTCACGTCGTCGGTAAACTGTTTGGCAATCTTAAAACTGACGTCGGCGTCCAACAACGCCCGTCGCACCTCTTTCATCGTCTCGGCAATGTTGATCTCGTTGATCTTCCCTTGCCCTCTCAGTATCTTAAACGATTTTTCTAATCTGTCGCTCAGGTTTTCAAACATGGAGTTCTATCTTAAATTTACGGAGTGCAAAGGTACGAAAAAAGTGGATAACGGAGTTGCTCGAATTTTAGCGGGGTGTATTTCAAATTGTCGCTGTAAAGATTTTTTGTATCCATTCAGGAGAAGCGGACGGAGATAACAGATTCTGTATATGTATGTACCTTAGGCAATAACAAAGAATTTTTCAGAAAATTTGAGCCATATATAGACCCGTACAAACGCACAATATTTATTGCAGATGGGGCAAAGTGGA
>WRLA01000036.1 GCA_009777825.1 Bacteroidales bacterium
AAAAAGCACCTCTTTGTGCCGAAATTCTGCTCATTCTTGTCTTTGTGAGAATTTTATACCCAAAAAAGGCAGCAGAATACCAAATTTTACCATCTTCGTGGCAACGGGCCGCTTAATGTAAAAAAAAAGAGGCTGTACTTATAAGACAGCCTCAGAGGGATGTAAGGGCTTCGCCCTTATTAGGCGGTTAAAAAAAGTCTCACATCGCACATCGCAAATCGCCAAAAAATCGTATCTTTGCCGTATTAATGTTTGCGCCTATGCTAACAAAATTTATTAAAATTTTTATCACCTGCATTCTTTTTCTGCTCCTACTTGTCGGGCTGTTTTTTCTATTGATAGTTACGGCCCAACAGAATCCGGAAAAGGCAGAAGACGTCAACGTCCGCTACACGAAAAAGCCGCCCTACCTGTTAGCCGCAAAGTCCTGTTACGCAGCGGTTACGTGGGATCTCGGCTTTGCGACGCGAGGCGCCGGCGTGGATTTTTACTTCGACGGCGGACAGACCTCCCGCCCGCCCTACGACAGCGTTACGCAGTGGCTTGCGGGCATCGAAAATTACTTAGCATCCATGGACAGCGCCGACTTCATCCTGCTGCAGGAGATAGACCGCCTCTCGAAAAGAAGTTACAACATTGACCAGCGCCGCATTGTGAATTCGCTCTTTCCGCTCCACGCCCACTGTTTCACCAACAACCACAACGTCTTCTTCGTCCCGCTCCCCTTTCGACAGCCCTACGGAGCCATCTCGGCGGGAATGGAAACGCTCTCAGCCACCTATCCCATGGAAAGCACGCGCCACGCCTTGGAAAAAGGAGGAGGTTTTTTTAAACGACCTTTTATGCAGGATTTGTGTTGCATCGTCAACCAATATCGCTTGAGAAACGGTAAGACGTTTGTAATGATTAATGTATATAACGCCCCGTCATCGTCGGAAACGGAACTGCAAAGATTGACGCAATCCATTGTCTCTCTGATGATTACCGAATATGAAAAGGGCAATTACGTGATGGCAGGCGGGAATTGGGGCGTTACGCCGCTTGCGGCTTCCGACGCTGCCTTTGCCATTTCCGATACGACTTATTTCAATCGCAACGCCCTCCTGCCGGAATCGCTGCCGAGCGGATGGAAAATCTGTCTCGACCCGAACCATCCGACAGTACGAAGCATGAACACGCCGTATCAGGTTGATTCAACGCCTGTCGCTATCACCGACTTCTTCGTCGTATCGCCCAACATTGATGTTTTGGAGACAAAGACGGTTCCGATGGGTTTTAGATATTCACAGCATAATCCGGTGGGGATCACTTTCAGGTTTAGGTGAGTTGTAATGAGTACCATGATAAAAAACTCTGTGAACCTCTGTGTCCCCTGTGTCTCTGTGTTGAAAAAAAATATTCAGCACAGAGGCGCAGAGTTCACAGAGTTACACAGAGAGTGTCTTGTGTCTAACAGTCTCACATCCCCCATCCCCCATTCCGTATTTCACGGTAATTTAGCAACTTTTTCACACTATTTTTCTTTGCCATTTGATTTTACGAAGAATTTATTACTTTTGCACACGAAAAAAGTGGAAGGGGAAAAGCGTGGAAATAGTTGATACAGCGATAAATAGTCATTTTAGTATAAATAGTATAAATCAAAATTCAGGAGGTATACATGAATCAAACCAAACAAGTATCCCACAAACTGCCGGACGATCACGTTCAAAAATTAGAACAGATTGCGGAGGTCATCGCCAAATATGAGGCGAAGCCAAGCAATCTGATCATGATATTGCACGCTGCTCAGGGCATTTACGGGTATCTGCCGTACCCCGTCCAGAAATTCATTGCGGACAAGATGAACATCGCCGTATCGGAAGTTTCGGGGGTCGTAACTTTTTATTCGTTTTTCTCTACCAACCCCAAAGGAAAACATACCATTTTAGTATGTATGGGGACAGCCTGCTACGTCCGTGGCGGCAAAAAGCTGGTGGATGGTCTTCAAAAACACCTTGGCGTGAACGTTTCCGAAACGACGGAAGACGGCAAATTCACGCTGAGCGTAGCACGCTGCATCGGCGCATGTGGGTTAGCCCCCGCCATGATGGTCGATGATACGGTATATAAGTCGGTGAATCCGAATAAGTTAGAATCCATTCTGTCGAAATATTAGGAGGAAGAGTTATGAGTAAGAAAGTAAAATCAATCGCCCAACTTGAGGAGATCAAGAAAGAGTTCCTCAAAAATCAGGAAAAGTACAAATACCAGATATTGGTATGCGGCGGCACGGGCTGCGTTTCGTCCAACTGTGCCGATGTGGAAAAGGCTATTAACGAAGAACTGAAAGAGCAGGGACTCACCAAAGACGTGAGAGTCTATCAAACCGGATGCATGGGCATTTGCGCCATGGGACCGGTGATGCTGATGCTCCCCGACAGAACGTTCTACACCGAACTGAACCCCGAAAAAGCCAAAGAAATCATCCAGAGCCATTTGGTGAAAAAGACCACCATCGAAGAATACACCTTCTACGACAAAACGTTGCTGCGGCACGTTCCCAAAATCGACGACATCGAGTTTTTTAAAGCCCAGGTGAAGATTGTTTTGGACTTGTGCGGCATCATTGACTATACCGATATTAAAGACTATATCGCGCACGACGGCTATTTAGCCGCAGCCAAGGCGATTACCGGCATGACGCAGGAAGACGTTGTGAAAGAGGTAGAAGCCTCCGGACTTCGCGGACGCGGCGGTGCCGGATTCCCCACAGGAACCAAACTCCGCGCCGGCTTCTCGCAGAAAAACGACACCAAATACATGGTCTGCAACGCCGACGAAGGCGACCCGGGCGCATTTATGGACAGAAGCGTCATCGAAGGCGACCCCCACTGCCTCATCGAAGGCATGATGCTCTCGGCTTACGCCATCGGCGCTCAACAAGGCTATGTCTATATCCGTGCCGAGTACCCCATCGCCATCGAAAGACTGAAAGTGGCGCTGGAACAAGCACGCGAATACGGGCTGCTGGGTAAAAACCTCTTCGGGACGGAGTACAACTTCGACCTCGAAATCAGAATCGGCGCCGGCGCATTCGTGTGCGGTGAAGAGACTGCCCTGCTGGCTTCCATCGAAGGCGAACGCGGCGAACCAAGACAAAAACCGCCATTCCCCTTCCAAAAAGGATTGTTCGGCTTCCCCACCATTATTAATAATGTAGAGACCTTAGCCAACATCCCCAAAATCGTTCGCAACGGCGGCAAATGGTACGCCTCTTTCGGCTTGAAAGAAGCGCCCGGAACGAAAGTCTTCGCCCTCGCCGGCGACGTGGTCAACACCGGTATCGTGGAAGTGCCGATAGGAACGCCCATCGGCAACATCATCTACAACATCGGCGGCGGCATTCCCAATATGAAAGAGTTTAAAGCGGCGCAAATCGGCGGTCCTTCCGGTGGCTGTATCACCAAAGAAAACCTCAACGTGCCGGCTGATTACGAATCGTTGAACAAAATGGGCGCCATCATGGGATCCGGCGGTCTGATTGTGATGAACGAAGATACCTGCATGGTGGACACGGCACGCTTCTTCATGGATTTTATCCGTGACGAATCGTGCGGAAAATGTGTCGCCTGCCGCGTAGGAACGAAAAGGATGTTAGAAATATTAGAAAGAATCACCGAAGGCAACGGAAAACACGGCGACATCGAACTGTTAATAGAAATCGGCGAAGCCATCCAGGAAACCGCTATGTGCGGTCTCGGACAAACGGCGCCCAATCCGATTCTCTCCACCATTCGCTTCTTCCGCGAAGAATATGAAGAACATATCTATAAAAAATATTGCAGAGCAGGCGTTTGTGGCGCTATGTTCACCTCGCCTTGCGAGAACACCTGTCCGGCAAACGTCAACGTCCCGGGTTACATCTCGTTGGTTGCAGCGGGCAGATTCCAGGATGCGTACAACTTGGTGATGCAGGAAAATCCCTTCCCGGCAATCTGCGGCAGAATCTGTACCCGTCCGTGCGAGCGCAAATGCCGCCGCGGTACGGTGGACGAACCCGTAGCCATTCGCGACCTGAAACGCTTTGCAGCCGACTACGCTTTCAAAAACGAACTCCCGTACAAAATGCAACTCACCTTTGCGAAAAAAGGCAAACGGGTTGCCGTCGTCGGAGCGGGCGCAGCGGGCTTGACCTGTGCCTATTATTTGGTGAACATCGGCTACGACGTGGATGTGTATGAATCACAAGGCGTCGCCGGCGGCGTGCTGGCGTTCGGCATTCCCGAATACCGCTTGCCCGAAGCCATCCTTCAACACGAAATTGATTTGATTAAACAAGCCGGCGTCAATGTTTATCTGAACAAAGAAGTGGGCAGAGACATAGACTTCAGACGCTTACGCGACGATTACGACGCCATCTTTGTCGGAATCGGAACACAATATCCGGCGAAAGTCAATATCGAAGGTGAAAACCTGCGCGGCGTCATCCATGGCATCAACTTCCTGAAAGATACCAACCTGAAAGACGACATGAAACTGCACGGAACCGTTGCCGTGATAGGCGGCGGCAACACAGCCATTGACTCGGCTCGTTCAGCATTGCGTATCGGCGCCGACCGCGTTATCGTGGTCTATAGAAGAACGCAGGACGCTATGCCGGCTTACATCGAAGAGGTAAAAGAAGCGATAGAAGAAGGCATCGAAATCATGGAATTAACCGCACCCGTGAAATTCATCGGCAAAGACAATAAGGTGATCGGCATCGAATGTGTTAAGATGGAACTGGGCGCGTTTGACTCATCCGGAAGAAGGAAATCGGTAGAGATAAAAGGCTCGAACTTCGTTTTAGACGTTGATTATGTGATACCCGCCGTAAGTCAATATGCCGACTTACCGTTTATCAGCAAAGATGAAATCGGCGTAACGAAATGGGGAACGTTCATCATTGACCCCGATACCCAGATGTCCACCATGGAGGGCGTATTTGCCGGCGGAGACGTCGTGCGAGGTCCCGACACCGTCATCAGCGCCATCGCCGACGGAAAGAAAGCCGCCTCCGCCATCGACCGCTACCTCGGCGGCAACGGTCTTTTGAACAAAGGCGCGCCGATAGAAATCCCCAAAATCTACGACGAAGACGAAATCGTCGCACACCCGCAATTTGAGCAGGAAATGTTGTCTCCCGAAGTGAGAAAACAATCCTTCGCCGAAGTAGTTTTAGGTTTCCATAAAATAAACGCCATCGCAGAATCCATGCGTTGCTTACATTGTGAAAGGAGATAATTTATGATACAGTTAACAATTAACAACAAGAACATCAGCGCAGCGCCCGGAACAACGATTCTCGAAGCTGCCAAACAAAATGGAATCAACATCCCTTCTTTATGCTATATGGAAGGCGTTCACAAATTTGGCTCCTGCCGCATCTGTTCGGTAGAAGTAGAAGGCGCACGCACGCTCCAAGTCGCCTGTATGGCTGAAGTAAGAGAGGGAATGGTAGTACATACCAACTCCAAAAAAGTGTTAAAAGCCCGCAAGGTGCTGTACGAACTAATGCTTTCCGACCACTCCCAAAACTGCCTGAGCTGCAACCGCAACCAATCCTGCGAACTACAGCAGTTAGGGGAGATGCTGGGCGTTACGGAAAACCGTTTCAGCACGAGCAGCGCCCGCGAAAGCATAGACATCTCACCCTCCATCACCCGCGACCTGTCGAAATGTATCCTTTGCCGTCGTTGCATCACGGCATGTAAAGGCTTACAAGGCATCGGCATCCTTGATGCGCAAAACCGCGGTTTCGACACCGTCATCTCGCCGGCGATGGAACTGCCGTTAGGCGCCGCTAAGTGCGCGTTCTGCGGACAGTGTACCATTGTATGTCCGGTGGGAGCATTGAAAGAAACCGACCACATCGCCAGAGTATGGGAAGCCATCAACGACCCCGACATCCGGGTGGTGATGCAACCCGCACCGGCAGTCCGCGTGGCATTGGGCGAAATGTTCGGCTATCCGGTAGGAACCTCCGTAACAGGCAAAATGGCAACCGCCATGCGCGAACTCGGCGTGGACGATGTCTTCGACACCGATTGGGCTGCCGACCTCACCATCATGGAAGAAGGCTCAGAGTTCTTAGACAGAGCCATCGCTGTGCTTTCCGGCAAAAAAGCCGTGCTGCCGATAATTACAAGTTGCTCGCCGGGGTGGATCAAATACATTGAGTCGTACTATCCACAACTCTTACCCCACCTCTCCACCTGCAAGTCACCCCACATGATGCTGGGCGCCTTGGCAAAAAGTTACTATGCCGACAAAATCGGCTTCGACCCGAAGAAGATGTTTACCGTCTCTATCATGCCCTGTACGGCGAAAAAGTTTGAAGCCTCCCGCGAAGAGATGGTCAACAGAGACGCCCGCAACGTGGACGCCGTCCTCACCACCCGCGAACTGGGACAGATGATCAAACAAGCCGGTATAGACTTCCGCAACTTAGAAGATGGAACCTTCGACGACCCCATGGGACAGTCCACCGGCGCCGCCGACATCTTCGGCGTTACCGGCGGCGTGATGGAAGCGGCTATCCGCACCGTTTACGTCCTCGTTACAGGACGCGAACTACCTTTCGAAAAATTACACGTGGCGCCAATCGTCGGTCTCGACCAAATCAAAGAAGCCACGCTGAAATTTGAAAACGTACTCCCCGAATTTAAACTCTTTGAAGGCTTCGAGGCAAAAGTAGCCGTAACCAGCGGCTTGGCAGGCGCCAAAATCCTGATGGACCAAATCGTAGTCGGAAACTCGCCCTACCACTTCATCGAAGTAATGGGCTGCCCCAGCGGCTGCATCTGCGGCGGCGGACAACCCCGCAGCGAAGACCCCGACGTGCGCATCAAACGCCTGAAAGCCATGTACAGCGAAGACGAAAGCAAAACGCTCCGCCAATCCCACCTCAACACCTCCATCCTCGCCATCTACAAAGACTACCTCGGCAAACCGGGCGGACACCTCTCCCACGAACTCCTCCACACACACTACGTGGATAGGAGCAAAGAAAATGAATGAATTTTGTTCAGATAAAAATTTAAATTAAACAGAAGAAAGGGCTGCTCGCTTGGGTAGCCCTTTTTTGGGCTAAGAAAACGTTTGCATTGAAAAATGTTTTATCTTTGCAGTCGTCAAAATTTAAAATAAAAAAAATATGGTAACAGCGGTTAAAAAACAATCATCCGACACTGCAAAAAGGCAAACAATAAGCGTTCCGGAACCCAAACGGCTCTCGAAAATAGGACAATGGATGCGGGAAAATCCCGGTGGAATAGGTTACGTAATAGACCGAAGGGCAGTAAACAGGTAATCGCTATGAGGTATATTATTGATACAAATGTTTTTGTAAACTTTGTTATATCAGACTTACCTTACCCCAAAGAAGCGATACCCAACAGTAATTCCTATCGCGGTCGAATTCCACGCATAGCGCCCCCATCCGAACCCCGTACTATTCGGATTTTCAATTAAGTCACTGAATTCTGTATCGTAAAACACTCTTATTCTCTCTACAAATGACACATTTGCCGTTAAACCAAGCACCAAGTTTTGTTTCGGTTTCTTTTGGCTATGGAAGAAAAACTGTAATCCTGCCGTTGCATCAGGAATTGCATAATACTTTTGCTCAATGGTAACAAAATTGATAGACGAATTATCATCATAATAATAAAACTCAAAATACGGATTTCCCACAACATCTTTCCAATAATCCATTGTTTCCCATTGTTCGGCGGGATGATAGAAGGGATGGAATTTCACTCCTAATTCACCCTGCATACAGATGTTTTTGTTCAATTCCTTAAAAACGGTTAATTTTACCGTAAAACCGATATAGGAATCTCCCATTTCGAGTGGAACATCGCAAGAGGCTCCGTAATCTGAAAGTCTAGTCAAACTTTTTCGATAGTATTCGCCAAATGGCACTTCCAACGCAACACCAAATCCATTTTTTATCATACAGCCGTACTGTAAAATAAATTCCGGCACGTATGCAGGATACAATATTGGCTCAATATTTCCCGAATTATCTTTCAGTTTCGGCTTAAAATTAATTCCATGAAACGTACTAAAACCTAATGTATGAAATGTTTTGTTGAAATCAATGGATTTCCGGTTTTCATCTTGAGCAAATGTTTTTACCGATATGGAAAAACAGATAAAAAGAAGTAAAAAAACTGATTTGTTCATGATTTTTTTATTTAAAATTTTGCTGCAACTCCGATACGAAACCTAAAATTACTCTCTGCATATCTTGGAAAATAAGAAAATTGTCCTACAGAACTCTCCGCAAATAAGCCGATTATATTTTTGAAATAATAACCTGCTCCTATTCCAAGTCCATACTCATGACGGTATTTGCTGTCTGTGTCAAATGAATTATCTGAAGTTTCCCATTCTCTATGGGGTAAATAACATCCGCCATATTTGGCGGTTAGATACAAATCCCAACGACATTTTTCCGATGGAACCAAAAAGGGCAAAATATGAAAGTTTAGATTTACTCCAAACAAAGGCGCAAAACTCTCGCGATATGGGACTTCTTCCCCCACCTTCACTTCATCAAGATTAACCCATTCGTAATGTTGAAATCCGGTATAAATGCCCGTTTCAATAAATCTATTGACGCCATAATTGGTTTCTACTTTGAAATTTGACATTTTACGATTTTGCCAAACATCAAAAAAATCTCCAGTACTCACAAAAACACCATAATCATAAGCAGTTTTATATCTGGAGTAACTTGCTTTAAGTGTCCATCTGTTTTTTACGGAGTAGTTGTATTCATCGGTTTGAGCATTTAATGAAAACAACGGCAAAATGATGAATACCAACAGAATAAATGGGAATGAACGATTTTTAGATTTCATATTCAATATGTTAAATTCAAGGTGCAAAGATACAATTTTTAATTCAAAAGTCAGTTTCACCGATGTGTGAGAACTGATGTGAGATTTTTGTAAAATTCAAAATAGTAGCAAAATCTGTAATATATTTCCTGTTGATAATCAACAGGATATCAACTTTAATTTTCTGAAATATAGTTTTTTTAAAAAGTCCTTTTTCGGAACATTTTGGCGGAGTTTCGCAGAGATTATTTTAAAAAATTGAAAAATATTTGAGGGTGGCATTGGAAAAAAATTGTATCTTTGCATCGTCAAATTATTAAAATAATAAGATATGGCAGTAGTAGAAATTACAAGCAGGCAATTTCGCGATAATCAAAAATCTTTTTTTGATTTGGCGGACGAAGGGAAACAGGTTGTTATAAAGAGAAGAAGCAAACAATCCTATGCACTTACCCCTGTTAATGAGGATGATTGGTATTGGACTCCCGAAATGGAAGCGAAGATAGAAAAGGCTTTGCAACAAATCGAAAATGGAGAATGTACTGTAATTAAAAACAAAGAAGAACTTCGTCAATATTTTGATAATCTATGATTTATACAATTGTTACATCAAGGGAAGCCGATGAAAATATTGCATACTTAAAAGACAATGAAATAACTGTATTCGTTCTTTCTGCCAAAGGACATTATGGAGACAGATGAAAATGGACATCATCGAAATAAAAAACCTCTACAAGGTGTACAGCGGGAACGCGCAGCCCGCCGTCAACAACCTCTCGCTGACCATCGAAAAGGGT
Source organism: Bacteroidales bacterium (assembly GCA_009777825.1). Classification (GTDB taxonomy): domain Bacteria; phylum Bacteroidota; class Bacteroidia; order Bacteroidales; family WRLA01; genus WRLA01. The sequence goes on from WRLA01000036.1 coordinate 9,668, forward strand.
GAGATTTTCGGTTTGCTGGGACCCAACGGCGCCGGTAAAACAACCATTATCAATATCTTGTGCGGGTTGCGACGTTTCAACAGCGGCGAACTGCACATCTGCAACTATTCGGTCAGAGACGAGATAGAGAAGATAAAACCGCTTATCGGCGTTGTGCCGCAGGACATCGCTCTCTACCCCTCCCTGACGGCTTGTGAAAATCTAAAAATCTTCGGCGGCATCTACGGACTGAAAAAGAGAGACCTGAACGAGCGCATGGACGAACTGTTGAACCTTTTTGGTTTGGAAAAGAGCAAAAATCGTTATCTGTCAAAGTATTCGGGCGGGATGAAACGCAGGGTAAACCTTATCGCCGGACTGTTGCACCGTCCGCAACTGCTTTTTCTCGACGAGCCGACGGTGGGAATAGACGTGCAATCGCGCCACGTGATTTTGGACAACCTCAAAGAAATCAACAAAGCAGGCACAACCATTGTGTACACCTCGCACCATCTGGGCGAGGCGGAGCGTTTCTGCACTGCCATCGCACTGATAGACGACGGACAGATCATCTGCCAAGGCGAACCGAAACAGTTGATCGCCCAAAACAACGTAGAGACATTAGAAGAGTTATTTTTGCAAAAAACAGATAAAAAACCGAGAGACTAAATGAAGATAAAAGCATTACTGTATAAGGATTTTCTCTTGCTGATTCGCGACAGGGCAGGCTTGGCGATAATGTTTCTGATGCCGCTGGCGCTGGTGATGATCATGGCTTATTTGCAAGACAGCGCTTTCAACACCATCAACGAAAGCCGTGTCCCGCTGCTGCTGCTCAACGCCGACCGCGACTCGCTGGGCAACGCCGTAGAGCAAAACATCGTCGCAACAAACATCTTCGACGTCCACACCAAAATCGGCAACGATTCGCTCACGGAAGCAACTTTGGAACGCGCCGTCGCCCGCGGCGATTACCAGATAGGCGTTGTCATTCCTCAAAACACCACAAAAAATATCCGGCGCGGCGTGCAGATGAGCATCCTCAACGCATTTAACTACACACAAGAACCGATAACATTCGACACGCTGAGCATCATCGTCTATATTGACCCAACGACAAAAACCTCGTTCCGCGCCACACTGACAAGCGCCATGCGCGAATATGCCACCGCCATTCAGAGCGACTTCGTGAACCGTGAAATCATCGCCACTGTGAATAGAATCGTCGCCTTTCCGATAGGCGATATCCGGATAAACAACAATCCGGTGCGCATCCTCGAGCAATATGCGCAGTTAGACGAAAGCCGCATCATCCCCAACTCCGTACAGCACAACGTGCCGGCATGGGGCATGTTCGCCATCTTTTTCATTGTCATCTCCCTGTCGGGCAACATCATTAAAGAGCGCGAAGACGGCAGTTTCACCCGCTTGCTCACCATGCCATGCCCTTATTGGCAGTATGTGCTGGGTAAAATGATCACCTATCTGTGCGTTTGCCTGTTGCAACTGACGCTGATGTTTATCATGGGCATCTATGTGCTGCCGCTGTTGGGACTTCCCGCTTTAGCGCTGGGACACAGTTGGTTGGCATTGGTATTAATGTCGCTTTCGGCATCGTTGGCGGCCATCGGCTACGGCATCATCATTGGGAAAATATCTGTCAGCAACCAGCAGGCGGCTATCTTCGGCGCCATATCGGTAGTTATTCTGGCTGCCGTCGGCGGCGTATGGATTCCTACCTTCGTGATGCCGCAAACAATGCAGACCGTCAGCAAACTCTCGCCGCTCAACTGGGGATTGTCCGGCTTCTACGACATCTTCGTGCGCGACGGAAACTGGATGTCCGTCTTACCGGAGAGTGCGGCGCTGTTGCTGTTCTTCATCGTATGCACCTCTGTTGCAGTTATTTATGATAAACGGAAACGGGATAATTAAATTTAGTACCTTTGTACCATAATTTTTAGAAAGATGAATAACAATCCCAAACATAGCGACGAGTACAAAAACTGGCTGACCGACGTCAAAATGCGGATCAAACAGACGCAAATAAAGGCGGCGATAAAAGTTAATACCGAACTTATACGGTTGTATTGGGATTTGGGTGCGGAAATTGTAGAAAAACAACTTAAATCCCAATGGGGCGACACGGTTATCCGGCAGTTGAGTTTGGATTTGAAAGAGGAATTTCCTGATGTGCAGGGATTCTCCGAAAGGAATCTTTTATATGCCAAACAATTATACTCCTTTTATAATCAGGATAATAAAATACTGCAACAAGTTGTTGCAGTATTACCGGAGAAACAGACTCCAATTACGCAACAAGTTGTTGCGCAATTACCGGATAAGCAAACTCCAATTGTCCAACAACTTGCTGGACAATTACCCACAACAACAAATTCTATTCCGCAACAACTTGTTGCGCAAATTCCTTGGGGACATAATTTATTGATAATCACCAAATGTACATCAGTTGAAGAAGCAATATTTTACATTCATAAAACCATAGAAAACGGTTGGAGCCGCTCAATGCTTGCGCATCATATTGAACTGAATCTGTATAAACGTGAGGGGAAAGCCATTACTAACTTCGCGACTACACTCCCCGCGTTGCAAAGCGATTTGGCTATACAGACCTTGAAAGATCCCTATATATTTGGCTTAATGGCATTAACGGAAAAGTATAACGAGCGGGAATTGGAAAATGCCTTAACGGAAAATATCACAAAATTTCTACTTGAGTTGGGCGCCGGATTTGCATACGTTGGACGTCAAGTCCCTCTGAATATTGATGGGACGAATTATCCCGTTGATTTATTGTTCTACCACTTAAAACTGCGTTGTTTCGTTGTTATTGAATTGAAAACAGTTAAATTTGTTCCCGAAACAACCGGTAAAATCAGTTTCTATCTATCCGCCATTGATGATTTGATGCGTCATCCAACAGACAACCCAACCATCGGTTTAATTATTTGTAAAAACAAAAACAACCTTGTCGCCGAATATGCCTTACGAGGTATCAATCAACCCATTGGCATTTCCGAATATCAGTTAACAAAAGTATTTCCCGAAAAATTTAAAGGCAGTTTGCCCTCTGTTGAGGAAATTGAAGAAGAATTAAATAGCATAAAAAAATAGACTATATGACCCAAGAAGAATCGAAAAAGCAAGAAGAATTAATAGACCAGTTAAAAGCGCAAATCATCGAAGCCGTATCATTGGACGACCTCACACCGGCTGACATTGACGCCGACGCGCCGCTCTTTGTAGAGGGATTAGGATTGGATTCCATTGACGCCATCGAGTTGATACTCCTGCTCGACAAGAAGTATGGCGTCAAAATCGAAGACCCACAACAACGTAAAAGTGCGTTGAAGTCTATCCGCACCATGGCGGAATTGATAGCCCCCCCCAGCCCCCCCGAAGGGGGGGAGGTGATGTCCGACTCTCAAATCTAACCCCCATGGTTTACATCACCGGCTTTGGCATCATTTCGGGTATGGGTTGCGGCGCGGAGGAGACTTGGGCTACGTTGCAACAAGGACGTCCGGTTATCGGAAAAGTCTCGTTTTTGGAGACGGCGTTGCGACATTACCCTGCGGTCGAGGTGAAGAAGTCCAATGCGGATTTGGTTCGCCTTGCCTCATTGCCGGAAGATAAAATTTACAGTCGCACCTTTTTGCTCGGTCTCATCGCCGCACAACAGGCGATGCGGATGGCAGGGTTAAACACTGCACAGGGAATTTTAGGCGCAACCACCATCGGCGGCATGGACTTGAACGAACGCTATTATAAACGAATAATGGAGGAGGGCGACAAGGCTTTAAGAAGGCAGCTCGCCTCGTCGTTTGAATGTGCCGACTGCACGGAACAGATTGCAAACCATTTCGACATCCGGACACATGTTACCACGATGAGTACCGCCTGTTCCTCATCGGCAAACGCCATCATGACCGCTACGCGCATGATTCGTAACGGGTTAGCCGACAGCGTTTTGGCAGGCGGCATGGATGCGCTTTCGCGTTTTTCCATCAACGGTTTCAATTCGCTGGAAATCCTCTCTCCCACCGGCTGCCGACCTTTCGACCAACAACGCAACGGCGTAACCATCGGCGAAGGCGCCGCCTTTTTAGTGTTGGAGTCGGAAAAAGCGGCAACAGGAAAGAAGATTTACGGCGAAATCATCGGCTACGCCAACCACAGCGAGGCGTTTCACCAAACAGCCTCTTCGCCCGACGGCGCCGGCGCCATCATGACCATGCGCCACGCGCTGAAAACAGCAAATCTTCAACCCGAAGATATTGATTACATCAACGCCCACGGCACCGGAACGCAGATTAACGACCTGTCGGAAGGCAACGCCATCGGCACGGTTTTCGGAAATAAAATCCCGCCCGTCAGTTCTACAAAGGCTTATACCGGTCATACCTTGGCGGCGGCAGGTGCCGTTGAGGCTGTGCTGAGTTTGTTGAGTATCAAGGAACAGACGCTTTTGCCCAATCTGGGTTTGGAAAATGTGATGGAGGAGTTGCCATTTTTGCCGTACAGCGATATGCGATGTGAGATATGCGACAAACAGCCATCACAAATCGAATTAAACCACATCCTCTCCAACTCTTTCGGTTTTGGCGGAGCGAATACCACCTTAATTATCAAAAGAGTATGACATACATCAACGCCATAGGATTAATAGCGCCGCAAGGAACCATCGAAGATGGTCATTTTGCATGTGTCGAGCCTGTTTATAAGGAACTGATCAATCCTGTACAACTGCGGCGCATGTCGCGGATTCTGAAGATGGGATTGGGTGCGTCGAGTATATGTGTCAACAACTTATCCGAAGCGAAAATTGACGCTATCATCGTGGGTACGGGATTGGCGTGTATTGTTGATTTGGAAAAGTTTCTTGTTTCGGTTTTGGACGAAAATGAGCAGGGGTTGTCGCCCATTCCGTTTATCAACTCGTCGCACAACACCGTGGCGGCACAAATTGCAATGATGCACAAAATAACCGGTTACAGCAACACCTACTGTCATCGTGGCGCATCGTTCGAGTCGGCGCTGTTGGACGCTTTGATGCTGCTCGGCGAAGGCGAAGCACAACATGTATTAGTCGGCGGCATAGACGAGTATTCGCAACATTACCAACTGATGATAAACGAAGAACGCAAAATGAAAGACGCCGTAATCGGCGAAGGCGCCGCCTTTTTTATATTAGAAAAAGAACGACGGGAAAACAGTTTTGCCGAACTGAAAGGCGTACACAGTTTTCTGATGAAAGACGACGATTTTAATAACAACGACGCTCCATTGATAAAAACAGAAATATCGTCTTTCCTGCAAAAACACGCTTTGGATATGGCAGATATTGACCTGTTTGTGTCGGGAAAAAACGGAAATTGCATCACCGACGGCATCTATGACATCTTGGAACGCGATTGTTTTCCCCATGCCGAGACGCTCTATTACAAACATCTGTGCGGCGAATATATGACCGCCACAGGTTTCGCTCTTGATATGGCAGCGCGTCAACTAAAAGGACAAAAGGAAAAACGTGCGCTGATTTACAATCATTACAATTATATCAATCATTCACTTATTTTATTACAAACACCATGATATTAAACGATTTCTACAAAATAGACCACACCACCCCCAGCGATTCGGGAATGATGTTTCACGTCAAACTAAACCCCGACCACGCCATCTACAAAAGTCATTTCCCCGGACAGCCCGTCTTGCCCGGCGTCTGCATGTTGCAAATCATCAAAGAGTGCGCGCAACGGTTGATAGACAAAAAGTTGCAATACACGCAAATCCTTCAGTGCAAGTTTTTGCGGTTCGTTGACCCCGTGCAATGCAGCGACATAACACTCACCGTCACCCTCAACGAAAAAGACGACGGCACGCTGCAACTGATTGCTAACGGGACGTGCGAGGGGGATTATTTTATTAAGGTGAAAGCAATATTATAACACAAGCCCTTTCTGGGTATACTCCACCAATTTATCAAAATCGGACTGGTAGGTTTTATCTTGAATTATGCGGTATTTTTCCCGACTTCGACGGTTTTTTCCTGACTTCGACACATTCAGAAAGTTAATTTTTTACTTCATTTAATATCAGCATTTTACGAGTTCGATTCACCCAAAAAGGGTGAATCGGCGAGAAATTCTTATTTTTGCGTCATGTTTGTACGCAAAAGGAAGAATAGGTCAGGCAGCACCAGTATTTTGCCCGCAAAAATTATATTACCTCGCCGCTTGAAATTATCTTTTTAAGGAACGACTAGTTACTGAAAAACTTCGTGCCTTTATGTCTTCGCGCCTTCGTGTTGAAAATAAACACGAAGTGCAATTTGTCATACACTCTTGCGAAAAATGGCACGATTTTTGTAGTATTCAAGTTGTATAATACAAATTGAATTTAAAGATATAATACCATGAAAAGCATCACCTCTTATTTATTAAAGTTTGCACTTGTTGCAACAGTGTTGGCAATTATTTTCAGATATTGTCTGAGTTATGGGATTGGAAATCAATCAATTGTTATTATTGTTTTAGCGGCTGTTTTGTATTCCGTCGGCATGTTTATTTCCGGTTGGCATTTTGGGAAAAAAGACGGGAATTATCTTCCCATCTACGATGTCGGCTTCCGGTTTCATGCCACTACGTATTTAATCCATAATTCCATATCGGAATTGTGGTTTGTTTTCGGGTTTAATTCCGGATACGAAAAGGTCTGGATGATTCATCTGCAAGCATTGATATGGGGATTTTTTCTGCTATGTCATCTGCTGTTATTTTTGTGGGCAAGAAAAAAATCAATAAACGGTTTGGATAAGACAGAACTATTTGAATAAGAATATGAAAGAAATGAAAAAATTAAACGAACTTTTATCAGCGTGGGAGGAGACCTACAAAAAGGGACAACTTACGCTGTGGATATTTCTTTCCCTTCAGGAAGGTAAAAAGTATGTGGACGAGATTAAGGATTTTGTCGAAACGAAGTCGAAAGGAACCATAACGTGCGAAGAGCAAAGTTTGTATCGGGCATTACGGAAATATGAATGCATAGACGTCATGAAATACGAGTTGCGAAAAGGAAATAAAGGTCCCGACCGGAAATACTACTATCTGACGGAATTAGGACAGGAACTCTTTAACCAATTTGTAATGAGGAATATTCATCTGTTTTATGCGGAAGAGATTAAAAAACTTTTATGTATATGACCCTCCACATCGCCATCCCCGTCATGCAGGAATTGGAACTGCTTCCGACAACATTAGACTGCATTGCCAATCAATGTAATGCCGAGCCGTTTCACGTCTATATCTGTGTCAATCAGCCGGAAAAACTGTGGGACGAGCCGGAAAAACAGCATATCTGCGCCGAGAATCAGGCGGTGTTGCAGATGCTTTCGCAGGAAAAACGTTTCCCTTTGACGGTGTTCGACTACGCCTCGCCCGGAAAAGGATGGAAAGATAAAAAAAGTGGCGTCGGACATGCCCGAAAGGTGTTGTTCGACCATATCGCCGCACACGCGGATGAAAAAGATGTAATCGTCAGTTTGGACGCCGACACGACTTTCGGGAGCGCTTATTTTTCGGCGATACGGAAGATGTTTCGCCGTTTTCCGAAATCTGCGGGGTTGATGGTTCCTTATTATCACCGTTTGACCAGCGACGAAATCACGGACAGAGCCATCTTGCGCTACGAGATATATATGCGCTGTTATGCGCTCAATCTGTGTCGCATCGGGAGTCCGTACAACTTCACGGCTTTGGGGTCGGCGATGGCTATTCCGGTAGGCGCGCTCAAGGCGGTCGGCGGCATCACGCCGTACAGTTCCGGCGAAGATTTCTATTTGGCGCAAAAACTGCGGAAGTATGGCGATCTGCTGCTGTGGTTGCCCGAAACGGTTTTTCCGTCGGCGCGGCTCTCCGACCGGGTCGCTTTCGGCACGGGACCGGCGATGATAAAAGGCGTCCAAAACAACTGGGAATCCTACCCCATCTATCCGCCCGAAGCGTTTGAACCGTTACAAAAAACCTTTGCACTCTTCCCAAAACTCTTCCAAAACGACTGTCCCACGCCCATAGACGACTTCCTGAGCAGTATCTTCCCCAACCAAAACATCTGGCAACCCCTGCGCAAAAACTTCAAAACCGAGCGACAGTTCATCAAAGCCTGTCATCAAAAAATTGACGGACTGCGCACACTCCAATTTCTGCGCTCTTTTGAAAGAAAAAGCGATGATAATGAAAGTCTTATCAAAAACCTGCACTGCCATTGCGACGTAGAAATTGTGGATTTTCATTTTGAGAAAAGCCCCGTTGAGTTGCTCAATACCGTTCGTAATTATCTATATGAAAATAAAAAGTTATAGCATGGAAAACACTGCAAATCCTTTTATAATAAAAAGTTACGTATCAAAAGAGCATTTTTGTAATAGGAAAAATGAGTTGGAAATACTACACAGGAATGTCGAAAATGGAGTTAATACCACCTTTATGTGTAACAAGAGACGACGTAACAGGCGGTTACAGAGACAAGCACGGAAATATGTACGGAAGTGCCTCAGAAGCCGAGCAGGCAAACTACCGCGACGCCAATACAAGCGGCGGAGGTGGAGGTGGCGCAATTGGCGCCGGAATGCCTTTTATTATAATGCTTTTCTTAATCGGACCCGTAATACTTGCAAAACTGATAAGTTTGGTTTTCGGGTTATTTTTCAATCTGGGTAAAGCAGGGCGGGCTATTCAAACGGTAATTGCGGGATTGGCTGTAGGCTGGATTCCTGCATTAATATTAGGCAGAACAATACTGACAGGATATACACCCTATTCAGGTGTTGCAGGTATTGTAGCCTGCTGCGCATTAACTGCTTTATGGTACTATTATTTTCTGTATCCGGTTTTCCTTATGAATGGGATTGGGAGAGTATATACGAATTGCAGGAAAATGGAACTTGGGATAAATGGTGGAAAGAATGGGAAAAAAATATCCTTTCAGGCAAATTTAAAAGTTGGAATTTACTGACAAGAACCGTATATGTCAGCGATGAGTCGGGTAAGCATACCAAAGCAACAACATGTGGATTTTATTGGTACGGAAATGATGAAGCAAGCAAAACGGTACTTGATTACAGCAAGGCAGACAGAAGAAAGAGAACTATTTATACAAAGAAGTTTCCACACGAATATCATTGGAGCGACATAGATTCGTTGGAAGCAGACGGCACTTGGAGCAAATGGCAAAAAGAATGGCACAAAAGCGTTTTTGACAATACCGCCTCAAAAGATTGGGAATTAACAGAAACAATTATATATGCACTCGACGGTTCGGGAAAAATTACAGGCACAATAGGAGATAACGGAGAAATTGAGCATTCCTATTATTACACTTTGGGAAAAACAGATTACAGCGATGAAGGCGAATTGTTGTTCAAAGATTATAAATTTCAATGTACATTCGACAAGCACGGTAACTGGACAAGCGTTATAAAAAGAGGTTGCGTAGAAGAGTGGGCGCCATTTTCGCCTTATCAATCTACCACAGGCGGTGGTTTTTGCGATGAAGAAAAAGAATACTTTCATCTTATCAAACGAAAAATTGAATATTACGAATAGCCCACGAAGATTTTCAAGACGAGGATAATATTTTCCAAGAAGACATTATACATTATTACAAAGAAGGTACACTTTGGCAATGGAACCCCGATAGAAACGTTGGCGGTGTAATTATCTATAAAAAGATAGAATAAAAAAATCAAATAAAATTAGTAATTTTGCGTTTGGAAAATTGTAATTAATTATTGCTTATGAATACAATGCGAAAACTGCCCATTGGCATACAGGATTTTGAGAAACTGCGTAAGGGAAATAATGTGTATGTAGATAAAACAATGCACATTTACAACCTATTGCAAAGTGATGCGCCTTATTTTCTTGGTCGTCCGCGACGGTTTGGCAAGAGTTTGTTTCTTTCCACTTTGAGGTATTATTTTGAAGGTAAAAAAGAACTTTTTGAAGGATTGAAAATCGCCGAATTGGAAAAAGAATGGGTGCAGTATCCTGTAATTTACTTGGACTTTAATCGCGACGGTTATTCGAACATTGATTTTTTTAATAAATCATTGGATACAAATCTGTCTATTCACGAGGAAAAATGGGGAAAGGTTGAAAACGAAACAACCCCCGCTTCCCGTTTGATAGGATTAATTCACAGGGCTTATGAAAAAACAGGTAAAAGAGTGGTCGTTTTGATTGACGAATACGACAAACCATTAATTAGTACAATGGAAAACTCTGATTTGAACGATGAAATACGCACAGAATTGAAGGGTTTTTACGGCGTATTGAAAGCCGAAGATGCCAATCTGAAATTTGTATTTCTTACAGGCGTAACAAAATTTTCACAAGTCAGTGTTTTTAGCGACTTAAACCATCTTGAAGATATAAGTTTGGATAAACGATTTGCCGAAATTTGCGGTATTTCGGAAACGGAATTATTGCAAAACTTTCAACCCGAAATTCAAGCATTGGCAGATGAAAATAGTTTGACTTGCGAACAGGCATTTGCCGAACTCAAAAAACGTTATGACGGTTACCATTTTGCCAAAGAAAGTGCAGACATTTACAATCCGTTTAGCGTGTTAAAGACATTTAAAAAGTTAGATTTTGCGTATTATTGGTTTGAAACAGGCACGCCTACTTTTTTAGTAAATACCTTACGAAAGCAAAATTACGATATTCGCAGGTTTGAGGACGATGTTATTGTTTCTGCGGACTCAATAATGGATTACCGCGTTGAAAATCAAAATCTCATGCCATTATTGTATCAAACAGGCTATTTGACCATTAAAGAATACAAACAAAACAAAGATGCTTTCGTTTTGGGATTTCCAAACGAAGAGGTAAAATACGGTTTTTTGAAAGAACTTTTGCCTGCATTTGTACACGACCCAATCCAGACAGGCAATTTTTCTATTTTGAAATTTTTGCAACAAATTGAAAACAATGATATTGAAGGATTTATGACCTCTCTAAAAGCATTTTTTGCTGCCATTCCCTATGATGCAATAGAGCAAAAAAACCGTGACGAACAATATTACCAACATGTTTTTTACTTGCTCTTTACCTTGATTGGACAATTCGTGCAAACCGAAGTCAAAAGCAGCAAAGGACGTGCCGATGCCGTAGTAAAAACCGTCGACAGTATCTATGTTTTCGAGTTCAAAATGGACGACAAAGCAACAGCGGAAGATGCCCTTGCACAAATCAACAATACAGACTACGCTATTCCCTACACCATCGACCACCGCAAACTTGTGAAAATCGGAGTGGAATTTTCACAAACAGAGAAAGGAGTAAAACGATGGGTGATAGAATAAAACTAAAAGAGAGGAAAAGTGCGTGGGAAGCCACTGCAGGTAATAACTAAGTTTTCGTGAGCCCAAAATCGCATACGTTTTACACCCAAAATCTGTGCAACTACATCTTTTCAATGAAAACTAAAAAAAAAGTCAACGTATCAAATCTACGATGTCTTTTTATCGAGATGGTTGGAAGTGAAATATTAAACATTATTTGCCCTTATATTCTCTCGGCGACATCCCCGTCACCCGCTTAAAATACTTTCCGAAGAACGATTGCGTGGGGAAATTCAGTTCGTCGCTGATTTGCTGGACGGTCATGTTGGTTGACTTCAGGAGGGCTTTGGCTTCTAAAATCACGTGTTCGTCAATCCAGTCGTTGGCGGGTTTGCCGCTGATTTGCTTGATGACTTTCGAGACGTGTTTGGGCGTTAGGCACAGTTGGTCGGCGTAAAACTCCAATCCGCGCTGTTCTTTAAAGTGGGTTTGCACCAAATGCAGGAATTTCTCGACGATGGTCTCGTGATGAGATTTCCCTCTGTTATTGTCAAATTTATGGAAATAGACGCCGGCACTGTAGAAAAACGCCAGCGTCAGATGCCGCACCACCTCCATGCGGTAGGGATGCTCTTTTACCTGAATCACCTTTTTTATCATTTCAAAATGGGCAATCATACTCGCCAAAGCCTCTTCATCCACAGGGACGACAGGATTGTCCAACAGGTGAAAAAACACGGGCAGCCGGTTAGAGACGTCGGGCATCAAAGAGTCGGTAAATTTTGAGGACATGATGATGAAAAGCCCCGAAAAGTCTTCACTGATGGATTCATATTCTATCACCTGACCGGGCAAAATCGTAACAAAACAGGAACCGTTGGTGGCGTATGGTTTCAGGTTGATGGAGCCTTTCGTTGTCCCTTTGATGCAGATGATGGTAGCCGTAACGTCCACCTTGAAAGGGTATTGAAAAGCGGAGGTTATCACGGGATTGTCCAATAAGATGACGTCGTTGTCTATCGAGCAAAACTCGGTTTTTTCGAGTTCGGGACGCCAGTTGAAGGGGAGGATGGTCTTGGGTTTCATGGGGTTAAACGGCTAATGCCCATTTGTTAGCAATTTTTCTGGCTGCAAAGGTACAACTATTTTTTGAAATAACAACAGGGGCTGTCTCAAAAGCGACATTTAGAACAATTTTCCCGCCATTTTGACCTTGCAGGGATGGCAGGATACCTGTACTTTTGCACCCTCAAAACGAAGTATAACTTTTTAAAATAGAAAACATGAAACGACACCTTTTAATTATTAGCCTGGCAGCGGTTGCAACGCTCTGTATAGCGAGTTGCAACAGAAAACAGGCGACAGAACAAACATCCAAAATCATCCCTGTAAAGGTGATGGAGATTGGTTTTTCCGAGCAGTCGTATAGCCGGAATTACGTGGGGACGGTGGAGGAATCGTCTGCTGTCTCGGTCGGTTTTTCGGGAATGGGAAGCGTGGAGCGTGTGTTGGTTTCGGAGGGCGAGCGCGTGAAGAAGGGACAGTTGTTGGCTGTGTTGAACAGCAGCACGGCGCAGAATGCCTACGACGTGGCGAAATCAACGCTGCATCAGGCGCAGGACGCCTACGACCGCCTCAAGCCGCTACACGAAAAAGGAAGCATCACCGAGATTAAATGGATAGAGGTGGAAACAGGTCTGCAACAAGCCAAAGCGATGGAAGCCATCTCCAAAAAGAGTTTGGACGACTGCAACTTGTACGCCCCCATGGACGGCGTCATCTCCAAACGCTCGGTAGAGGAGGGCGTCAACATGATGCCGGGGCTGTCGGCTTTCAAGTTGGTCTCGATTGACGAGGTGAACATCAACGTCCCCGTCCCCGAAAACGAAATAGGAAGCATCAAAACCGGACAGTCGGCAACGATAACCGTCCCCGCCCTCGACAACCGTGAATATAAAGGCGTTGTGGAGAAAAAAGGCGTCGAAGCCAATCCCGTCTCCCGCACCTATGCACTCAAGATAAAGGTCGGCAACCCGAAGTCGGAACTCATGCCCGGTATGGTCTGTAAGGCAGCTCTGCTGAGCGATGCGGACGGCGACGTCAAGAAAATCATCATCCCCAACAAAAGCGTGCAGATTGCGCCCGACAACAGAAAGTTCGTCTGGTTAGCCGACGGAAATACCGCCAAACGCCGCTTTATCACCGTCGGCGCGCTGTCCGACTACGGCATCATCGTGGAAGACGGACTCACCAAAGGCGACAGGCTGATTGTGGAGGGGGGGAGTAAGGTTAGTGAGGGGATGAGTCTGCGGGTTAATTGACAAATTGTACTCCGATTAAATTTTCTGCAAAACGATGTAAGTTGTCTTGTATTCGTAACGTTGTTTGTCGTGTTGGTTTTCGCCTGCCGGAAGAATAGTGCCAAAGTTGTTTTTGATTGATGCCTGTTATTTTTTCAAGACCCGATTTTGAAAGAATGCCGGCATAGTAGTCAAGGAAAGAGGTTACATCGTATTGTATATCAAACTCCAATAACGGCATCGTTTTCCCGTCTTTTTCACACATTGCCCTTTCCTCTTCTACACATTCATAAAAATCGGCAATGGCTTCCTTGGCTGTATTTCCAAAGCCGGAAAGCCCAAAATCATAATCGTAACAATCCATAAAAGCACTATATCTGCCATCCTTGCCACATTCTACTATTACTTTTACCTTTTTCATTCTATTTTGTTTTTGACTGTTTTATATTAAAGAATAATTCCTGATAATTTTTCAATGTCTCCCTTTGTTCCTTTTGCAAGTTCATGTGAAAGATGTCGTGGAACCCTGAAGCGTTTTTTGGTAATTGGGCTGTACCAACAATCATGCCCGCCGCCGTGTTCAACAAAGTAACAGCCCGCACTTTTTAATTTTCTTAATGCTTCTGATATTTTCATTTTTCAGATTAATTAATCACGGTGCAAAGATAACTATTTTTCTACTATTATACGGTTCTCTTTAAAGAAAAAAAATGTTTTTTTCTTGATGGTTATGAAATAGTTACATGCGTAAATGAAAAATCCGCAAAATACGCAACTGAAAAATGGTGGTTTTTCGTCGTGGTTTGCGGGTTTTCGGTGCAAAATTTTTTAAAAAATTTCTACAAATACAGTTAGATTTAGAAGTAATGAGGTAAACAAAGCGTATAAACGAGGCAGTTTCAAACAATCCAAAGAAATTTCCGGAAGGATATACGTCGGAAGAGTACAAATCTTTAAGGTCGAAATTTTCGACCTTAGAAAAACAGGAGCGAGGACAGCATGTAAAATACAACTTTGCCTTGATGAAATTTAAGCATACGATTAAACGAAGTAAAAAATCGGATAAAAATTAATACACCCCCTCCAAAAGCGACATTTAGAACAATTTTCCCACCATTTTGACCTTGTGCGGGTGGCGGAATGCTTGTACTTTTGCACCGTCAAATTCTAATCACGATGAAGAAGAAAGGTATCATAGAATCCGTCATGCGCAACCGGCAGATTATGTTGCTGATAGCCGCATTTTTGGTTATTGCGGGGATATACGCGCTGAAAGTAATGCCCAAGCAGGAAATGCCCACATTCACCATTCGGCAGGGCGTGGTGATAGGCGTCTATCCGGGTGCGAATGTTGAGACGGTGGAGGAGCAGTTGACCAAGCCGCTCGAACGCTATCTGCTCACGTTCCCCGAAGTAAACCGTCAGAAGACCTATTCGCAGTCGCGGGACGGGATGGTGATTGTGTATGTGGAGTTAGCCGACGAGGTGAAGGACAAAAACATCGTATGGTCGAAGATCAAACACTCGCTCAACATGTTCAAGTCGTCATTGCCGTCGGGCGTGCTGGCGTTGATTGCCAACGACAACTTCGGCGATGCGGCAGCCATCCTTGTCGCCATGGAGTCGGGCGACAAAACCTATCGCGAGATGGACGGCTATTTGGATATTCTCGAAAGCCGTCTGCGTCAGATTCCTTCGGTGTCGAATGTAAACAGATACGGCTCGCAAAAAGAGCAGATTTCCATCTATTTGGACAACGACAAACTCAACGCCTACAGCATCGGTTCCAACATGTTGATGGTGAACCTGTTTACACAAGGTTTCACCACGGGAAGCGGAAAAATAGACAACCAACAGATGACGGTCCCCATCCATATTGCCGAGAGTTTCGCTACCGAGAAAGAGATTGAAGAACAAATCATCTATTCCGACCCGTTGGGCAATGTTGTTCGGGTGAAAGACATCGGGCGTGTGGTGCGCGAATACCCCAAAGCCGACAGTTACATCACCAACAACGGCAATCAGTGTGTACTGCTTTCGATGGAGGTAAAAGAGGGCGACAACAGCGGCTCTCGAAAATGGTGCTGGCGCAGTTTATCGGAATCCCGTCCGACGATTTCGACATTGACAAATCGCTCATCGAAAACGTAAACCTGCTGTTCGACGCCCACGTTGACCATCCGTCAGCCCTGCGTCAACGTGCCGAATACCAACTGTTAGACAAAAACATTCTGGCAAATAAATTGCAACTCAAAATGGAGACGGGCAAACATCTTCCGACCGTTGCCGTCGGCGCCGGATGGAACTATATGAACTTCGACAAGGGCGGCGCCATGCCCATGGAGAACAACTTCGGAATGATCTTTGCCACCGTCGCCGTGCCGATCACCGACTGGTGGGGCGGTGCGCACGCCATCAAAAGACAAAAACTACAACTGCAAATCGCCGAAAACGACAAACGCAACGCCGAAGAACTGCTGCTGATACAGATGCAGCAACTGCGCTACGACGTGGAAGAAGCCGTCCAGCAGGTACAGTTAGCCGACAAAGCCATCGCCTCCGCCCTCGAAAACGTCCGCCTCAACACCGACTACTACGAATCGGGAACCGGCTTGCTCACCGACCTGCTCGACGCCCAAAACGCCCTGCAACAAGCCCGCGACCAACATACCGAGGCGGTAACACTCTATTATATCAAATTGGCAAGGTACCGGCAGGCGACGGGGGGGTGAAACATATTCAGAAACTTCGTACCTTTTCTCCAAAATTCAATAACGCAGATTACGGTATCGGATATTGGCATTTACTTATCATCATAATGTCCATAAGCCGAAAGCAATAGCACAATAACTTTTTCTTCTTCGATCAAATAAATGAGACGATGTTTTTGGGTGATTCTTCTTGACCATTGCCCCAATCTGTTCCCTGATAACGGCTCCGGCTTTCCTGTGCCTGTTGTGGGATGTTCTGCTAATTCAAGAAGTAATGTCGCTAATTTCTGCAACGCTCCTATCTCGCCGGATTTACGAAGTTTTTCTTTATCTCTTTCAAAATCAGAAGTATATTGTAATTCATATTTCATAACCCCAAAAATGAATTAATTTCATTAACATCTAATTTTTTTGTCTTTCCCTGTTTGTATTCTTCAATACCGTGATCGATCTTAGCATACAAGCCGGCTCTACTTATGTACGTGTCGTCAAGTTCCGGTTCGGAAATTTTAATTTTCAATTTTTCCTTTTCGGCATACGCAAGTATATAATTGATTTGCGCCATATCTACGGCTTGAACTGTTATAGTTGTCATTATGCAATAAATTTTTATTTATAATCAGAGTGCAAATGTACAAAATATTTGTATAACTTGAAAATTCCCGAATATAAATTTGCTCACCGACCTGCTCGACGCCCAAAACGCCCTGCAACAAGCCCGCGACCAACATACCGGAGGCGGTAACGCTCTATTACATCAAATTAGCGCGGTACAGACAGGCGACGGGGGGGTGAAAAAACGATCGAAAATATAGTTGCTTCCGCGGAAGAAACCTCCGGATAGTTTCTAAAACCTATACCCAACCCCCAAACTGACGGTCTGATTTTTCATCGTCCTATCCTCTTTTTCCGCGCTCAGGGTATTGATTAGTCCGGCTTGGTATCCGGCATTGATGCTTATCCCGATGCCAAATTCGTAACCGACCATCACGCCCAATCCAAAATCCCATCTGTGCATCGCTGCTTTGTCGGTTGTTTTGTCTTTTTTGTAGAGGTCAACGTTGTCGGGCGATTGTATTGCGTCGAGACCCAAGCCCACGTATGGTCCCGCGCCGAGGAGCACCTGCCCCGAACCGGCATTGATCTTTCCCATACAGTATATCGGAAGTCATACCTGTCCAATCTTTTAAATAAAGAAGCCTTTGTGTTTTCGTAATTTATTGATAATCAGTTGTATTTTTTCTAAAATTCTATCAAAAGTTGTTGAAA
>WRLA01000037.1 GCA_009777825.1 Bacteroidales bacterium
CTGAGACACTACCCAGATCGTTACACCATTCGTGCAGGTCGGAACTTACCCGACAAGGAATTTCGCTACCTTAGGACCGTTATAGTTACGGCCGCCGTTTACTGGGGCTTCAGTTCAATGCTGCCCCTGACTTGCGTCAGGATGACATCCCCCCTTAACCTTCCAGCACCGGGCAGGTGTCAGGCCTTATACTTCATCTTTCAATTTTGCAAAGCCATGTGTTTTTGATAAACAGTCGCCTGGGCCATTTCTCTGCGGCCACGTTGCCGTGGCGCCCCTTCTCCCGAAGTTACGGGGCTATTTTGCCTAGTTCCTTAGCCATGAATCACTCGAGCGCCTTTGGATACTCTCCTCGACTACCTGTGTCGGTTTGCGGTACGGGTTTCTTATATCTGATGCTTAGGGGGTTTTCTTGGAAGTATGTTTACACTCACTATCCGCTCGCCCGAAGGCTCGCGGTACTATCAGGTTCGCCATGAAATACGGATTTGCCTGTATTCCATATAACTACACCCTTTAACGTACTATTCCGTCAGTACGCGGAGTTGTCACTGCTCCGTCACCTCTTCGCAATATAAGAAAGTATCGGAATATTAACCGATTGTCCATCGACTACCCCTGACGGGTTCGCCTTAGGTCCCGACTAACCCTGATCCGATTAGCGTTGATCAGGAAACCTTAGTCTTCCGGCGTGCAGGTTTCTCGCCTGCATTATCGTTACTTATGCCTACATTTTCTTTTCCAGATGCTCCACCATGTCTCACGACACAGCTTCAACGCGGCTGGAATGCTCCCCTACCAAATTCCACATAAAGTGGAATGTCCATAGCTTCGGTAATATGCTTATGCCCGATTATT
Source organism: Bacteroidales bacterium (assembly GCA_009777825.1). Taxonomy (GTDB): domain Bacteria; phylum Bacteroidota; class Bacteroidia; order Bacteroidales; family WRLA01; genus WRLA01. The sequence goes on from WRLA01000037.1 coordinate 859, forward strand.
ATCCATGCTCAGTCGCTCGACTAGTGAGCTGTTACGCACTCTTTAAATGAATGGCTGCTTCCAAGCCAACATCCTAGCTGTCTGTGCAACCGAACCTCGTTATTTCAACTTAGCATATATTTTGGGACCTTAGCTGATGGTCTGGGTTCTTGCCCTCTCGGACATGGACCTTAGCACCCATGCCCTCACTCCCATACATCATTTTACGGCATTCGGAGTTTGTCAGGATTTGGTAGGCGGTGAAGCCCCCGCATCCAATCAGTAGCTCTACCTCCGTAAAACTAATATGAGGCTGCCCCTAAAGGCATTTCGGGGAGTACGAGCTATCTCTCAGTTTGATTAGCCTTTCACCCCTACCCACAGATCATCCAAAGGCTTTTTAACGCCAAATGGTTCGAACCTCCATCTCGTGTTACCGAGACTTCGCTCTGTCCATGGGTAGATCACAAAGTTTCGCGTCTACTCCCACTAACTATTCGCCCTGTTCAGACTCGCTTTCGCTGCGGCTCCTTCCCTGTTGAGAATTAACCTCGCTAATGAGATGTAACTCGTAGGCTCATTATGCAAAAGGCACACCGTCACACGTTTGCACGTGCTCCGATCGCTTGTAGGCGCATGGTTTCAGGTACTATTTCACTCCTCTGTTTGAGGTTCTTTTCACCTTTCCCTCACGGTACTTGTCCACTATCGGTCTCTCCGTAGTATTTAGCCTTGCCGGATGGTGCCGGCGGTTTCACGCAAGATTTCTCCGGTCTCGCGCTACTCAGGATACTGCTACGCTTTCTATTGATTTCGTGTACGGGACTATCACCCTCTTCCGTCCAACTTTCCAGTTGTGTTCCACTATCAATTTTACAGCGATGTCGCAGTCCTACTACCCCACACAGGCCGTAACCCGTATGGTTTGGGCTCTTTCCCGTTCGCTCGCCACTACTTGGGAAATCACTATTGTTTTCTCTTCCTCCGCTTACTTAGATGTTTCAGTTCGGCGGGTTCGCTCCTGCTTGGCAGGTGTCATGTCTTCTACATGACGGGTTGCCCCATTCGGATATCTGCGGATCAATTCGTATTTGCCAATCCCCGCAGCTTTTCGCAGCTTGTCACGTCCTTCTTCGCCTCGGAGAGCCAAGGCATCCTCCATACGCCCTTAGTAACTTCTTCACTCGAATTTCTTATACTCGTTACTCGTGTCGGATTGTCGGACAGTCTCACGACTATCGCCCGGCAATCTTCTCTTTCTCACCATCATGTCAATGTACTTTTGCGTCTTCCTAAAAAAACGACTTGTGGAGAATAGGGGAGTCGAACCCCTGACCCCCTGCGTGCAAAACAGGTGCTCTGGCCAACTGAGCTAATTCCCCGCGTAATCCTTTCCGTAGTCTCGGGCAGACTTGAACTGCCGACCCCTACATTATCAGTGTAGTGCTCTAACCAACTGAGCTACGAGACTGGCTTTCGGTCTTCCCGGTAACCTGCGCGGTTTACGTGGGTCATCCTTCTTTAGAACTTTTTTCCCGTTTTTTCCTCCCTGCTTTCCTTCCCCGAAAAACGGACTGCAAAGATACAACTTTTTTTGATTCAACAAACTTTTTTGAAATTATTTTTTCTTTTTCTTTTAATTAATTGACTTTCAATTAATTAAAAGAAAAAGAAAAATGGGATTGCGGGGTGAAGAGGGCTTGGACAAGGGGATTTTGAGGTTTTTTGAGAGGGGAATCGGCAGGGATGGAGACGGAAAAGTCAATTTTTTTTTACCACTATGGGCTACTCCATTCTTGAAATGAGAAACCCAAAAAATTTAGTATATTATGGAGAAAGAATTTGATTGCTTAAAAATGAAAGCGGAAATTCAAGCAAAAATTTATGAGGAAACAAAGGATATGACTTTCCTCGAATTGGATGAAGTTTCGGGATTTTTATAGACGGAGGCAATAAAAAAAATCCTGCAAATCCATCTTTGCAGGACTTTTCTCGTTGCGGTCCGGACGGGGCTCGAACCCGCGACCCCATGCGTGACAGGCATGTATTCTAACCAAACTGAACTACCGGACCTCCTGTCGCGTTTTTCACCTCTGTGAAAAACGGGTGCAAAGATACAACTTTTTTTGAAATAAAAAAGATTTTCTTCTTTCCTCAAAAATATTCATTATTATGAAATCTCTTTTATTAAAATTAACCATAAGTGGTAAAAACTTTATACTTTGGCTACGTCCTTCCATTTTCATGGGTTGGATGAAATCGTTTTTATTATTAATTGCATACACGCTATATTTATCGAAATGGATAAGAAAAGAGAACAAAACACTGAAATTCAATGATTTTTTCGTCTATAAGCGCAGGTATCATAAACGGGAATTATTGTACGAACATGTAGTGAAAGAGAAGAATTTGGACAATGAAGTCATTGATTATTTTGAGTTTGGCGTAGCTTCAGGAGATTCTTTTAAATGGTGGTTGACACGATTAATGAACAGCAGTAATCGTTTTTATGGCTTTGATACATTTGAAGGATTGCCTGAGCATTGGGGCGTTTATGAAGCAGGCGATATGTCTCATAAAATTCCATTAGACGCAGATCTGTTTTCGGCAACATTATTTGTTTTGGCAAGTTTATATCCATATCTCAATGCCGGTGATATTCTTTTCTTTGACGAATTTAATGTTCCCAAGCACGAATTTTTAGCTTTTAAGATTTTTTGTGAGTCGTTTTACATTCAGTTTGAGACATTGGGAGCGGTGAATAATTACTTTCAAGTGGCATTTATGGTAGGGCTGACGCATTAAAATCTTTCTGTTTTCCCCGTTTTTTTGCAACAACTATCATCTCTTCCCCTATGTTAAAAAATGATAATATGTTGTAAATAATATTGTGTACCCAAACAAACAACTTCAATATTATCTTGGGTTTTGCAGTTATTTTGTTGAAGTATTTTTGTCTTTCAGGATGTGATATAGCAGGTGAAGTTTGACCTTTGTTTTTCCTTTTTTTTACCCAAGGGAGAACAACAAACATCAATAACAATTTAAATTCTATGGATGATTTTATTTTGACAACATCAAAACCATGTCTGTTTAAAATGACGGGGATGTTTTTTTTTGAGAAATAATTTACATGATCTAACCCCATCATCGTCCAACTTTCTTTTTGACGCTTTGCGATAAAACTATCTATTTGTGGAACTTGTATAATGATATATCCGTTATCTTTTATCAACTTGGAACATTTTTCAATAACCAAATCAGCCTTATCAATATGCTCTAACACATCCCACATGGTTATAATGTCATAAGACTTATCGGGTTTATCCATTTGAAAAAAATCAATCTGATCAACAGGGAGATTCAAATCATTTTTGGCATAAATGTATGGGTTATTTGCTATCTCTATACCATAGACATCGTATCCCAACAGTCTTCCGGTATAAAGAAAATGTCCCCAACCTACTCCCAAGTCAAATAAAGTCCCCGATTTTTTATATTTTCTAATGAGTTTATAGCGCAGTAAATTTCGTTGAACTTTTAACCAATTATTGCCTTGGCGAATTTGCATGAGTGTGTCATCACTTTTATAGTCACCATAAGTAACATTTTCCCTGTATCTCGGTGGTATAAAATTGAAAGAGCATTTTTTACATTCCAGTACTACAAATCCATTCTTTTTATATCTCTCAATAAATTGAGACGTATCATCATTCAAACAACATTGGCATATTATCTGTTCTTTTTCCATTGTACTTAAAAATTTTTTTCAACTTTCTCAATAGCCTTCCAAACCATCTCTTGTGTAATGCTTTCGACTGCTTCGGGGATGTATGTCGTTTTATAAAATGCTTCCCATAAGCATGGGCTAATCACCTTTTCCATTCTCCCGTAGTCGTAGATTTCGTGGGGTGTTGTACAGGTAAAAATTGCTACTGTTGGGATTTTCAATGCTAAGGCAAAGTGCATGGATAGCGTGTCTCCCGTGATAATGAGCGAACAGGCTGCTATGTCCCGCATAAAATCTCTCATATTCGCCCGTTCTTTAAAAAAGCGGACTTCGTAGCCTTTTTCTTCGAGTTTTCGGGCTAATTCTTCATATCCGTTCCATCGTTTTGTGGGCCATCTTGCTCCGGCGCGATCTTCGATGCCTATCAGTTTCGGAGTGGGATTGGCTATAATTTCTTCGGGAATAAGATATTCTTCGCCTGCAAAAGTGTGCCCAACCATCTCATACAGATATGATTGCACACTTTTTGTTGCTTCATATTTCATCTTATCGGCGATATCTTTGCCGTAGCGGGAAATCAGGCTCAAATCAAACCATGCGGCGCTGTCGTCGGTATATTCCATCTTTTGCCGCTCTTTATTATAAAAGGCGCCTGTCAGTTTTTTATAACTTAACGATGATGCTAATTGTACGCTTTCCATCTCGTCATCAAGAGATAATATCCAGTCGAATAATTTGTTTTCCAACTGCTTACAAGTCGAAATGTCCTCTATGGCAATCACCTGTTTTAAAGCGGGGAAGCGGTCGGGCAATACGTACTTGTTTTTCTCTGCGGTGATCCATGTTATTTCGTCATTTGCGAATACATGCAATAAAACCGATGTTCTGACAACATCTCCGGTAGCGCTGGTTTTAATTATAAGAATTTGCCTTTTCATTCCTGTTTTTTTGTTATTTCTTCTAATATTTTGCCCATATTGATGTAGCCTAAATTATGTGTGTATTTACGAATTTCCTCGGCGTATGGAATCATATCTTTGGTATTGAGAATGTGGTTTATTGCCGGAATTAGATTCTCTATCTCATTGTTATTTACTACAATACCTGTTTTGTTTTCTACAATAAGTTCTGCTATTCCGCCCACATCGGTTGCCACCACAGGAACTTCAAATCCGTAAGCCATCATCAAAATACCGCTTTGAGTTCCCGAATAATAGGGCAACACAACAACATCCGCCGCTTTAAAATAGGGTTCAACATCTTCGTTGGGAATAAATTTATTGACGAGCATCGTTTTTTCCTGCACATTGTGCTCCTTGATAATACTCTGATACTTAACTATATCATCATAACACTCTCCAACAATCAACAGGGTTGCATTCGGTTTTTCTTTTACGAGACGGGCAAAAGTTTCTATTAATCTGTCCAATCCCTTATAGGGTCGAATCAGTCCGAAAAACAGAATAACATTCTGTGAATCAATATTTAAAAAACTTTTTGCTGTTTGTTTTGTATAACGATTCAAGTTGTAACAGTCATAGATGGATAGGGTCGTTCTATGTATCGGCTTCTGTTTAAAATCCTGACCGATCTGTTTTTCTATAAATTCCGACTGACAAATAAACGAATTCGCCCAGCGCAACGACTTTTTTGTTAAAAAATGGTCGAATCGGCGATTTTCATGTGATATATAATTTTCAACCAAGAATGTTATTTGGATTTCGTTGTTGCTTCTCTTTTTTAACCATCGTGCAATGGTGCTCAGCGCCGGAGCAAAAAACGGCATCCACCACACAAATATCACCGCATCGGGTTTCTCTTTCTTAATAAAACGATACGCCTTAAACCAAGAGAACGGATTGATGGAATTGATGAGCCGTTTTATTTTATCCGCATGTTCGAATGGTATAATTTTAGATTCATCAAACTGAGTAGTACCCGGAAAAAATATGGACGGATAAAGCAATGAGTATGAGACAGTAAGCACATCATACCCCAAGTCGTTTATCGTTTTAAACAAATAAGATTCAACCAACGCCTGACCGCCTCGAAAAGGATGTGCTGGTCCTACGAGGATGATTTTTTTACCTTTACTGTTGTCCATTCCCTTGTCCCGTCGCCTTATTTTGGGGATTATTTTGAGGATTTTGCCTGCGTTGTTGTTGTTGCGGGTTGCTTTTGAACTTTTTGTCGAACTTTTCGATTTCGGTACGTATCAGATATCTGTTTCTGTCGGGGTTGTTGCGGCATATCAGTTCGCCGAGGAATCCGCCGACAAACAGAATCGTTCCCAGCACCATCGCCAAGAGTCCGAAATAGAACAGCGGACGGCTTGCCATCATAAAGACGTGATTGACCCATTTTTCATAAGCCAAGTAGCCTGCGATGCCAAATCCTGCTAAGAATATCAGTGTTCCGAGCAGTCCGAAGAGGTGCATCGGGCGTCGTGCGTAGCGCGAGATGAAGAAGATGGTGAGCATGTCAAGGTACCCTTTGGCGTAGCGTTCCATGCCGAATTTGCTTTTTCCGAATTTGCGGGGGTAGTGCCTGATTACTTTTTCACCGATTTTCTTAAACCCTGCCCACTTGGCGATGACGGGGATGTAGCGGTGCATCTCGCCGTAAACTTCGATGCTTTTCACTACATCTTTCCGGTAGGCTTTCAGTCCGCAGTTGCAGTCGTGCAGTTTGACGCCGCTCATCAAGCGCACGGTGAAGTTGAAAAGTTTCGACGGCAAGCGTTTGTGGAGGGGGTCGTGGCGTTTCTTTTTCCAGCCCGACACCATGTCGTAGCCTTGTCCCATGATCATCTTATAGAGTATGGGGATTTCGTCGGGGCTGTCTTGCAGGTCGGCGTCCATGGTGATGACCACGTTGCCGCGTGCTATTTGGAAGCCGGTTTGCAAGGCGGCGGACTTGCCGTAGTTGCGCTGGAAAGAGACGGTTTTGAAACGGACGTTCTTCCGGCAAATTTCGTTAATCACGCGTAGCGAGTCGTCGGTGCTGCCGTCGTCAATCATAATTACTTCGTAGTCGTAGCGCTCTTTGATCATCACTTTCAGCAGCCAAGCGCTCAGCTCGCGAAGTGATTCCTCTTCGTTATATACGGGGATGATGATAGAAATATCCATATAATATGTTAATTGTCAATTAGTTGTTCGTTGTTAATTTGTTCGTTGTTAAAATTTTTCGGTTTCTGTTTCTTGAAAAACGGGGAGATGAAGAGCGAGGCGAGCAGGGAGATTAAAAGTGCCCCGAAAAAGACGGAAGCAGCAGCAGTTATCGGAAACATCGCACGGACGGTGTCGCCCATCATCTCTTCGGAGATGCCTCTGTCAGCCATCTCGTCTAAGGCAATTTCAATTTGCTCCTGATACACATCCGGGATGATATATTTCATTTCAATGTACTGATAAACAGTGATTAACACTGCTGCAATCAGCCCGACAAAAAGTCCTACCTTCACGCCTTTGGCGAAAGAATAGTTGTCGGCGTAGAGATATTTCACCGCAAACCTGATGGCGCAATAGATGAAAAAGACGTACGCCGCCGCCTTTAACAGCATGAAAATCAAACTTGTATCCTGAGCGATAAAGTTTTTCAAATAGATGTCAATCAAAGCGATGATAACCAACGCCAATCCCAAAAGGGCGCCGTATTTCATCAAACTGCCGAATGTTGCTCTTTTTTTGTTCAAATCTAATGCTGGTTCCATCGTTATCTCTTTTATTTACATTTCAAAAATATCATCCAAATCTATCAAATAATTATCGAAGATGTGAACGGGAACTTTCCCTTCGAGTTCGTAAAGCGTCCCATCATCGTATTTTCCGTTTTCCTGTAAGAGGTAAACATTGATTGCCTTCTCTTTAGGATGGACAATCCAGTACTCTTTTACGCCGTGTTCTTCGTACAGGTAAAATTTTTCGTGTACATCTTTTTTCGTCGTTGAAGGCGATAGAATTTCAACAATCATATCCGGTGCGCCGCAACATCCCCACTCATCAAGTTTCGATAAATCGCAGATAACACAAATATCAGGCTGAACGACGGTGTCAATTTTGTCGTAAGCGATCTCTCCATTCTTTGGCAAACGGACGTCAAAGGGAGCATAAAACACTTTACATCTCCCTTTATTTCGCATGACAATCGCATCCAAATATCTGTAAATATTCTTACTGACTTCCGCATGTCTTAAACGCGGCGCCGGCGACATCATCCTGATAAAACCGTGTATCAACTCACGCGCTTTGTCGTCCAACCATGTCAGATAGTCGGCGTAAGTATAACGTTTGTTCAAATCTAATGAGAGTTCCATAAATATTCTTTGGAATTTTAAAAATGCAAAGATACAACTTTTTTTAAAAACTGAATAACTGAGTGCTTTTCTCTGTGTAACTCTGCGAACTCTGTGCCTCTGTGCTGAATATTTTTTTTCAACACAGAGACACAGGGGACACAGAGGGTCACAGAGGTTTTTAATCCTGCTAATCCTTAAATTATGTAAATCATGGTTCAGACATATTCTCCACGCTTTCCCGCACAATTTCCAAAATCTCCTCCCCGTAGCGGGACAAGGTTGCTTTTCCGACGCCCGATATTTGGAGCAGTTGCGCTTGCGTTTGCGGACGCTGGTTGGCAATGCCGATCAGCGCCATCTGCGACAGGACGACATACGCCGGCACATCGCGTTCCTGCGCCAGCATGTAACGCCAGGCACGAAGTTGCTCGTACAACTCCGGATGGAGGATGTCGTCGGAAACCATCGCTTTGGATGTAGAATTTGTGGACGACGAATCTTTGGCTGACACGTCTTTGCCTGTCTTCTCTCTCTTTTTGCGTTTGGCGCTCTCCTCTTCGATGGCGGCTTTTGCCTTGACATTCAGATAGGAAGGCACGGAAAATCCTTCCAAGCAAGCCTCCAGCGTCGTTTGTTTCTGCCGGACTTCTGTGCGGAATGATTCCAAAACGTCGTTGACCCGTTTTCGCACCTCTTTGTTGTCGGTTTCGATGACGGTTTTATCCAATAACTCCTGTAAGAAGAGGTTGGTCTTTTCTAAAAAATAGGCGGCGGCTTTTTGGGTGCGTTCTTGCAGGAAGAGGTCTTCTTCGGGCGTTTCCGTTTTGACGAGGAGACGTTGCAGTTGTGATTGGAACTGTTCGGAAACGGTTACTATCTCTTTTTGGATCCTATCTTCGGCTTCTCTGTATCTGCCAATCAGATCGGGGTAGAGGCTCCGAAAATGCTCGTTCAGCAGCCAGCGCATGGATTTGAGGCGGGAGTGTATGCCGTTATATGAGAACTGTTCGAAGAGCATTTTAGAAAAATACTCTTTGCGCAGGTTTTGGAACTGTTGCTCGTCGGGTTCTTTTTCGTGCGTAGTGCGCACGAAAGCGTCAATATTGCCGCTGCGGATGACGGAATGGGCGCTGAGCGGGGAACTCAACACCAATCCTTCCAGCGTCCGGCATCGGCTCAGGGCGACGTAAACCTGTCCGTGCGCAAAGGAGGCGTTGGCGTCAATGATGGCTCTGTCGAAGGTCAAGCCCTGACTTTTATGTACCGTGATGGCATACGCCGTTTTGAGCGGATATTGTTCAAAAGCGCCTTCTTCTTCCTCTTTCAACTCTTTGGTGGCGGGGTCAATGGTGTATTTCATGTTGCTCCAGACGGCTTTTTCCACTACAATCGGCTGTTGGTCTTCCTTGCCCTGCGCTTCGATCCGGGTATCGTTGATGTGGGTGATGACGGCGATTTTTCCGTTATAATAGCGTTTTTCGGATGAAAGGTCGTTTTTGACAAACATCACTTGTGCGCCCTTTTTCAGTTCCAAATTTTCGTCGGTCGGGAAAGAGTATTCGGGAAAATTGCCCGTTATTGCGGCTTTGAAAATATAACTTTTGTCTTTTATCTTTGACAGCTTTTCGCTGTTAATGCGCTGTGCCTGAGCGTTGTGCGTTGTCAGGATGATGTAGCCTTCTTCATTGTCGGGATTGAAGTTCGGTTGGTATCTTTTGTTCAGTTCCTGCAGCAGGGCGGGGTCTATCTTTTTTTCCCGAATGCGATTCAGCATGTTGATGAACACGTCATCCGATTGCCGATAGACGGTTTTCAGTTCGACGCACACGTAATCCGTCTTCTTTAACGCCTGACTGTCAAAGAAAAACGGCGATTCGTAATGGTTGCACAGCAAACTCCATTCGTCGTCTTTCACTACGGGCGCTAATTGTTCCAAGTCGCCAATCATCAGCAGTTGCACGCCGCCGAAAGGTTGCTCGTTCCGCCGTATGTAGCGCAGGACGTAATCCACCGCATCCAACAGATCCGCCCGCACCATGCTCACCTCGTCAATGACGAGCAGGTCGAGACTGCGCACAATGTTGATTTTCTCCTTACTGAAACGGAAAAACTCCTTTGCCGGCTTCGTCCCCGGAACAAAAGGCGCAAAGTTTAACTGGAAGAAAGAGTGAATGGTAACGCCTTTGGCATTGATGGCGGCTACACCGGTGGGCGCCACCACAATCATCCGCTTAGGAGAATTTTCCCGCAGATGATGTAAAAACGTGGTCTTCCCCGTGCCAGCCTTCCCCGTTAAAAACAGGTGGATTCCGGTGTATTTCAACAGGTTGTGCGCTAATTCGAGTTGAGGGTTTGTTTCCATAATCTGAATTAAATTTAAACGACAAAGGTACGATTTTTATTGAGGTTGTCTTAAAAGCACGCAGATGACGCAGATTTAACAGATAAACGCAGATTTCAATAGCATTGATAATCAAATATATATAGAAATTGTAAATCATTATTATCTGCGAAAATCCGTGTCATCTGCGTCATCTGCGTGCTACCATTCCCAATTATTTTCGTATCTTCGCTAAACTTTTTAACACCATAAAATTTTATGCTATGCAAAGACTTTTTTTCTCTCTTGTCTCTCTTTTCGGGATACTCATATTGTGCTGTATTACAGGATGTAACAGCATTTCCAAAGCGCCCGTTGATTATGTGAATCCGTTTATCGGAACCGGTGGACATGGACACACTTTTCCGGGCGCGACCTTGCCTTTTGGGATGGTTCAGTTGAGTCCCGACACGCGTTTGGATGGCTGGGACGGCTGTTCGGGCTATCACTACTCCGACGACGTGATATTCGGATTTTCGCACACGCACCTGAGCGGGACGGGCTGCTCCGACTACGGCGACATCTTGCTGATGCCCACGGTCGGCGCCTTGCAGTTGAACAATGGAAAAGACGATCTATCAAGAGGTTACGCCTCGCGCTTCTCCCACGAAAACGAAACCGCCGTCGCCGGATACTATTCGACGCTGTTGGATGATTACGACATCCGGGCGGAGTTGACCGCCACGTTGCGCGTCGGATGGCATCGCTATCACTTTCCGAAAACCGCCGACGCCCACGTCATCTTAGACCTGACCCATCGCGATAAAACCTTGGAGTGCAACGTCGAAATCGTCGGAAACAGCGAAATTGTCGGATACCGCCGCTCGCAGGCGTGGGCTAACGATCAGCGTCTTTATTTCGTGATAAAGTTCTCGAAAGAGTTTGTAAATCATGGGTTTGAGATAGCGGGCGACAGGCACGACGGCGCCATCTACGCCTCCGGCGAGACGGTGAAGGCGTGGCTCAACTTCGACATGGAAACGAACAACGACCCGCTCATCGTAAAAGTCGGCATCTCGGCGGTCAGCATCGAAAACGCCCGTAAAAACATCCAAGCCGAAGCGCCGGAGTGGGATTTCGACAAAATACGCAACAATGCCCGAAACGCATGGAACGAAGAACTTTCCAAAATCATCGTCGAGGGTGGCAGCGAAGGGGACAAAACCAACTTTTACACCGCACTCTACCACTGTATGATTGCCCCCAACCTCTACCAAGACGTAAATGGCGAATACAGAGGACGCGACAAAGAGATACACCATGCCGACTTCGACTATTACACCGTCTTTTCGCTTTGGGACACCTACCGCGCCCTGCATCCGCTGCTGACCATCATTGACGAAAAACGCACCAACGACTTCATCAACACCTTCATCAAACAGTGGGAACACAGCGGTTTGCTCCCCGTCTGGGAACTCTCATCCTGCGAAACCAACTGTATGATAGGCTATCACGCCGTCCCCGTCATCGCCGACGCTTACATGAAAGGCATACGTAACTACGACGTGGAAAAGGCATTTTTAGCGATGAAAGCAAGCGCAATGAACGACAAATTCGGACTGCCGCACTATCGGGCACAAGGTTTCATCCCCGCCAACATAGAAGGCGAATCAGTATCAAAAACATTGGAATATTCCTACGATGACTGGTGTATCTCCATGATGGCAAAAGAGTTAGGAAAAAGTTTGGACATCGGATATTTCACCAAAAGGGCGCAATCCTACAAAAACCTCTTCGACCCGCAGACGAAATTTATGAGAGCGCGTTATTCCGGAAAATGGTTCGAGCCGTTCGACCCGCGAGAGGTCAATTTCAACTACACCGAAGCCAACGCCTGGCAATATAACTTCGCAGTCCCTCACGACATCAACACCCTGATAACGCTGCACGGAGGCAATGAGGCATTTTGCGAGATGTTGGATAAACTGTTTTCGGAAAACAGCGAAACGACGGGACGCGACCAAGCCGACATCACCGGACTTATCGGTCAATACGCGCACGGCAACGAACCCAGCCACCATATCGCTTACCTCTACAACTTCGCCGGACAGCCATGGAAAACACAGCAGATGGCACGTCGAATCATGAAAGAGATGTATCAGGCAGCCCCCGACGGACTGTGCGGCAATGAAGACTGCGGACAGATGTCGGCGTGGTATGTGTTGAGCGCCATGGGGTTTTATCCCGTTACGCCTGCAAGCAATCAGTACATCATCGGAAGTCCTTTGTTCAAAAAAGTTACCATTAACCTCGAAAACGGAAATACCTTTGTTGTCGAAACCAAAAATAACTCCGATAAAAATATCTATATCCGGTCGGCGAAACTCAACGGAACAAACTACAACAAGAACTATTTCACGCATCAGGACATCACAAAAGGCGGAAAGTTGGTTTTTGAAATGAGCGCTCAACCCAATGAAGCGTGGGGAACGGAACTCCCAAGAATGGAAATAACTGATTATCAGATTGTCTCCGTTCCGTTTGTGGCGCAGGGAGACAGAGTTTTTACCGAAACGACCGAAGTAACGCTGGCTTGTGCGGATAGCGATGTGAAGATATATTATACGCCATGCGACGGCGTTTCGTCGTTTGAACTATATACCGCCCCTTTTACCGTTACCGAAGATTGCACCATTTCGATGTACGCCAAGACGGAAAATCTGAGCGAGAGCCAAATCACGACAGCCACATTCGTGAAACTGCCGCCCAACCGCAGCATCGTCATCACCGGAGAATACGCCGGTCAATACAGCGCCGGCGGCGACAACGCCCTGATTGACGGCATCCGCGGCGGTGAGAACTTCCGCACCGGAGCGTGGCAAGGCTATTACGCGCAAGATGTAGAATTTGTCGTGGACATGAGCGAGCCGAAAACCCTCTCCTACTTAGCGCTCGGATGCCTGCAAGAGCAAGGCTCGTGGATTTTTATGCCGCAACAGGTTGATTTCTACACCTCTAACGACGGACAAAACTTCCAAAACGCAGGAACAGTCAAAAACACCCTCCCCGAAGACGCCGAAGGCTCCATCGTCAAAGAGTTTGAACTAAAAATCCGTCCCGTCGCTGCCCGATATGTGAAAGTGGTAGCAAAGAGTATCGGAAAATGCCCCGCATGGCACGTGGGCGCGGGGAAGGATAGTTGGATTTTTGTGGATGAGGTGGTGATAAAGTAAAAATTATTAAAACTTGCAATTTCTGCAAGTTTTAATAATTTGTCATATCTTTGCAGTATGAAAAAATTAATAGAAAGGAATCATACATAAAAATGTATTTGAATGGTTGCTGGAAAAATGAAAATCCATCCGTACACGATTCGAAAATTTCATGTATATTTGCATCCGGAATAACATAATAACAAGAATGAGCAGAAAAATTTTAACTTTAATCACAGCCGCAATGGTATTAATGGCGGCTTTTGCTTCGTGCAAAAAGGATTCTAGCAAAAGCGACGATCCTGCAGACGGAGCATCAGTAATAACGATAGAGGGTAATTATTCTAACAAAATTGCCACTATAAGGGCATTAGCACCGGTGTACTATGACGACGGCGATTACGAGTACTCACACGTAATCGCTTCCGGTAAATATGCAAATGGCGGTTTTAAGTTAATCCTTCCGGAAACTATTTCTGAAGAATGTTTGCGTGGTTTTACCGATAAATTTGATGATTTTGACGGAACAATAAGCGACCCGCAAGCAAAAACAGGAGACATTATGATATTTTCGTATGATAGTAAGGAAGGACGAATTGGGCGATTTTCTTATATGATGGATAGGAATAATGATGAGGAACATGGTGGGGCTTTTTATATGTATGCTGACAGAGATTTTACTATTAAAGGACACAATACTTATTATGACGACGATTATGGTTATACTTCTTATTGCGACGAATATGATTGTTCCTTTACAAAAGGTTGGAATATAATGTATGGAATTGCTAATGGGTATTACGAAGCCTCATATACTACCCAAAAGCCCCCAGATGTAAATTTCAAATGGTCTTATTGGGATTATGATATAGTTTATGGTTATGAATGATAAACAGAAAATGACGACTCTTAAAAACATAAAACACCTCGCCAGCGGCAACTTCTTTCTAATCGCCGGACCGTGCGTGATTGAAAACGAAGAGATGCCTTTCGAGATAGCCGAGCGCATTTCGGCGATTTGCGACAGATTGCAAATCCCCTACATCTTCAAAGCCTCCTACCGGAAAGCCAACCGGTCGAGCCTCCACTCCTTTTCGGGTATCGGCGACGAGAAGGGATTGGAGATTTTGAAAAGGGTAGGGGAGGAGTACCGCCTTCCGGTGGTAACCGACATCCATTCTGACGAAGAGGCGGCGATGGCGGCGGAGTATGTAGATATGCTGCAGATTCCGGCGTTCTTATGCCGTCAGACCTCGCTTTTGCTGGCAGCGGCACAGACCGGAAAGTACGTCAACATCAAAAAGGGACAGTTCGTCTCGCCGGAGGCAATGCAGTTCGCAGTAGAAAAAGTGCGCGCTGCCGGAAACCAAAACGTACTGCTCACCGAGCGCGGAACGATGCTTGGCTATCAGGACTTGGTGGTGGATTATCGCGGCATTCCGACCATGCAGGCGTTTGGCGTGCCGGTGGTCTTGGACTGCACCCATTCGCTGCAACAGCCCAACCAGTCGTCCGGCGTAACGGGCGGACGTCCCGACCTGATAGCGACCATCGCCAAAGCCGGCGTTGCCACAGGCGTGGACGGCATCTTCATCGAAACACATCCCAACCCCGCCAAAGCCAAATCCGACGGTGCTAACATGCTGCCATTGGATCTATTGGAAAGTCTTTTGGAAAAACTGATGGCGATACGGAGGGCGGTACAGGGCTGAAAGAACACGGATGAGACGTGAGATTGTGAGACTCATCCCATCATTGCGAGCGTAGCGAAGCCATCTAGAGCATTTTTTCAGCACAGAGGCACTGAGTTCACAGAGGTTCACGGAGGTTCACGGAGGTTCACAGAGGACGGAGTATGTCATGCTGAACTTGTTTCAGCATCCCCTGCTTTATTCAGGGGATTGCGGGTCAAGCCCGCAATGACAGGACGTCTCACAATCTCACGTCTCACGTCTCACGTCTCACGTCTCACAATCTCGCATCTCATATCTAATTTCTTCCGCCTGATCCCGTATTACCTCGATCCTGTGTAGGCTGTGTTGTTGGTGTGCGTCCAGATGTCCCTTGGTTTTGTGTAGGCTGGGTGGGTTGTGTTGTTGGCGTGCGTCCCGGTGTTCCTTGATTCTGTGTCGGTTGCGTGGGCTGTGTGGGCTGAGTTGTTGGTGTACGCCCCGGTTCTTGGGCGGGCTGAGTTGTCGGAGTGCGTCCCGATGAGCCTTGGTCTTGGGGTGGTGTGGTTGTTGGGGTGCGTCCCGATGAACCTTGGTCTTGGGGTGGTGTGGTTGTTGGGGTGCGTCCTGATGATCCTTGGTCTGTGGGTTGCGTTGTCGGAGTGCGTCCGGATGAGCCTTGGTCTGGATTTGTCGGGGTGCGTCCGGAGGAGCCGCCCCTGTTGTTTTCTTCGTAATAACTGCTATATTCCCGTCCGGTGTATTCGGAGCGGTGGTCGTAACTGTAGGAGTAGCCGCGGCTGTTGGCTTGATAGACGGGTTTGGGATAATAGACGGGGCGTCCGTAGTAGTCGTAGCGACCGTCGTAATATCCGTAGGGGAGGGAGTATCCGCGGTTGAGCCATGTAGGGCTGACCCACACATAGCCTGCCGGTCTGTACTCCCAATAGCCCGGCACCCAGATGGCGTTGGCGTAGGGTGTTTTTGCCCAATAGCCGGGTACCCAGACGTAGGCGGCTTTGTAATAATCCCATGTCCAGTAGCCGTCTATCCAGATATAACTCGGGGCGGGTTGGACGATGTAGCCGGGACCGGTGGTAACAACGACCGGCGGCGGCGCTACGGGAATGACGGTATAGACCGTTACCTCTGCCGGAACGGTATGTACTCTCGTGGTGGTGAAACATCCTGTGCTGATTGCAGCGAGACATAATGCTGCGATTACAATGATTCTTTTCATTTTTATAAGGTTTTATCGTTTAATATTATACCCATATCCCATTTTGATAAGCACGTCGTCGCTGATGTCGTGTTTGACGTTGGCGAAGAGCATGGTAACGGCGCCGGCTTTGTCTAAGACGATACCGATATTTTTCTCTACGGCGATGGCTTCGATGGCGGTAAAGACTTTATCCTGAATGGGTTTGACAAGTTCTTCGCGTTTTTTGAAGAGGTCGCCTTCGGAGCCGAAGCGTTGCATTTGGAGCGCTTGCGCTGCTTTTTCTGCGTCGATGATCTCTTTTTCTTTCTGTTTGCGGAGGTCTTCGGGGATCAATACGGCTTCGGCTTGATAGTTTTGATAGAGTTTCTCGACGGCGGAGAACTTGGCGTCAATCTCTTTTTGCCACTCTTTCGATTGCGTGTCTAACTGCGCTTGCGCGTCGCTATATTCGGGAATGTTTTGAAGAATGTAGTTGCTGTCCACAAATGCGATTTTCTGGGCGTTTGCCTGCGGCAGAAACGCGCAAATCGTTAAGAAACAACAGATAAATCCAATTTTTAATGCGGTGTTTTTCATAATCCTATACTTTTTTAATTTATACTTTATACTTTTTAATTTTCAACTTTCAACTTTCAATTTTCAATTTTCAATTTTCAATTAATTAGTCAATGGAATTGTTGATAGAGAAGTGAAACTGTCCCTTATTCGCCGACGGGGCGTTGGGTACGTCATCGAATCCGTAGCCCCAGTCGAGTCCCAACATTCCAAAGATCGGCAGGAAGAAGCGTATTCCGACGCCGGCTGACTTATAGGTGCTGAACGGGTTAAAGTTTTTAAATCCGTCCCAGCAGTTTCCTGCTTCTGCGAAGACTAAGGCATAAATCGTAGCCGAAGGGTTTAACGTTATCGGATAACGCAGTTCCATGGAGTATCTATCATAAATCGTGCCACCGATTCCGCTGCCGTAATATGGCGTGATGGATTGGTTGGTATAGCCGCGCATGGAGACGATTTCGCGTCCGTCGTAACTGTTATAGCCGGAAAGTCCGTCGCCGCCGAGGAAATAGCGTTCGAAGTAGGTTGTTCCGAGTTCGGGGTTATAGTGTCCGAGGAAACCGAAACGTACTTTTGTGGAGAGTACCAAGTTTTGGACGATTCTTTGGTAGAAGACGGCGTTGAGTCTCCATTTGTGATATTCTATCCAGCGGAATTTAATATCTTCGTTCTCGCTTTTGTAGTCGCTGACGCCGAGATACGACCATGGTGGAGTGAGTTTCACGCCCAACGTTACGTCAGAACCTACACGCGGATAGATCCAACTATCGGTGCTGTTGCGCCGAAGGGCGATGTTGGCGTTGAAGTTGTAGAAATGTCCTTTTCCCGACCCGACGGGGAAGAGCGCCGAATAGTTGAGCAGGTTGTAGAACTCCAAGCCTATGCCGGTGTAGATAGAGAAAAAGTCGTCGGGCCACTTCAGCCGGTGTGTTAAGCCTACGTCCACGCGATGGCATTTGAAAAAGTAATAGTTCGGGTCGCTTTTTTTGCGGTCGCTGATGTTGGAATAGTTGGAGAAATAGTATTGGAACGAGAGGGCGTTGGCTCTTTTTCCGCCCAACCACGGCTCCACGAATGAGAAACCTGTACTCCAGTAGTCGCGTCCGTAGGTTTGGAAACTGAGGACAAGTTGTTGTCCGTCGCCGGACGGTAGTGGTTTCCATCCATCTTTTTTGAGGATGTTGCGCACGGAGAAGTTGCCCAATTTGAGCGAGAGTGTTCCGATGATTCTGCCGTAGCCCCATCCGCCGGACAGTTCGATTTGGTCGGCGGAGGCTTCTTCGACGATGTAGGTGAGGTCAACGGTTCCTTCGGCGGGGTTGGGGTTGTAGTCCAATCCCAACTTCTCGGGGTTAAAGTACTGTAACTGTGCTAATTCTCTTTGCGTGCGGATGATTGCCGAGCGGTTGAAAAGTTCTCCCGGGCGGCTGCGCGATTCTCTGATGATGACGTAGTCGTTGGTGCGGGTGTTTCCTTTGACGCCGACTTTATTGACGCGGGCTTGGATGCCTTCGTAGATGCGGAGTTCGATGTCAATGGAGTCGCCGTTAACGCGCATCTCTACCGGCGTTACGTTGAAGAACAGATAACCGTCGTCCATATATAACGAACTGACGTCGAATCCGTTAGGGTTGTAGAAGAGGTTGGATTCCATCGCGGAACGGTTGTACACGTCGCCTTTTTCGATTTTCAGGATGTTGTTCAGTTGTTCGTCGGAATATTTGGTGTTTCCGACCCACGTAATGTCTCCGAAATAGTATTTTATTCCCTCTTCGAAACTCAATCGGATGACGATGTCTCTGTTGTCGAACTTATAGACGGTATCGCTCATAATGCGTGCGTCGCGGTATCCTAATTCGTTGTATTTGTTGATGATGGCGGCTTTGTCTTCGTTGTATTCGCTTTCGATAAATTTTGATGATTTGAAGATGCGCGGGTTGAGGTATTTGCTTTGCCATCGTGCCATGTTGTCTATTATTTGGTGTGGCGCTACCACAACCGCTCCTTTGGCAATTCCGAAAATCAGCGAGTCAGCGTAGTTGACGGGGCGAAAGTTTCCGCGTTCTTTGGTCTTTTTCATTGCCGACTTAATCTTGCTGTCGGAGAGTATCTGGTTGCCTTCGAGGGCAATTTCCTGTATTTTTACCTTTTTATTCTTCTGTATATCAATGATTAAGGTTACTTCGTTTCTTCGAGTGGTGTCGGGTTCTTCCGTCATGGTAACGACGGTGTTGAGGTAGCCTTTTTTGATAAAATGGCGCTTGATGATGTTTTCGGTGCGGATGAGCAGATTTTCGGTAACGACGTCGCCGCGGGTGATGTTGATTTCGTCGCGGATGTTATCCACTTCGGACTTTTTTAATCCGGTGATTTTGAACTTACTAAGTCGTGGGCGTTCTTGCAGGTAGATGTCTAAGAAGATTTTGTTGTCCTGGACGTTGGTTGCGTAGATTTTCACATCTTCAAAGAGGTTTTGATCCCATAACTTGTTGATTGCCTTGGTGATGTTGTCGCCCGGAATGGCTATTTGGTCACCTACGGCGAGTCCGGAAATCATAATCAGCACGTTTCTGTCCAAATACTGCACGCCGGAGACGGTGATGCCGCCTATCTCGTAGGTTTTCGGAGTGTTGTAGTTCAATGTCAGGACATCTCCCAGCGAGGTTTGCGCAAAAAGCCACACGGGAAGCGTGAATAAGAAGAGAATCAGCGTGTTACGATATATTATATGCTTCATTCGAGTCATTTTCATTTATGGTTTACAAATATTGTGCCGTTATTGTTCCGAGCCGTCGTTCCCGTTGTTGAAAAGCGGTGATGGCGTCCTTAAAATCTTGTTCGTCGAAGTCGGGCCACAGGACGGGTGTGAAGTAGAGTTCGGCGTAAGCAGCCTGCCACAGTAGGAAATTGCTGATGCGCAGTTCTCCGCCGGTTCTGATGAGCAGGTCGGGGTCGGGGATTGCGGCGGTCATCATGGCGTTGGCAAAGGTCTGTTCGTCAATATCTTGCGGTTTTATTTTGCCGTCGAGGGCTTGTTGTGCGAGTGTTTGTGCGGCGGTAACGATTTCGTTGCGTCCACCGTAGTTGAGCGCTAAGATGATGACGAAGTCGGTGTTGTGTTGTGTTGCTTCCAAACATTCTTGGAGGGAGCGTTTGGCTTTTGGCGACAGCGCTGCGATGTTGCCGATGACGCGGAGACGGATGTTGTTTTTTAGCAGTGTTTCCGTTTCGTCGCTGATGGCTTGTGTGAGCAAGTCCCACAGCCCTTCGACTTCGTCGTGTGGGCGTTTCCAGTTTTCGGTGGAGAAAGCGTAGAGCGTCAGGTAGCGGATGCCCATCTTCCTACATGCGTCCATGGTTGTCCTGATAGGACGTATCCCGTGCTGATGTCCGAAAAGGCGCTCCTGCCCCTGTTTTTGCGCCCAGCGACCGTTGCCGTCCATGATGATGGCGACGTGCTTGGGCATCTTTGTATGATCTATCTGCTTTCCCAATTTCAACTATATGCTGTAAATAAAATCTAACAACGTTTTGTCGGACGAAAAATTGCCTTTTTCTTTTGTCTGAACTGTAATTTTAATATGATTTACAAGCCTCCCCATGAAAATTTTTTCAAATTTTCATGGGGAGGCTTGTAATTTGTTTACGCATCATGCGAACATCGCGTCAATTCCGGGAATTGAACTTTCGCATATCAGCATGGTTTGTGCGTTCAGCACGTCGTAGGTGTTGATGCTGTCGGCGTTGAGGATGCCTACTTCGCAAAGGTTGCGGGCAGACAAGACCACGTTTGCGTTGGTATCGGGGAGTATCAACAATGTTTTTTTATTGTTGAGTTCGAGGTTTTGCAATACGCTTTTGAAGTTTTTTGTCTTGGGCGTGTCGAATGTAAGGTCTTCGATGACGATGATTTGATCGTTTATCGCTTTATACGACAATGCCGACCTGCGTGCCAAACTTTTTACTTTTTTATTCAGTTTAAAACTGTAGTCGCGCGGTTCGGGACCAAAAACGCGTCCGCCGCCTCTGAAGAGCGGGTTTTTGATGTCGCCGGCGCGTGCGCCGCCGGTGCCTTTTTGGCGTTTCAGTTTGCGTGTGCTGCCCGTTACCATGCTACGTGGCTTTGAACTGTGTGTTCCTTGACGCTGGTTTGCCCTGATGTGTTTGACATCTAAGTATATGGCATGGTCGTTCGGCTTTATGCCGAAAATGGCGTCGTCTAATACAACCGTGCGTCCGGTTGGTTTGCCTTCCTTATTATATATTGCTAACTCCATCTCTCTACTTTTACGTATGAACCGTTACAACCCGGCACGGCGCCTTTGACGACGATGAGGTTTTTCTCCGGTATGATTTTTACTACTTGCAGGTTGATCATTTTGACGGTGTCTCCGCCGGTGCGTCCTGCCATGCGGATGCCTTTGAACACGCGCGACGGGTACGACGAGGCTCCGATGGATCCGGGCGCCCGCAGCCGGTTGTGCTGCCCGTGCGTACTCTGTCCGACGCCGCTGAAACCATGACGCTTCACAACGCCTTGGAAACCTTTTCCTTTGCTGGTGCCGACCACGTCCACAAACTCGCCTTCTACGAAGACGTCAACTTTCAGGGTCTCGCCTAATTGTTTTCTGTGTCCTTCTTCAAAACGGGTAAACTCCATCAACACCTTCTTAGGCGTGGTATTGGTCT
The DNA here is from genome assembly GCA_009777825.1 of Bacteroidales bacterium. GTDB lineage: Bacteria > Bacteroidota > Bacteroidia > Bacteroidales > WRLA01 > WRLA01. The sequence goes on from WRLA01000037.1 coordinate 22,536, forward strand.
TTTTGAAATGTCCCATGAGCGCTTTGGTGGTGCGCTTCTCCTTTTTTTCGTCAAAGGCTAATTGAATGGCGTCGTACCCCTCTTTATCCTTCGACCGGATCTGGGTAACGATGCACGGACCGGCTTCAATCACGGTACACGGAATATTTTTCCCGTTTTCGTTGTAAACGCTGGTCATCCCTATCTTTTTTCCTATAAGTCCTGACATTGTCTTAAAACTTTAGTGTTGTTACTACTTTATACTTTTATTTCTACTTCAACGCCGCTTGGCAGTTCGAGTTTCATCAGCGCATCAATGGTCTTCGATGTGGTGCTGTAGATGTCGAGCAGGCGTTTGTAAGAACTCAACTCGTACTGTTCGCGCGACTTTTTGTTCACGAAGGTTGAGCGCAATACGGTGAAAATCTGCTTGTGCGTCGGCAACGGTATTGGTCCGTTGACTACTGCACCGGTAGCCTTTACCGTTTTTACGATTGTCTCGGCGGATTTGTCCACCAGGCTGTAATCGTATGACTTAAGTTTGATTCTAATTCTCTGGTTCATCGTCAGATTCTATTTTATCTTCTTTGAATTTTCTTCTTTTTTTATTCTCCCTGAAACTATTTTTTTCGGGGGTGCAAAGGTACAACTTTTTTTGATATAAAAAACATTTAAAAAAAATTTTTTACGGTATCCTCATATATTTATGACTTTGCAGCGAGATACTCCACTGCGGATGGGCTAAGATGTACTTTACGATGGTGGGCATCATCTGTTGGGAGCGTCCCCATTCGGGCTGCAGCCACAGTTTACAGGCGGACGAGACTAAGGCGGCTTGTTCTTCCGCCCACGCGAAGTCTTCTTTCGTTTCGATGATGATTTTTAATTCGTTAGCGGCGTGAAGCAAGTCAGGTAGGGGAGGGGCGTTTTTTTTGGGCGACAGGCAGATCCAGTCCCATGTTCCGGAAAGCGGGTAAGCGCCGGATGTCTCTAAAAACTTTTGGATACCGTGGTTGTCGAAAAGTTGGCAGAGGTAGTCTAAGTTCCACATCAGCGGCTCTCCGCCGGTTATTACGACGGCGTTGGCAGGGTGTTGCGCGGCACGCCGGACGACTTTTTCCACGTCAACCATCTCCCACGCTTCGGCGTTCCACGAGCGTTTCTCGTCGCACCAATGACAACCCACGTCGCAACCACCGACGCGCAAAAAGTACGCCGCTTTTCCTGTGTGAAAACCCTCGCCCTGGAGGCTGTAAAACTCTTCTATTATCGGTAAAAATTCTCTTTCCATATCATTTTTGTATCCCTTTTCTGGTAAAGGCATTTGGAAAAACCGGTGAAAATTTGATTTTTTCGAGGTGGTGGAATTTTTCCACCACCTCTGCCTTTTCCGCACCGGTCAAAGAAACAATGTACCCGTCCGGAAATTTGCGAAAGTTGTTCTTTACAGATTTGTTGATGTCCCTTATTTCCACATTGTATAGATCGGCTACATCGCTGTCTAATATTGCTTTTCTGCCTCGTATATCAATGATTTTTTTCATTACACCATTGTATTTTACTATGCCACCCATAAGCCGAAATTTTTTTTGCAAAGGTACGATTTTTTGTTTAACGGAGGAGGTGTGGCACAGGGCAAACGCATTAAAATTTCCCTGTTTTCCTTTTTTTTGGCAAGATATTAATAATCAAATGTTAATATAACAAATTGATTGTCAGTAATTTGTATTTGTTTTGCATAGGTGTTTTTCATGAATTTTACTCATAATCAGAAGATTAGACCTGTTTTTGCTCCAAAAATGTGGACTTCCACGTCGAGATAGAGGGCTTACACCCCGATGCAGGCAGTCTGAAATGGTTTATTGACGACGTCGAGGAAACCGATGCGCAGGATATGTTGGCCTGGAGCAAAGAGTTTGAAACCGGCGTATATGAGATTAAAATGGAAGTGGTTTATGCGAATAATACGACTGCAACGATAACCGGCACGCTGAAAGTTGAGGTTTTCTGGATTAAGATGAAGAATATTATGCATTGAGGCGATGTGAGATGTGAGATTTGCGATTTGCGATTTGCGATGTGAGACTTTGAGTTATTCAGCACAGAGGCAGCCCCTTTTGCCTCCGGCATTTTCCCCAAAAGGGAAAAGAAAAGGAAGATGCTTTTTGAAAGACACAGAGTTTCACAGAGTTTTTTTTACCACAGAGTGGGTATTTTCCGTTGTAAAATGGTTCCCTTAGTAGAAAAGAAGTCCCCCGCAAATATTCCTTATTCCCTTATTTTCAAATAAATAGGGATTTGTTATATAAAAAATGCAAAGGGCGCAAAGAGTAACACCGTCATTGACTTTGTCTTCCTCCTTCGCGTCTCGGCAATTCGAGCAAGCTCGATTGCGCTCGACTTGGCGTCGGTTCCTGCGAAAGCAGGAATCCCCTAAAGCAAAGCGTCGAACAGGAGATTGCGGGTCGTTGCCCGCAATGATGTCATTAGCCACTTGCGTACTTTGCGAAAAATCTTTGCGCCTTTGCGTTAAAAATTCAGTTATTCAGTAAAAGAAAAGGAAAATGTTTTTTGAAGAACACAGAGTTTTTTGACTTTTGAGACACCATCACGATGGCAATTCCAACGACGATGGTAACGCCCCCGCCTTACGCCGTCATTACGGGCTTGGTTACTGAGCATAGTCTATGACCCGCAATCCCTCGAAAACACATGAATGAAATTATTTTTGTACTTTTGCACAAAAAATAAAATGATGAAAATATGAAACGAGTACTTTTAATAATAGCAATTGTTATGAGCGTTTTCTCCATTTGGGCGCAAAGTACCGGAGGGAAAGAATTTTGGTTGACTTTTGGGCAAAATGGTTCTGGATCATATCTTGTAGTTAATTTGCAAATTCGCATTGTAAGTGGAAATGATCCAACCGCAGGAACCATCTATTTCACTAATTTAGGCACAGAGGTCCATTTTAATATTGGCGCACACGAAGTATTTACCTATAGGCTTGACTATCCGGAAGATAAAGGAGAGAGACAATCTGTATATAATACAACGATGGGTGTATCCAATCGAAGTATTCGTATCACCAGCGAGGAGCCGGTTACGGTTTATGCTTTGAATCAACGTGGATTTTCAGCCGATGCTACCAATATTTTGCCGGTAAAAGCTTTGGATGTCGATTATTACCAAATATCATATACTCCTTTTAGTGTTGACGCCTACGCTGTTGTGGCGATTAAAGACAATACTAATTTATATCATAATAAGGTTTGGGAGGAAACACTTGATGCGGGGGAAGTTTATTACAGAACTTCTTCAGACGACATGACCGGATCTCATATTACTGCTGATAATCCTGTTGCATTTTTTGCAGTTACTCGGACCGTTCAGATTCCCGCCGATTATGAGGCTACTGATTGTTTATTTCAACAGCTGGCTCCTATCAATACTTGGGGGCAAGCGTTTTTTGTGCCGGTTTCACATCTTGCTAAAGATAGAGTGCGTATCGTTGCATCGCAAGACGGTACCACCATTACACAAACAGACGGCACGTTCATATACTCTTCAAGCGGGACTTATACTATAGATGCCGGTGAATACATTGAATTAGAAACGCTTTTAACTAATAACGGCTGCTATATTGATGCCGACAAGCCGGTAGGCGTTTGCACTTATCTTGTTGGAGCTAAATATAATGGCATGAATATTTCCGACCCTGCCCAGTGCTGGCTACCGGCGATAGAACAGACAGTTACCGAAGCGCTGATTGCGCCTTTTGCACCTACCGGTGGTACTGCATTAAATGCGCATTATGCCTTAGTGGTTACTCCTACTGTCACGCAAGAGAACACCAAAGTCTCTATTGGTGGGGCGCCGCCTGCCTCTTTGAGTGGCGGCAGTTGGATAGATAATACCGCCTCAGGCATGTCGTTCTATACCATGCCGCTAGCCGATGAAACCGCATCATACTACTTTACCAATGACGCAGGTCTTATTATTTTGTGTTACGGAACCGGACCGGCTGAATCCTATTACTACCTCGCCTATTCCGCCATGCGCGACCTGCAAGCCGCCTTTTACGCCAACGACATCCACTATCAGGATTTGGAAAACAATCCTATCTGTGAGAATGTGATTGAGTTTCGGGCAGAAACAGAGAATATGGGCGTGGAAGTAGTTAGTTTGGAGTGGTATATTGACGGCGTAGAGTATCTGCCGGCACACAACCAAGAGACATGGAGTAAGACTTTCGCCATCGGCGA
>WRLA01000038.1 GCA_009777825.1 Bacteroidales bacterium
TTTCACACTATTATTATTAAGAGTGCAAAATTACAATCAATTCAAATCAAAAAATCAAAAAACGCTTGTATCTATATGTATATCAATTAATTATAAATATATTCTAAAAGTTAACGCATCACCAGTATTCTATAGACATAAAATGTGAAATGTGAAATGCAAAGATACAACTTTTGCCACTAATTACACGAATTTACACTAATTTTTCTCTGTGAACCTCTGTGTCCCCTGTGTCTCTGTGTTGAATTATAATTATCTTCAGCACAGAGGCACAGAGTTCACAGAGTTACACAGAGTTTTTTACATTTTATCTATCTTTAAATTCTTAAATCTTTAAATCTGCGTCATCTGCGCAGCAAATTACCTTTTCCCCACCCTCCTCAAACTCACTCCAATCAATAAAACATTCATACCCAGCAAGATACAAAATGGTCGCCACACCTCAAAGAATCCGCATCCTTTTATCATCACATCTTTCACGGCGATGATAAACCATTTCGGAGGCACGATGTTGGAGAGAATCTGCAAAATCCACGGCATATTTTCTATCGGGAAGATAAAGCCTGACAGGAGCATCGTCGGCAAAAACAGTCCCATCATGGTGCCTATCATGGCAACTTGCTGGGTCGGCGCAACGGTAGAAATCAAAATTCCAAATGCCGAAGCCGTACACATAAATGTAAGACAAATCAGCAATAACAGAAAAATATTGCCCACCACGGGCATCTGAAAGACGAAGTAAGCCATCAACAGGATGACGATGGCGCTGCAAAAGGAAATCAACATGTAGGGAATGATTTTCCCCAGAACGATGTACACCGGACGTATCGGCGTGATCATCAGCATGCGCATGCTGCCGCTCTCTTTCTCGCGCGACAGGGTGATGGAGGTCATCAACGCCGTAACGATGACCATCACCATGGCGATATTTCCGGGTATAAACATGAAAACGCTCTTCATTTCCGGATTGTATTCCATCTTGACGGTGATGTCAAACGGTTGAATATGAGGGAAGAGGCGGTTCTGTTCAAGTTGAAAATCGTTGATGATGGTTTGCATGTAACTTGTCAAGGTCAAGGTATTGTTCAGGTCGGCGGCGTCGGCAACGAGTTGAATGACAGCGTGTCGCTCTCTGTAAAAAGACTCTTCAAAGCCTTCCGGAATAATCAATGCTAAGCGGATTTTCCCCTCTTTAAAAGTCGGTTCTATCTCTTTGTCGTTGCTTAAAGTGTTGATATTCTGGAAGTAATTGGTTGAGATGACCTTTTTTATCAATTTTTCGGAGAGCGGGTCGTGCGATTTGTCTAAGATGGCGATTTTGGTGTTTTTGATTTCGTTGCTGATGGCGTAGCCGAAGAGAATCACCATGACAATCGGGATGGCAAAGACCATGACCAACGTCCGCACATCGCGGAAAATGTGTCGGAACTCTTTGATTAGTACGGCTTTAAATCCTTCCATGATGTTGTGATGTTATCGTTTGACAAATTTAAAAAAGACCTCGTCCATGTTGTGCACGTTCAGTTGTTGTTTCAGGTCTTCGGGGTTTCCAATCAGTTGTACTGCGCCGTCGGCTAAGATGCAGACGCGGTCGCAGTATTCGGCTTCGTCCATGTAGTGCGTTGTTATAAAGACAGTTACGTCTTTTGAGGCGGCGTCATAGATCATATTCCAAAATTCGCGTCTCACCAGCGGGTCAACGCCGCTGGTGGGTTCGTCCAAAAAGATGATTTCGGGTTCGTGGACGAGCGCCGTGGCAAACGCCAATTTCTGTCGCTGTCCCAAGGGTAAAGAGCGCACCAAGTCGTCGGCGTAACTTTCCATGTTCAAGCGCGTAATGATTTGATTCATACGCTCTTTCAGGATTTTCTTCGGCAGGTGATAAATGGTTCCGAAAAGTTCGATGTTCTCCGTTACCTTCAAATCCTCGTACAGCGAAAAACGCTGGCTCATGTATCCGATGTTTTTCCGAATCTCTTTTCCTTGCGTAAAAGCGTTATAGCCGGCGATATAAGCCTCGCCCGAAGTGGGATAGAGCAATCCGCAGAGCATCTTTATCGCCGTCGTCTTGCCTGCGCCGTTAGCGCCCAAAAATCCGAAAATCTCGCCCTTCTTTACCTCAAAGGTAATATCGTTCACGGCGACAAAATCGCCGAACTTCTTGGTTAAGTTCCTGACGATGATGCTTGGCTCCGAATGTTCGGAAAGGGTATTTGTCATATTCATCATGAAGACTTGGCTAAATATCTATAAATCTGTGGCATGAACGTTATTTTTATGAAATGCAAAGATACAACTTTTTCCGAATTATTCGGTTTCATCACTCACTCATGATAAAACCCGGAATGTAAACCGGTTTTGTTATTTCATCTTACCTCTTATCAACTGAATAAAACAATCCTCAATAGTCGGCTTGGTTGCTTTCATCTCTCTTTTTTTATCTCCGGTTTGCTCCAAAAAGTTAAATACCTTATCCGTTTCTTCCTGATTGGGCGTTGCTATGTGCAGATGCTGACCGAAAGGATAGTAAGTGAAATCGGCGTTGCATTGACTTAATTGTTTGATAATCCGGTACATATCGTTGGTACGCATCGAAAAGAGCATGCCCGAAAAGTCGTTGACGATGCTTGTCGGCGTCCCGATTTTCAGCATTTTGCCATCCTGGATTAAACCGACACGGTCGCAAAGGCTTGCCTCGTCCATGTAGGGCGTTGATACTAAGATGGTTATATTCTTCTTTTTCAGTTCTTTGAGGATGTCCCAAAACTCACGTCTTGAGACAGGGTCAACGCCAGTAGTGGGCTCGTCCAAAAACAAAACCAACGGACGATGCACCAAAGCGCAACACAACGCCAACTTCTGCTTCATCCCGCCGGAAAGTTTACCCGCCCTGCGCTTCTTAAACGGCTCTAACTGTCGCCATATCGGTTTGATGATTTCGTAGTTTTCTTCGATGGTGTTACCATATAATGTGGCAAAGAAATCCAAGTTTTCGTAACAACTCAGATCGGCATACAACGAAAACTGTCCGGGCAGATAACCGATGATTTCCTTGATTTTTCGGTAATCCTTGCCAACATCGAAACCGCCCACAAAAGCCTTACCCTCGTCGGGATGCGTTAAGGTTACGAGGATATTGAACAGGGTTGTTTTTCCCGCCCCGTCGGGTCCGACCAAGCCAAACAACTCGCCCTCATTCACCTCAAAGTCAATGTTTTGCAGTGCCTTCACCGTTTTGAAGGATTTGGATATGTTTTCTATTTTGAGCATTTAAATCCGTTTTCTTTCTACTATACCTTGAAAAACTTTGCAAAGATGGTTATTTTTTTCGGTATAGGAATAAAAAAAAACATTTTTTAATCAGAAAAAAACGTACCTTTGCGCCCATATTTATAAACGAAAATTTATTGAGATAATGAGTACACACATTAACGTACATGAAACCGTAGCCGGTGTCGGTAATAGCAGGGCAATGGAGTCAGAGACCATTCAAAAAAACGGGGTTAGTCCGAAAAACCACAGGAGTAGAGGGAATTTTACAATACTAAAGTATGCGTTACTGTTTATCGCGTGTTTGGTGATATGTTCGATGGCTTGTAAAAAGGACAAGTCGGACATCTCCACACCGCTAGAACCTCCCTCAGGAGGAGGTACGGAGCCGGGTACATATTTGGGCATCATCGGTTTTGCCAGTGATATTAATAGCGAAAATCTAGACCTGTTGACCGATGGAACAAAAAACAAGTATAAAAGTTTTATAGACTATTTGCCGATGAGTGATGCCACCAAGTTATATTATTCGGTAAAATTAGGACTTGAAACACTTGTAGCCGCACAATACCCACCCGATTTGGAGAATGTGTCAATCATTACTTTTACAGATGGATTAGACCAAGGCTCCAATGATGAAAGAGGCGATCTTACTGTAACCAGCGAACAGTGGCTCAATGAGATTAACGCATTGATAAACAAAAAAATAAATAACAAAGAGATAAAGGCTTATTCTATCGGCATCAATGATGCAATTAAGCCGAACGAAGAGGCGCAATTTGAAAAAAATATAAAAAGCCTTGCAAGCGAAGGCTGTTGGTATGTTGTAAACGATATGGCAGACGTAAATCAAACCTTTACAGACATAGCCCATTCTTTATACAAGGTAAGTACGTCGCAAAGTGTTGAATTAAAAATAAATTCGAAAGATCTTGGAACAGAGGAGTGTTTCACTTTTGATGGTGGTAATTGGGGGGGGGCTTCCGGTTCACAACTTTATATAAAAGGAACCTTATATGCTTCGGGACAAGAACTTGGACTGAAAAACATTGAATATTCTTCCGGTCTTAGCAGTAGTAGTGGCAACGATGTCGTATCAACACAGAAAGGTGGAAAACGATGTTTTACATTTCAAAACTTAATAAGATCTAATGGAGAGAGTGTTCCAACAGATGACATTAAAGAATTTTATACGTTAGCGGATGGATCGTGGACAGAGAATCCGGAATTCAAAAACGAAGGAGGTATCACGGCTACCGTAGAACAAAAAAGCGCTATGATAATGTTAGTATTAGATTGTAGTAGTTCGTTGCAAGAGAGCGGTTTTAGTAAAATGAAAGACGCCTCCAAGAATTTTATAGAGGTGTTACTGGGTGGTGGAACGCCAACCGTTCCCGTAACCGGCGTAACGCTTAATAAAAGCACCTTGACCCTCGCCGCAGCCGAAACAGAGACATTATATGCTACCATACAACCATCGGACGCCACCAATAAAAACGTAACATGGGCAAGCAGCAACCCGGCAGTGGCTACAGTAACCAACGGCGAAGTAACCGCCGTTACCACAGGAACTGCAAATATCACTGTTATCACAAAATCCGGTAATAAAACAGCAACTTGCGCAGTAACGGTGAAAGCAGCATCACTTCCCACGCTTTCAACCGCAGAAGCCACAAATGTTACAGGCTCTTCCGCAACTTTAGGAGGGAATATTACGGAGGCAGGCGTTCCCGCTTATACGGAAAAAGGCATCTGCTATTCTACATCAGAAAATCCTACGACAAGTAGTAACAAAGTGGAGGTTTCGGGCAATGAAACCGGCTTCTACACAACCACTGTAACCGACTTGTCGCCAAGTACAACGTACTACGTGCGTGCTTATGCCATAAATGCAGCCGGGACGGCTTATGGAAAGCAGGTTAGTTTCAAGACGTCGGATAACAGCGTTCCTGTGCTGTCAACACAGCAAGCAACCTATATATCTACTACCTCTGCTACATTAGGCGGCAATATTTCCAATGCAGGAACACCAGCATATACCGAAAGAGGCGTATGTTATTCCACTTCGCAAAACCCTACAACAAGCAATAACAAAACCGTAGTTTCGGGAAGCGGGACAGGAAGTTATACAACAGATGTCTTCAATTTATCCGCAAACACTACTTATTATGTCCGTGCTTATGCAATAAATTCAGTAGGAACTGCTTATGGAGATCAAGTTAGTTTTAAAACGGAAAATGTTTCTGCAACCAATTATATCTTGGATGATGGGTCAGCAGAAACCGGATGGCGTATAAATCCGGGATATGAAGTTTCATTGGGCAATGAATTTGCTGTTGGAGAATCAGGAGAACTCATAAGTATTGACGTTTATGGACAGTCTGCCGATGATGCCGGTTCAAAAACGGTTATCATTGACATTTACAATGCATACGGAACACGTGTAGGCTCAAGTTCATCGTTTACACTTCCAAAAAATCAATGGAAAAATGTAACTTTAAATAAAATTCCATACTCAGGCACATTCTATGTAATGGTGCGTTGGTCAGCCTCATCCGGAGAAACTAATTATTTAGGAATGGACTTGGACGGTTACAATGCAACGTCAAGATTGGGTTATTATATATCGGATGGCGAGTGGTATGTATTTGAGGATATATTTGATTATGGTAGTGATAACTACTATTCCGCGCGAGGCGTTTGGATGATTAGAGCCAATGCCTACTCTGCCGGAAAGTCTATCAGTTATGGTCCGGAAATGACTACTAACAAACCGACTGCCAAAGTAAAAGCATCTGCCGCCAGTCAATGTAAATCTTCTAAGTAAAAAGCCTCATCTTCACCGCAGAGACGCAAAGACAAAAACACAAAGGGCGCAAGATAGTTGAATTACAACATTTTATGCGCCCTTTGCTTTTGTAAATCAGTTTTCTTTAAGCCTCAAACGTCGGATACATAAAGTCTGTCGGTGGTACCAGCGTTTCTTTGATGGTTCGCGGATTGATCCAGCGCATCAGGTTGAGCAGGCTGCCGGCTTTGTCGTTGGTTCCCGAAGCGCGGGCGCCTCCAAAGGGTTGTTGACCTACGACGGCTCCGGTCGGTTTGTCGTTGTAATAGATGTTTCCGGCTGCGTAGCGCAACACATCTGCCATGTGTAAGAGCGCTTTACGGTCGGTTGCCCATACTGCGCCCGTCAAGGCGTAGGGTGATGTTTCGTCGCACAGTTTCAGGGTGGCGTCGAGGTCATTGTCGTCATAGACATAGACGGTGAGGATGGGTCCGAAGATCTCTTCTTCCATGCTGACGTAATGCGGGTTGGTGGTCAGTATCACCGTCGGCTCGATGAAGTATCCTTTCGACTTGTCGCCCTTGCCTCCGATGACGATTTCGGCGTCTTTGGCTGCTTTGGCGTTGTTGATGTAGTTCATACAGTTGTCGAACGAGGCTTCGTCAATGACGGCGTTGACGAAGTTGGTAAATTCGCAGACGTCGCCCATCTTGATGCGTGCTACCATGTCGCCCACACATTTTTTAACATCGTTCCAGATGCTTTTGGGGATGTATGCGCGGGAGGCGGCGGAGCATTTTTGTCCCTGAAACTCGAAAGCGCCGCGCACGATAGCGGTCGAAAGCGCTTTGATGTCGGCGGAGGCGTGTGCAAAGATAAAGTCCTTGCCGCCGGTTTCGCCTACGATTTTGGGATATGATTTGTATTTTCCGGCGTTGATGTTGGCGCCGATGGTTTCCCAGAAACTGTTGAATACGCCCGTTGAGCCGGTAAAGTGGATGCCGGCTAAGTGCGGATGGTTCAAGGCAACGCCTCCGATGACCGCGCCGCTGCCGGGTAAAAAGTTCACCACGCCTGCCGGAAGTCCGGCTTCCATAAATATCTTCATCAGAAAATAGTTGGAGAGTAGGGAAGTGGTAGAGGGTTTCCAGATGACGGTATTGCCCATCACTACGGGAGACATGTTGAGGTTCGACGCAATGGCGGTGAAGTTGAACGGGGTGATGGAAAAGACGAATCCTTCCAACGGTCTGTACTCCATCCTGTTGATGATGCCGTTTTCGGAGATGGGCTGGTCGGCGTAGATCTGCGACGCGAAGTGAGCGTTAAAACGCAGAAAATCAACCGTTTCGCACGACGAGTCTATTTCGGCTTGGAAGGCGTTTTTGCTCTGTCCCAGCATGGTCGCTGCGTTGAGCAAGTAACGGTATTTTCCTTCGATGAGGTTGGCTGCCTTCAGTGTGATGGCTACGCGGTCTTGCCAGTGCATCTCCGACCACGACTTGTGCGCCTCCAGAGCGGCGTCAATAGCCATTTTCACCTCTTTTTCGCTGACTTTGTGGTAGGTCGCCAACACATGCTTGTGGTCATGTGGCATCACCGCCTTGCCGAGGTTGCCTGTTCTTACTTCTTTCCCGCCGATAATCAACGGAATTTCAATGGCTTCGGACTGTAATTGCTCCAACGCTAACTTCAAAAGTTTTCTGTCTTCGCTACCCGCCGGATACAGTTTCACCGGTAAATTTGCGGGTTTTGCATAACTAAAAATGTTGTTGTTCATAATATTATACTATGTTAAAATTTGGGGGTAAAGATACGAAAAATAATTGAGAATGAAGAATGAGGGCAAACAAGAGGGGGCATTTCAAATTGTCGTTGTTCGTCATTGCGAGCGCAGCGAAGCAATCCAGAGTTACGGGTTACGAGTTACAAGTTATTTTCTTAGCACAGAATGGGTATTGTCCGTTTGAAATACGAAGACCTTTTTACGGGTATGATTTTTAACAAACCTTACATGGAACTTAACTCGGTTGAGCATCCATATCAACGGCACGCTGTTTTACAAGCCATAAAAACAAAAAACATAGATTTGGACGCCTCACAAAACAAAAGGTATCTACTTTACTCCCAATACTTTGACGACGAAGCACATTTGGAAAAAAACATGCGTTGGGCAAGAAATATAAGCCTTGCTAACTTTATTCCGATTGTTCTGTATATGCTATTGTCTTTTATTTCATTATCGAGCATGTTATGGTTCTTTGCGTCGAACTTGGGCGGTCGTGCAATTAATCGAAAAAGTTGTATCTTTGCACTATGGAAAATACAATAAAATCATTATTCACCCGGCAATACCGACATTTTGCCGAGAGTGACAGCGTCGCCGGCGCTATCCGTTTGGCGGCATTTGAGCGTTTTGAGGCGGCAGGATTTCCGACACGGGAACTCGAAGCGTGGAAGAATACCGACCTCAGCCGCGTTTTAGAGGACGACTATTTCATCCTGTCGCCCGACCGGCGTCAAGATGTCGAAGATTGTTGCTTCCGTTGCGACATAAAAGATGTAGCCGGTTACGAAATACCGGTCGTCAACGGTTTATGCAGCAACAAGGAACTGACTGTGTTACAGAACGGTATCGTCTTTGGAAGCCTGTCCGCTGCCATGGAAGAGACGCCGGAGTTGGTAAAACCGTACTTCGGACAGTATGCCAAAAACCTCGACGGACTTTCGGCGTTGAACGATGCGCTGTGGTTAGATGGTGCATTCCTCTATATACCTGACAATGTTGTCGTTGAGCGTCCCGTGCAGATGATGAATGTGTATAACAGTCAGCAGAATCTCTTTGTGTCGGTGCGCAATTTGATTCTCGTCGGAAAAAACAGCAAGGTAACGCTCCTGCATTGCGACGACTCGACCAACCACCAACGTATTTTCAGCAATTCGGTTACAGAGGTGAACATAGCGCAAAACGCTGATATAGAATACTATAAACTGCAAAATATCAACAACGAAACCACCATCATCAACCGGATGATGTTTCATCAGGAAGCCGACAGCAGGTTGCATGTTAACCAGATTTCGTTGAATGGCGGACTGTTGCGCAACGACATCCACACTCACCTGTCGGGCGAGTACGCCGAAGCCGAAATATCGGGCGCCTACCTGATGGATAAAAACCAGTTCATTGACAACCACGTCTTCATCCACCATGCCGTGCCGCACTGCACCTCACGACAGGAGTTTAGAGGCGTTTTGGACGATTACGCCGGCACGATTTTCAACGGACACGTCCTTGTGGACAAAGACGCTCAAAAGACGCAGGCGTTCCAAAGTTGCCGCAACATCTCCATCAGCGACAAAGCCAAAATCGAGACGCAGCCTTTCTTAGAAATTTACGCCGACGACGTGAAATGCAGCCACGGCGCCTCGGTAGGACAGTTGGACAACGAAGCGCTCTTCTACCTCCGCTCGCGCGGCATTGACGAAGACCATGCACGCACCCTGCTCATGTACGCTTTCGTCGTCGGAATCGTCGAAAAAATAAAAATCGCGCCCCTCAAAGAACGCTACGCCGACATGATAAAAGAACGCCTGAGCGGAAACCTCGGCATCTGTGAACAATGCGTGCTGGAGTGTTCGAAACTTTCGTTGAAATCCGCATTACCATTATAAAATTTTCGTACCTTGGAAGATATTTTGATGAATAATTAAACACGGAGAACACAGATGACACAGATTTTCACGGATAATAATTGTCGTTCCGACTTCCCTGTGCTTTCGCGCCAAGTGCACGGCAAACCGTTGATATACTTCGACAGCGCCGCCACCACGCAGAAGCCGCACGTAGTCATTGAACGGGAGAAACAGTACTACGAGCAGGAAAACGCCAACATCCACCGTGCGGCTCATTTCCTTGCTAATGAAGCCACCGCGTTTTACGAGGACGGACGAAAACGTGTTGCCGAGTTTATCAACGCCCGGCATCCGCACGAAATCATTTTTACACGCGGAACGACCGAAAGCATCAACTTGATAGCGTTCTCTTTCGCTGAGCGTTTTTTGAAGAAAAACGACGAAGTCGTCATCTCCGCCATGGAACACCACGCCAACATCGTCCCGTGGCAGATGGCGTGTGAACGAAAAAAAGCGCACCTGAAAGTGATTCCGATGAACAAAAGAGGCGAGTTGCAGTTAGAAACATTGCCGGAATTGCTCAACCAAAAAACAAAAATCGTAGCGATAACGCACGTCTCCAACGTTTTAGGGACGGTCAATCCGGTAAAGGAAATCATCGAAAAGGCGCATTTGAGAAATATCCCCGTCCTTGTTGACGGCGCACAGGCAGTACCGCATCAAAAAGTGGACGTTCAGGAGATGGATTGCGACTTCTACTGCTTTTCAGGACACAAGATGTATGCACCCATGGGAATAGGCGTCCTCTACGGCAAAGAACAGTGGCTCAACGAGATACCACCCTACCAGGGCGGCGGAGAGATGATAAAAAAAGTATCTTTCGCTAAAACCACCTACAACGAACTTCCCTACAAATTTGAAGCCGGAACGCCCAATGTTCCGGGCGTATTAGGACTCCATGCCGCCATCAATTATATGGAGAATATCGGCCTCGACAACATCGCAAAATACGAAAAAAATCTGTGCGAATACGCTGAAAAACAACTGCTTGCCTTAGGTTTCGTCAAACTTATCGGTACGGCGCAGCATAAAACGGGCGTCGTCTCTTTCGTCATGGACGGCGTGCACCCATACGACGCAGGAACCATCTTAGACCATTTAGGCGTCGCTGTCCGCACCGGACATCACTGTGCCGAACCCGTCGCCGACTTCTTCGGTCTCACCAGCATCATCCGCGCATCGTTTGCGTTCTACAATACGAAAGAAGAGATAGATGCTTTTGTTGATGCTCTGAAAAAAGTTAAAAATATGCTCTCGCCGAATGTCTCATGAAATATTAGCGCCCTCTCTTATGTAGCAAAAATGCAATCTGTTAATTTTCAATCCTTTTTGAATTTGTATTTTTATTGATAAAACCATCTTCTCTATACCACATTATACACCCAAACATAGAGTGTATAAAAAAAACAGGCATTGAAAAATCAACACCTGTTCTGTTCTGTCATTAGATTCTCTTGCTGCTGGTTCCAGTATTATTTTTTCCCAGCCTTTTCCACCGCCACAGCCTCATCGTGTTTTTTCCCGCCGATCATATCGTAGGCTAACTCGCCTGCGTTGAAGATGGAGGAGTAGGTTCCTGCCAATATCCCCACTAAGAGGGCGAAGACGAATCCGCGGACGCTCTCGCCGCCGAACATGAATATCATCAAAAGCACGATCAATGTCGTTCCCGCTGTGTTGACGGTACGTCCTAAGGTGCTGTTGATGGCGTTGTTGATGTTACCGAACAGGGTGCGTTTCGGATGTTCGTTGACATTTTCGCGGATACGGTCGAAGATGATCACAACGGAGTTGATGGAGTATCCGATGATGGTCAGAATGGCGGCGATGAATGCCTGGTCAACCTCCATGTTGAACGGCATGATGCTGTAGAGTAGCGAGAACATCCCTAGCGTAACCAGGGTGTCGTGCGCTAGCGTGATAACACCCGACAAGCCGTATTGCCACTTTTTAAAGCGAACGGCGATATATCCGAAGATGATGAAGAGTGAGAAGATAATCGCTAACAAAGCATTGATTTTCATGTCGTAAGCGATAGTTGCTCCCACTTTCTCGGAAGACAAAATCCCTAGATATTTATTTTCGCCCAAGCCGGACGCTTCCGAACTAAATTCATCTTGCAAAATATCAACATCCGTGTAAAACGGTTTTAATGCCGTGTAGAGCATACTTTCAACTTCTTGATCAACATTGACGTCGTTGTCGTCATATTTATAATCGGTCGTGATTTTCACCTGTGTGCTGGGACCAAAAGTTTTCACTTCCGGTGTTTTATCAAATACATCACCCAATGCCGAGCGCACATCGGGAACCGAAACGGCTTCATTGAAACGCACTACATAAGAGCGACCGCCTTTGAAATCAATACCAAAGTTTAATTTTAAAACAAACAACGAAATAATGCTTATCAGAATCAACGAACCTGAAATGGCATAGGTGATCTTACGGTTTTTCACAAATGCGAAGTTGTTGTTTGTAAACCATCTGTGTGTTATTTTGGAGTCGAACGTTATTTTTTTGTTCTTGTTCAACGATGTTTCAAATATCAAGCGGGTGATGAAGATTGAGGTAAAGAGCGAGGTTAAAATACCGATTATCAGAGTTGTTGCGAAACCTTGTACGGGACCTGAACCGAAGACAAACAGCACGATAGCCGTCAACAGGGTGGTAACGTTACCGTCAATGATGGCGGAATAGGCGTTTTTGTAGCCGTCCTGGATGGCTAACCGGAGTCCTTTCCCCGCAAACAGTTCTTCGCGCACGCGTTCATATATGATGACGTTGGCGTCCACCGCCATCCCCAAGGTCAAGACGATACCGGCGATACCGGGCAATGTCAGGGCGGCGCCAAAGGAGGTCAGCACACCAAAGAGAAAGAACAGGTTGACAATCAACGCCACGGAGGCTGTCCAACCGGCTCTATCGTAGAAGAATATCATGTAGATAAGCACCATGATAAACGCCAGCAAGAACGACCACATCCCCGAAGTGATGGCTTCTTGTCCGAGCGACGGTCCTACCACCGCTTCCTGGATGATACGTGCCGGAGCAGGCAATTTCCCTGCTTTGAGGATATTTGCCAAGTCCTGCGCTTCTTCGATGGTCATGCTCCCGCCGGAGATGGACGACTGTCCGCCCGATATTTCCGTGTTTACATTGGGATAAGAGTAAACATAGCCGTCGAGTACAATGGCTATCTGCTTGCCGATATTCTCACCCGTCATCTGTTTCCAGACGCGCGAGCCTTCTGCGTTCATGGACATGGAGACATTCGGACTGCCGTCAATATGGCTCACGTCCTGACGTGCGTTGGTGATGACTTCTCCCGTCAGGCGAGGGCTGCCGTCGCGCGTGGTGGCTTTGATGGCGACCAAGTTCAAGATGTTGGAGCCTTTCTTGTCGGGTTTCACCGTCCACATCAGTTTCAGATTGCGGGGGAAGAGGTTGGAAACGGAAGCGAGCATCTTGTTGACGCGCGCCGTGTCTTTGATATGAGAGTAACCGATGGTAGCCGATGGGTTGACCATGGTTTGTCCTTGTTCGTTTTGGTATGTTGCCGGTTGCAGGTAAGCGTACAGCGGATTGTCTTTGGCGTATTGTTCAAAGGTGTATTCCGGTTTTTCCTCTGCTGTCGTGTCAACGGCTTGTTCTAACGCCGACAGTTCGGTTTCAAGAGCCGATAAGGTGGTGTCGGGTTCCATCGCTGTTTCTTCGGCGGATGGTGTTGTTTCGGCAAGTGTTGGATCTTCGACGGGCGTTGTAACTTCGGCAGGCGTTTCTTCGGCGACTGTTGTTTCTTCGGCGGACGTTGTTCCTTCTTCCAGTGCTTGCATGTCGCGCAATCTTCTGTTTGCTTCTTCAAAAGCGTTCAGAATCTCCGGGTCGGCGAAAGAATAGGTTTCCCAAAACTCCAACCGCGCTGTTCCCTGTAACAGTTTTCTGACACGCTCGGGGTCTTTCACGCCCGGCAACTCGATGAGGATACGTCCGGGAGTTTGCAGTTCCTGAATGTTGGGCTGCGCAACGCCGAAACGGTCAATACGGGAACGTAGAATGTTGTAAGAGGTGGATATCGCGCCGTCGGATTCGCTGCGAAGGACTTTCAACACTTCGTCGTTGGTGGCATTGAACGGAATTTTATCTTTCAACTCCATCGTGCTGAAGATACTTGCCAAACTCGCATTGGGCGCAAGTTCCTGAAACGCTTTTCCAAAAAGCGTTACAAAATCTTCGTTACTGTTCTTTTGGCGTTGAATGGCGAGGTCAATGGCTTTGTTGAAAGTCGTATCTGCGCTGTAGCCCGACAGTGAGCGAATGACGTCTATCACGCTGACTTCCATGATAACGTTCATCCCGCCCCGAAGGTCGAGACCCAAGTTCAACTCGCGCTCTTTAACCTCTTTATAGGTGTATTTACGCAGCCATAAAAAGTTGTAAACCACTTCATTTTCAATGGAGTCCAAATAAAAACGCTCTCTCGATTTCTGAATGGAGTCTCTTAGAAAACTTTCCCGTCCGATGTCGTCGTTAGCCAATGCTTTGGCTTCATCCAATGCCTGGACGTTGTTGGCATACTCTTTTAGCTTGCTGTCTTGACGCGAAGATACAAATGTGAACGAAAGCTGATATAAACAAACTAACGCGAAAATGATAGCAAAAAACCTGATAATTCCTTTGTGTTGCATTTCTTTTTACTATTTTAATAATATTAAATTTTAGATACTTTTTTTGGGGTGCAAAGGTACGATTTTTTTTGATTGGAAAAGGGGTAAATTTTTTATTTGCAATAAAAGTTTTACGATTGTGTAATTTGCACTTAATTCTTCTGTTGATATTACTTGCAGGTTTTCTGTTCATTTTGTCAATACTTATTCCAAACAGTTATACCTTTTCTTAATGCTACTCGTCCAAACTTTGCCATTTGCTGACTGCTATTACCTTTCTGTTGTTTCAGCAAATATTGAGCCATCGGCGACGGCGTACATGCAAATACAATGCCTTGTCTCGCAAGGGAAAATCCTTTATGACCTGCTCTGAATGAAAACCTTTTGACTCCATGATTTCACCCAAATTCCATCCGGACATTGGGAAATCGTGAAGCAAATTGTTGTTCTTTTTCCTGATAAATCCGTTGAAATTCCTGATATTCGTCGGATGTGGCGTGTAGCGGGCGATGTTGGCTCGCGGTATAGAGTTTTTCGGCTTCGTAGATGGTTTGCAGCGTTTCCTGTGTGAAAAATGTTTCGCAGAAGCGCTCCCAGACATATTGAATAGCCGTCTCCGACGGATGAAGCATGTCGGAGGCGTAGAAGCGATAGTCGCGCAGGTCGTCCATAAACAGTTCGTAAACAGGAAAGTAAGAGCAATTTTCAAAATTTTCCGTCAGTTGTTTTACCGATAATATGAGCGCGGCTTTGCTTTGCTGGTTTTCGACAAATCCGTCTTTGATATGGCGCACAGGGCTGATAGTCAGAACAATACAGATATCTGGATTGCATTCGGACAGTCGTTGCATCATTGCCGACAGCATCTCCGTTATTTGCGCGACGGACAATAACTCCTTATCAAATTCCTGTTGCGGTATCTTATGGCAGGAAGATACAATCGTTCCGGCACGACGATAACGATATACCCATGCAGTTCCGAGCGTGATAATCAGATACTTGGCGTTTTTTAGAAAGTGATGAGCGTGTGCGGTGGCATGGTTGATTTGCTTGACGCAAACGGTGGCGTCGTGATGCGAAAAACAACTGTGATGCGAAAAACTGTGGTACAAGCCGTGATGAAAAACCAACTCATCTTCCGTAAACGGCTTATTGTCAATGATATTCTCAATACTTTTTGCCAAAGAGCAGGGATTGAAAAGTATGCCGAAGGGGTTGACTAAGACGTTGAAACGGGCATTTTCCAACTTTTTTCCGATATTTTCAACAAAACACGAGCCGCACAGCATAGCGCTGTCGTCGTAGCCGAAAGATTGGGCTTTGGGGATGGGAAAGGTGGTTCTAAAATCGTTCATTGTATTTTTTTGGGTACAAAAGTACGTTTTTTTTTTTGCACTCTACTTTTTGCATAAAAAAATGCGTACTTTTGCACCCTCAAAAAAATGAATCTCTAAATTAAAAAAAGTTTTAAAGTTATGACAAAGTTTTTTACTAGAATGTTTTGCATGGCGCTGCTGGCGGCGCTGTGCGTGATGAGCCTGAACGCTCAAGTTACAGCCACCCGTCTCAAAAACGGGGAATCACCCACCATCTCTACCCAAGGAGTAGAGCCCCTCAGAACAGGAACCCGCGCGGTATTAATGCCCTCGGAACAGTCGGCTATCATACCCCGTTCGGAAGCCACCCGCACTAACGTGCCATCGGTACGCCCTGACACATCCCCTGAAAGAGGAACATCCATTACCCCCCCCAGCCCCCTCAAAGGGAGGGAGATGCCCCAGCGGGGTGGGAGCGATGCCCGTGCCTATTCACTGCAGGCGAAAAGTGCTGCCAGTTGCGAAGCCACTGTTACCGTTGACAGCAACTATGGCGACGGTTTCAGTTGGACATTGACCGACGACGCCACCGGCACCGTGTTAGCCTCCGGCGGACCGCAATCGCCATTATACGACAACGCCGCAAAAACGGTCAACGTAACCCTCACCGGCAACGCCACTTTCTATCTGTGGCATCACAATTACACCGATAACTGGGCAATGGTAATCATTACCGTAGATGGAAATGAAGTAGTATATTTACCGCTATTCTATCCGCATAACGTCGGCAGCGTTACCGAAGCCGTGCAATGCAGCCCACCCGCACCCGCCGGCTGCGAAACCACCATCGCCATCACCAGCAGCCATGGCGACGGTTTCAGTTGGACGCTCACCGACGATGCTACCGGCACGGTGTTAGCCTCCGGCGGAACACAATCGCCGACAGGCGACAATGCCATAAAAACGGTCAACGTTACCCTCACCGGAAATGCCACCTTTTATATGTGGCAACACTCTTATAGTGATAACAGCGCCACCATATCCATCACCGTAGATGGGGAAGAGGTCTTTTATTTATACGTACCGACGGTGTACGGTGGCTATGTGCTGAACGAGCCTGTGCTGTGCAGCCCACCTGTATCCACCGGCTGCGAAGCCAAAGTCATCATCTCATCCGTAACATACGGCGACGGCTTCAGTTGGACGCTCACCGACGACGCCACCGGCGAAATCCTGCTAAGCGGCGGACAACAATCACCGGACGGCTCCTCCGTATATACCGGCACCTTCACCACCACCCTCACCGGCAATGCCACTTTCTACATCTGGCGCCATGCCTATACCGACAACGGCGTCGCCTTAACTATTGAGGTGGATGGAATGGAGGTATATTCTTTAGTGAAATCCAATATGGACAGCGGATGGTACGAAGAAACACCTGTGCTGTGCAGCCCCGCCGAATGTGAAGCCTCCGTCATCATCTCATCCGTAACATACGGCGACGGCTTCAGTTGGACGCTCACCGACGACGCCACCGGCAACATCCTGCTCAGCGGCGGTCTCCAATCACCCACCGGCAGCGAGGTCGAATTCGGAACTTTCACCACCACTTTCACCGGCAGCGCCACCTTCTACATCTGGCGCCATGCCTATGACGACAATGGCGTCGCCTTAACTATTGAGGTGAACGGAATGGAGGTATATTCTTTAGTGAAATCCAATATGGAATCCGGATGGTACGAAGAAACAACCCTGCAATGCACCGGCGGCGGCGACCCCGGTGACTGCCAAAACTACACCATACAGCCGGTAGGCAACGAAGGGCTTATCCTGCCGCTCGACAGTTACCCCTCCTATACACAACAAATCTACCGCGCCTCCGAGATAAACTGTCCCGCCGGCGGACTGATTAAATCCCTCTCGTTCCAGATGGGCTACATCTCCGGCGGCTCAATAACACGAACTAATCAGATACTCTACTTGGCAAATACCACCAAAAACACTTTCGATTACGATGGCGACTGGATACCTTTAATCGCGTTCACCAAAGTATATGACGGCACCATCACCTACAACAAACTCGCCCCCGAGTGGATCACCATCGAATTCACTACCCCCTTCGAATACACCGGCGGCAACCTCGTCCTCGCTGCACACAACAACAGTGCCTACACCTCCTACTTCTACTTCAACGGCGTACTTGACGTAGAAGAAGGCATCACCATGTACTACACGAGCAGTTCTCTCATTGACCCCGCCACCACCTACGGCTACCGCGACCCCAACCGTAGCAACGCCCGGTTCAACATCTGCAACGACGGCGGCGGCGATGACTTCGACGGCTGTCCCAAAACTTTCGAATACACCGGCGGCGTGCAGGAAATCAACCTCAAGCCCGGCGTCTATGAAATAGAGTGCTGGGGCGCCAACGGCGGCGCATCATACGGCAGCGGCTACGAAGGCAAAGGCGGATACTCCAAAGGCATGTTGAACCTGACATCAACAACTACATTATACATCTCCGTCGGCGGTCACGGAACTACCGGCTATGCACAACCCGGCGGATGGAACGGCGGCGGCTCGTTAGGCTTCTATGGAGGCGGCGAAGGCAGCGGCGGCGGCGCTACCCACGTAGCAACCAAAACCGGCGTGCTAAGTTCGCTACAGTCATCGCAATCCGACGTCGTAATAGTCGCCGGAGGCGGCGGCGGCGCAGGATGTAATTATTGCGGTTCAAGTGACGTCGGCGGAAACGGTGGCGGCTCAAACGGCGCCGGCGGAAACAACAACCTGACAACCGGCACGCCGGCTATGGCAGGAAAAGGCGGCACCCAATCCGCCGGCGGCGAAGGCGGTTACTATAGTGGGACATACGCCGGCAGCGGCGCTTTCGGTCTCGGCGGAACAGCCTCCGTAGGCAACGGCAACGGCAGCACCCCGGGATCTCACACCGGCGGCGGCGGCGGCGGCGGCTGGTACGGCGGCGGCGCCGGACATTGGGAAGGCGGCGGCGGCGGCTCAGGATACATCGGAGGCGTTACCGGCGGCGTTACAGCACAACCCACGCAATCCGGCTTCACCACAAACCCCGACAACTCCGGACATGGCTTCGTCAGAATATCATCACCCGTATTCTGTGAAGACGGGTGCAACCCGCCCACCAACCTTACAGCATCTTACGACGAAGAGTGTGTGGCACAACTCACATGGGATGCACCGGCAGGCGGCGGCGGCGGCGAAGGGACTATTACCACTAACCCGTTCTCAGGCTCGGCAGCAGGCGGTGGCGTTGCTTTCGACATCATTGCCGGAGCACAGGACGTAACCATCACCGAAATAGAGTTCCCATTTGGCGCCGCCGGCATACGCAGCGTGAACGCCTACTACAGACCAAACAGTTCATGCGGCAATGTTACATCCTCATCCGGTTGGACATCCATCGGAATAATAGACGTCAACGTTATCAACGCCGTACCGGCGCTCTCGGCAATGCCGTTACCCGCACCGATTACCATTCCGGCAGGCGATACCTACGGCTTCTACTTCGCAGTGCTGAACCCGGGAAGTAATGGTATAAAATATACCAATGAACTCACCGGCGATATATGTAGCGCTACCGTAACAGCCTCAAACAGCGACCTCACCATCATGGAAGGAACCGGATTACAGGGTACCACCGCACCTTTTACCGGTGGAAATACTTGGCCCGGACGCGACTTCTGCGGCGTTATCCACTACACCACCCCCGGCAGCGGCGATGTTATACCATATAATATATACCGCGACGGCGAATATCTTACCACCGTCGAAGATACTTACTACGACGACGTCATCCCCGAACCCACCGTCGGCTACACGTGGACAGTTACCACCGTCTGCGACGACGACGAATCCACCCCCGTCACCATCACCCTCGACGCCTGCAAAGAGTTCGAAGGCTGCGCTGAAACCTTCGAATACAGCGGCGGCGTACAGGAACTCACCCTCCAGCCCGGCGTCTATCAGATAGAGTGCTGGGGCGCCAACGGCGGCAGCACCGGCGGTAAAGGCGGTTACTCGAAAGGTTTTTATACCGTAACTTCTACCGAGACAATATACATATACGTGGGCGGACAAGGCACCACCGGTACTTTGATGTCCGGCGGCTGGAATGGCGGCGGTAATCTTGCAAACGGTCCGCATTTCTCTACCGGCGGCGGCGGCGGCGGCACGGATGTCCGACTCTCACAAAACTCTGCTTACAGCGACAGAATCATCGTTGCCGGCGGCGGCGGCGGAGAAGGAACCGACGAACCGACCGGCATTGGCGGTCATGGTGGCGGTACTACCGGCTTGGGCGGTAACAGTTCGACGATTTCAGGATATTATGATGGGTCATATACAAGCGGCGGCGGCGGCACGCAAACAGCAGGTGGTACTTTTGATACCAACCCGTCATTTCCGGGTGCAACAGGCGGCTCATTCGGCGTTGGCGGAACCGGATATGGTAATTCCGGCGGCGGCGGCGGCGGCGGCTGGTACGGCGGCGGCGGCGGTCTGCACATGGGCGGCGGCGGCGGCTCCGGTTACATCGGAGGCGTTACCGGCGGCATCACTGCACAATCCACCGAAACCAACTTCATCGCCAACCCCGACCTCTCCGGACATGGCTTCGTCAGAATCACTTCACCACTGTTTTGCGAAGAACCATGCGCCTCTCCCACCAACTTCACAGCAACCTACAACAACGATTGTAACGTAGAACTCGCATGGGATGCCGTGAACAACGGAGTAAGCGGCTCCATCACCACACAACCCGCCGGCAACGGCTCCGGTGCAGTTACACTCGACGTTATCGCAGGTCCGAAAGATGTTACCATCACAGGCTTTGAAACCGAATTTGCAGCAGCAGGAGCAGCCACCGTCTATATCTATTACAGATTAGGAACGGCTTGCGGCTACGCTACCACATCCGCAGGATGGATAAGCGTTTGCGAAGTAAACATCACGGTACCCGGCTCTAACACTAACGTTTACGTTCCAATGTCCGCTACACTTACCATACCGGCAGGCGAGACTTATGGCATCTATATCGCTACGATAGGCGGGTCATCCGCACCCGGACGTGTACGCTATTTCAACGGCGGCTCTACCTGCGGCGCTACCACCATTGCCTCTAACGGCGACCTGACGCTCTTAGGAGGACATGGAGTAACCAGCGTTACTACCCTCTTCACCGGAAGCGTAAATCAAGAACGCTGCTTCGCCGGTTTCATAGATTATACAATAGATAGCGACGACGAACCCATCTACAACCTCTACCGCGACGACGAACCCATCGCCATCGGTATCACCGAAACCACCTACACCGACACCGACGCCGACCCGCTCGAAGAACATACATGGACAGTGATACAAATTTGCATGGACGACCTCGAATCATCGGCAGCATCCGCAACACTGCAACCACTGCTGCTCGACATACCCGTCGCCACCGCAGCCACCAACATCACTACCACATCATTTGATGCCAACTGGAACCCCGCCACCGGCGCTACCGAATACCTGCTGAGCGTTTACACGAAAGATGCCGCAAACCAACCCGTCTATCTCTTTGAAGACCTCTCCGTCGGAAACGTAACCACTTACTCGATCACCGACCTCAACCCCGGAACCACATACTACTACACCGTCAAAGGCATCCTCCTCTGCCTCACAAGCGAAGCGTCCAACGAAATCGAAGTTACAACCATCCCCGTCTTCAACATCGTCGCCACCGCCGGACCTAACGGCAGCATTGATCCCAGCGGGATCACCATCATTGAACAGGGCGACAACCTCACCGTATGTTTCGAAGCAAACGAAGGCTTTGTCATCGCAAAAGTCCTCGTGGATGGCGACGAACTCATCGAATACTTCGAACTCGAAGACGGATGTTACACCTTCGA
This sequence comes from Bacteroidales bacterium, assembly GCA_009777825.1. Lineage (GTDB taxonomy): Bacteria > Bacteroidota > Bacteroidia > Bacteroidales > WRLA01 > WRLA01. The sequence goes on from WRLA01000038.1 coordinate 21,659, forward strand.
AAACGTAACCGAAAACCATACCATCACCGTCATGTTCAAATCAGCCTCCGTACCGGCGGCGTTCACCATCATTGCCACCACCGATGCCGGCGGCAAAATCACTCCCGCAGGCAACATCACCGTCAACCCGGGCGTCAACCAGAAGTTTACCTTCTCCGCCCTCGCCGGATACGAAATCGCAGACGTACTCATTGACGGTTTCAGCGACGCAACAGCAGTAGCAGACGGCTTCTACACTTTCTTCGATGTGGACGATGACCACACCATCCATGTTGTGATTGACCCATTAGAATCGGAAGAGTGCATTGTCCATGTCAGTTTCGGACAGGGCGGAACCATTTCACCCAACGGCACCGTCAACGTACCCAAAGGCGAATACCAAACATTCTCTATCACGCCTCAACAAGGCTACAAAATTGACCAAGTCTGGATTGACAACGACAACACCAGCACCGAAGCCTTAGACGCCATAGCCAACGGCTACCACATCTTCTACGGCGACACCGATCCCGATTGCGAACACTGGATATCCGCGACGTTTACCTATATCTCAATAGAACAGTTCTACATCACCGCCTCCGTCAGCACCACCGGCGGCACCATCTCGCCCACCGGCAAAATATTGGTAACGACCGGCGATGAACCCGAATTTGTCTTCACTCCGCAAACCGGCTACGAACTCACAGACCTGTTGATAGACGGAGTCTCTCTCTCAAGTAGCGATTTGGCCGTTGTCAAAGCAAGCGGCATCTATACTTTCGCCCCGGTTTTCGAAGCGCATACCATCGTCGGAAAGTTCGGAAAAGCGAACTTCGTCATCACCTCCTCCATCGGCACCGCCGGCGGAACCATCAACCCCGTCGGCGACAAAACCGTAGCCTACGGCGGCAGCCAAGCCTACACCATCACCGCGCAAGCCGGTTATATGATTGACGACGTGCTGATTGACGGGGCAACCAACCCTGCCGCCATCTCCTCCGGCAAATACACTTTCAGCAATGTTACCAAAAACTACACCATCGTGGCGAACTTCAAATACAAAACCTACGACATCACTTCGTCGGTCAGCGGCACAGGCGGCATCATCAGCCCCAACGGTATCACCGCAGTAATCCACGGCGACGGCATCACCTACAGCATCATCCCCGACGCTAACTACGTCATCAAATCCGTGCTGGTGGACGGCAAAAACAACGCCGGCGCCGTCAGTTCCGGAACCTACACCTTCAACAACGTAACAGCAAAACACACCATCGTCGCCACCTTCGTCGTCGCCAAAGACGCCGAAGCGGAATACAACGAAAGCGCCGAAATCACCCTCTTCCCCAACCCAACGACAGGAGAGTTGAGAGTGGAGAGTGGAGAGTTGAGAGTTGAAACCATTGTGGTTTTCGATATGCTCGGCAGAAAAGTGATGACCGTTACCGAATCGCAAATCGCAAATCGCAAATCGCAAATTACCTTTGATATATCAAATGTCCCCGCCGGCGTCTATTTTGTACGCATACAAACAGAAAACGGCGTGGTAACAAGGAAGGTGGTGAAAGAATAGAAACGCAATTAAATTGTAGAGACGCAATGCATTGCGTCTCTACAATGATTTTGATGATTGATGTGATTGCTCATTTCATCATGTAAATTATACTACATTTGGAGGCTGTCTCATAAGTACGACAGCCTCTTTTTTTGTGCATTTTTATTGTATATTTTTTTGCAAAAAAGTTTAGATATTTGCAGAAAGCTTTGTACCCTCCTGACTTCGACACTTACTTTTTAAAACGTTTATAATATATAGAATATCAATTATTTAAAAAATTTTGGACACCGATTTGGACAGGGCAAACGCATTAAAATTTTCGGATTAAAATCATCCCGCATTCTATGATACAAACCAAGCATTTCGGATAAAAGTTATTAACAAAAATTAAGATGCGAATTACTACAAATTGAAAATGGTTTAGATAAGACGAACCGTATGAAAGGAGACTTTCACGTACGGTTCTGTGGAAGGCTTGGGGTGAGATTCCCTTTGCCTACCCGGCAGGGCTAAATGAGGTTTTTTTTTACAAAATTTTTTAATGCGCCTACCCCGGGGCGACAGAGACGTTGTCTGAACTGTGGTTTTAGTATGAGGTTCTGTGACATTCCGTGTATTTCGGCTACGCTCAATAACACCTCTGCGCCTCTGTGCTGAACCTACTCCTGCACATAAATCCGTTTCACCCTTGGCGAAATTCCCGTCAAAATCTCGTAGGGGATGGTTCCCGCTTGTGCGGCGAAGTCGGTGATGGATTGGTTTTCTCCGAAAATCTCGACGCGGTCGCCCTCTTTGGCTTCGACGCCGGAGAGGTCAACCATGCACATATCCATGCAGATATTTCCGATGATGGGGCATAGGATGCCGTTAATCCGGGCTTTTCCGTTCTTCTTCAAACTGCGGAGCAGCCCGTCGGCGTAGCCGATGGACAGGATGGCTATTTTTGCCGTTTTTTCGGTTTTATAGCCGTGATTATAGCCGACGAAGTCGCCGGCAGGAAGTTCTTTTATCTGAGAAATGGTTGTGTATAAACGATTTACAGGCAACAGTTGCTTTTGCTCTTCCGGCAGGGACGAAACGCCGTAAAGCCCGATGCCCAAGCGCACCATGTCGAACTGCGACTCGGGAAAGCGGATGGCGGCATGGCTGTTGTTGATATGCCGGAAAATCTTTTTATCCGGCATGGCGGCGATGATTTTTTTGCTCATCCGGTCAAAGTCCGCTATTTGTAGGCGTGTAAAGTCGTCCATGCGAGGGTCGTCGCTTCCTGCCAAGTGCGAAAAGAGCGATTGTACCCGACTATTTTTCAATGATAACACTCTCTGTATCAGGTAGTCAAGTTCGTGTTCCATAAAACCGAGTCGGTGCATGCCCGTGTCCAACTTGATATGAAAACGGACGATGCCCGAATGGTAGAACAGTTGGTTTTTCATCGCTTTTTCCAACATGTCCAACGTCCGGAAGTTATAGATTTCGGGTTCAAGGTCGTAGGCGATAATGTCTTCGAAACTTTCCTCTTCGGGATTCATCACCATGATTGGCACGGTTATTCCGGCTTTTCGCAACGTCACGCCCTCGTCGGTGTAGGCGACGGTCAGGTAGTTGACGCCGTAGTATTGCAACGTATTGGCGATTTCGTTGCCGCCGCTTCCGTAAGCCGACGCCTTCACCATCGCCATGATACCCGCCGGATAGACTTTGGAGCGGAAGTAGTTGAAATTGTGGATTAAAGCGTTCAGGTTCACCTCCAAGACCGTCTCATGCGTATGCTCTTGCAGGATGCGGTTGACGGTCTCAAAATGAAAAATACGCGCTCCTTTCAACAGGATTACCTCGTTGAAAAAGTTTATATCTTTCAGATTATCAATAAGTTTCTCTGTTGTGTCGAAGAAAAGGCTCTCTTCGGGGAATAGCATTTTGTGAGCGCTGATGCGACTGCCGACGCCGATAAAGCGGAAAAGTTCTTTCTCTCTGACCATCTCCGCCACATTGTGATAAAGCAGGGCATCCGGCTTGTCCGATTGCAGGATGTCGGAGAGAACCAGCGTTTTCCGTTGACAGTTTTTTTGGTGATGCAGGAAGTCCAAAGCGCCGCGCAACGAGTCAATGTCGAGATTGTAACTGTCGTTGACGATGACACATCCGTTGACGCCCTTTTGCAACTCCAACCGTAAGGCGACAGGCTTCAAACGGCTGATTTCTTCCGCAATAGCGTCCGCATCCATGCCGCAACACAGCGCAACCGCAAAACAGTGAAGCGTATTTTCGATGGATATTGTATCCGTAAACGGAACGGTAACGGTCATCTGCCGATTGTCAAAACGGAGTTTTAAAACGGAATGGTCGGAAGATGTCGTAATTTTTTCTATAAACAGTTGATTATCAGCATGATGACCCCACGAAAATAGTGGAATATCATGTTTTTTTGCAAAGAAACGGACTTCTTTGTCAACCATCTCCTGGTCGCTACAAAAGATGATTTTTCCAACTTGACGGAACAGTAACAGTTTCTCTTGGAGTTTTTCCCGTATGGAAGTAAAATTTTCTCCGTGCGCCTGTCCGATGTTGGTTATCAATCCGGTATGAGGTAAGATAATCTCTTGCAGGGCGGACATTTCACCGGTTTGCGAGATGCCGGCTTCGAAGATTGCCACCTCCGCGTGAGCGTCGGCTTGCACAACGGAGAGAGGAACGCCGATTTGCGAATTATAACTCTTCGGCGTAGCCGAAACACGAAAATGCCCCTCCATAATCTGCTTGAGCCACTCTTTGACGATGGTTTTCCCGTTGCTTCCGGTGATGGCGATGACGTGCGCCGCCAACTGCTGGCGATGGCGCTTGGCTATCGCTTGCAACGATCCGACTGTTCCGGATGTCAAGACAAACGTCGCTTCGGGAAACGCGGATACCGGAAACCGCTCATCGGAGATGACAAAGGTGCGCACGCCCTTCTGGTACAGATCTTCGATAAAATAATGCCCGTCGTTATGTTCGGTCTTGATGGCAAAGAAAACAGTCTTCGCCGGAAACAACAACAAACGACTGTCAATAAGAAACTCGCTAACCGTATTGTTTTCAGACGGTTGCATAAGTTTTCCATTGACGATAACGGCTATTTCGCGAGGCGTGATATTCATATTTTCAAAAACGTTTTGTTTGTTGAAAAATTGCTTTTTGTCGGTTAAGAAAAAACCGTCAAAGTTTTAACGCCTTGGCGGTTTCAAAAAATTTAAAAAAATGAAAAATGCTGTTTTACGGGTTCATCCACATTTCTGTCTCTTCATAGATAGTGTTATTGGCGCCGAAGTTGACGCGGATTATGTTGAAATCTAAGATGTTGACACCTTTATCGCCGTTCAGGTCATATCTCATGTCATAATTATTGCTTCCGATAGAACCCTCTTTGGAACGGATGGCGGTATAGTCTTTTTCGTCAATTTTCATGT
>WRLA01000039.1 GCA_009777825.1 Bacteroidales bacterium
TGCAGGTCTTCAACCAGTACGGCATGTGCGTGCGCAGCGTCATCGCTACCAAAAATCCCATCACGCTCACACTCGATAACGTGCAGCCGGGAACTTATGTGATACAGGCGAATGGGAGAGAGGGGAAGGTGGTGGTGATACCATAGAATTTAAACACATTATAAAATGCTGAAAAATAAAATATTAGAACTGAAGGCGCAAAAGAGTGCATTGATTTTAGCGCATTATTATCAGGAGGATGCCATACAGGAGATTGCCGATTTCACGGGCGACAGTTTGGCATTGTCGAAGAGGGCGCAGGAGGCGGAGAACGACGTCATCGTCTTTTGCGGCGTTCATTTTATGGCTGAGACGGCGAAGATTCTCAACCCGACCAAGAAGATATTGTTGCCCGACCTCGAAGCCGGCTGTTCGTTGGCGGATTCCTGTCCTGCCGACGCTTTTGCCGCATTCAAAAAAGATTATCCCGACCATTTCGTGGTGTCGTATATTAATTGTACGGCGGAGATGAAGAGCCTTTCCGACCTGATATGTACTTCGGGGAACGCCGTTCAACTTGTTGATGCGCTTCCGAAAGAGTTGAAAATCATCTTTGCGCCCGACAAAAACCTTGGCGCCTACGTCAATCAGCAGACGGGGCGCGAGATGGTGTTGTGGAATGGGACGTGTCATGTCCACGACCAGTTGAAGACGCAGTTTGTGATGGAGTTGAAGATGAAACATCCTGATGCACAGGTCGTGGCGCATCCCGAATGTTCGGGACCGGTGCTGGCGTTGGCTGATTTTACCGGATCAACGGCTGCAATGTTGAAGTTTGTGAGGCAAAATGAGAGCAAAAAATTCATTATTGCGTCGGAAACGGGAATACTTTATCAGATGAAAAAGGAAAATCCGGCTAAGGAATTTCACATTGTGCCTGTTGACGAGACGTGCGCATGTAACGACTGTATGTATATGAAATATAACACGTTAGAGAAATTATATGACTGTTTGTTGAACGAAAAACCACAGATTTTTCTTCCAAAAAACACGATTGCGAAGGCTCAAAAACCACTCGATTTGATGATGAAAATGTCTAAATCACTCAAAATCATATAATTAATTTTTTTTCGACATTTCGAGAAACGTCAAAAAACAAAAAGTTTCAAAAAAAAACGTCAAAAAAAGTTAACAATAACCTGTTAGTTATCAACAAAATGAAAAAGTAAAGTAAAATAAAAGCGGTCAAAATTGATTTTTTTTGTTGGAGATGTTTAAAAATGCCGTACCTTTGCCGAACTGAATTTTAAAATGTAAAGATTATGTCAGACATTACTACAAGAGTAAAAGCTATCATAGTTGATAAGCTTGGAGTTGATGAAAACGAAGTGGTTAACGAAGCAAGTTTCACAAATGATCTCGGTGCCGACTCGCTGGACACTGTTGAACTGATCATGGAATTTGAAAAAGAATTTGGCGTTTCGATTCCGGATGACCAAGCAGAAAAAATCTCTACGGTAGGTGATGCGATTGCTTACATTAACAATTCCAAATAATTTTCATCCCAACAATGAAATTTAAAAGAGTTGTAGTTACAGGATTAGGCGCACTGACTCCAATAGGAAACAGTACTTCCGAATATTGGGGTGCCCTTATTAATGGAGTCAGTGGAGCCAACCTGATAACCAAATTTGACGCTTCTAATTTTAAGACCAAGTTCGCCTGCGAGTTGAAAAATTTCGACATCGCCGACCACATGGACAGAAAAGAAGCCAAAAAGCATGATCCGTTCTCGCAATACGGCATGATTTGCTCCCACGAGGCGTATTCCGACGCCGGCTTGGGAAGCGCTAACCTTAACTTAGACAGAGCAGGCGTCATCTGGGCGTCGGGCATCGGCGGTATTTACACGCTCGAAGAAGAAATCACCAATTTCATCAAAAGCGACTATGCACCGCGTTTCAACCCGTTCTTTATCACCAAGATGATTCCCGACATCTGCGCCGGTCATATCTCCATGCGCTATGGATTTTGCGGACCCAACTTCGCGACGGTCTCCGCATGTGCGTCTTCAACGAATGCCCTTGTTGATGCGTTCAACTACATCCGTATGGGGAAAGCAGACCTTTTCATCTGCGGAGGCTCGGAAGCGGCTATCACCGCGCCCGGCATGGGCGGCTTTAACAGCATGCACGCCCTCTCAACCCGCAACGATGATTATAAGACCGCCTCGCGTCCTTTCGACAAAGACCGCGACGGTTTTGTGATGGGAGAAGGCGCCGGCGCGTTCATTCTGGAAGAGTTGGAACACGCATTGCGACGCGGAGCCAAAATCTACTGCGAGATCGCCGGAGGCGGACTCTCCGCCGACGCCTACCACCTGACGGCATCACACCCCGAAGGCGCAGGCGCCAAGCGGGCTATGGTCGCAGCGCTCGAAGATGCGGAACTGCGTCTGCAAGACGTTGACCATATCAACACGCACGGCACCTCAACGCCCGTCGGCGACCCCAGCGAAGCCAGCGCCATCTGGACACTGTTCGGCGAACACGCGAAAAACATCCACGTCAACGCCACAAAGTCCATGACCGGACACCTGCTCGGCGCTGCCGGAGCCGTGGAAGCCGTCGCAACAGCCCTTGCCGTTGTCCACGACATCGTCCCGCCGACAATCAACCACTTTACCGACGACCCCGACATCATGCCGCTGAACTTCGTCTTCAACGAAGCACGCAAAGCAATCATCAACGTCGCCATCAGCAACACTTTCGGCTTCGGAGGACACAACGTCTCCGTTGTATTCAAAAAGTATATACCATAAAATGGGGTTCCGCGAATGTGAACAATGGAAGTTTTCGGATTTTCTAAAAATAAAGAACTGTATCGCGCGATAAAAAACATTTTCGGATTTCGCCCCGGGAACATCTTTTTGTATCAACTCGCCCTCCGCCATCGCTCGGCGACGATGAAGATAAGCCCAAGAATCAAACTCTCCAACGAGCGCTTGGAATACCTCGGCGATGCCATGTTAGGCGCCATCGTTGCCGAGTATCTGTTTAAAAAGTTCCCATTAAAAGATGAAGGTTTCCTCACCGAGATGCGGTCGAAAATAGTCAATCGCGAACAACTCAACAAATTGGTCTCCAAGTTGGGCATCGAAGAACTTATTTACGTTACCAACGCCCGGCAAAACGTTCCCAAAAACCTCTGCGGAGATGCTTTCGAAGCCCTCGTCGGCGCCATATACTTAGACAAAGGTTACGCCGCCTGTAGAAAAGTCATCGTCAACCGCATCATCAAAATGCACTACGACATTGACGAATTAGTCTCCGTCCACGTGAACTACAAAAGCCTTCTCTTAGAATGGTCGCAGTACGAGAAAAACAAATTGGAATTTCGCGCCTCCACCCTCTTCCAAAAAGGACGCGCCAGACAGTATAAGGTAGAGGTCATCATAGACGACTTCCCCTACGCCTCCGCCGTGGATTACACCATCCGCGGCGCCGAAAAAATAGCCTCCGCCAAAACATGGGAAATGCTCGAAGAAACCGCGCAGGAGTTCTATTCGCAGAAACGGAAAGGGTGATTAATCAATTCCGAAAAAAGATTAAAAAGGCAACAAAAACCGTATATCTCAAAAAAAATCGTACCTTTGCAAAAATTTTTTTAGTAAACATAATAACAAATGAAAACAGTATTATTGAGCGGTTCTCCCAGGGAGAACGTAGGGAAAAAAGATGCTAAAAAGTTGCGCAAAGAGGGACTCGTCCCTTGCGTGATTTATGGAGGTAAAGACCAACAGTTCTTTTTCGTGAAAGAGAAAGATTTGGTGAAGATTCTGTACTCTCCCGAAGTGTATGCCATCGAACTCGACATCGCCGGAACAAAACGGACGGCAACGATCAAAGAGTTGCAGTTTCATCCGGTAAAAGACGTTCCAATGCACGTGGACTTCTTGGAAGTCGTTGAAGGGAAACCCGTTGTGGTTTCGCTACCGGTCTCCATCGTAGGGACTTCGCCGGGCGTTCTGCGTGGCGGCAAATTACAGAAGAAATTGAGACGCTTAGCCGTCAAAGGTCTGATAAACGACATCCCCGACAAAATCACGGTGGACATATCGCCCTTAGACATCGGCAGCAGCATCCGCGTCAAAGACATCAAAGTTGAAAATCTGACGCTGTTAGACACAGAATCATCCGTCGTGGTAGGCGTGCAAACCGCACGCGGCGCCGTCGCAGCAGCCGCTGAGGAGGAAGAAAACGAGTAATTTTTTTCATGATAATAAATTGTTAGGTGGAGAGTCTCGGGAAACTGAAGATTCTCCTTTTTTTTAGAAATGATGTTAGGAAAAACCCTCGAAGAGTTACAACAAGTGTGCATCTCGCTGGGATTACCCAAGTTTGTAGCGGCGCAACTGTCCGACTGGCTGTATAAGAAGCGCGTGGTTTCTTTTGCTGAGATGAGCAATCTGGCGAAGACGACACAAGCCAAACTCGCCGAACATTTTAGCGTCGGAGCATCGTCGCCGCAAGCAGTGCAAACGTCGCGCGACGGGACAAAGAAATACCTGTTCGCCGTCGGAGACAATCAACATGTCGAAACGGTGATGATTCCCGAAAAAGAGCGTAAAACGCTGTGTGTCAGCACGCAGATAGGATGCAGGATGGGCTGTCGTTTTTGTGTAACGGGCACGCTCGGCTTCAACGGCAACCTGACGGCAGGCGAAATCATCAACCAGATACGCTCCGTGCCGGAGTCGGAAAACCTGACTAACTTAGTCTTTATGGGCATGGGCGAGCCGTTCGACAACATTGACGCCACGCTGAAAAGTCTGCAAATCCTTACGGCGAGTTGGGGCTTCGCCATGAGTCCGCGTCGTATCACGGTCTCGTCTATCGGCATCATCCCCGCCATGAAACGTTTTCTGGAAGAGACAGAGTGTCATTTAGCCATCAGCCTCCACTCCCCTGTCGACGAAGAACGGCAACAACTGATACCGCTACAAAAAACCTATCCCATCAAAAACATCATCAGCATCATCCGTGCCGGCGATTTGGGACGGCAACGTCGCATCAGTTTCGAGTACATCCTCTTCAAAGGGATGAACGACACGCCGAAGCACGTCAAAGAACTATCTCGCCTGCTGAACGGACTACGGTGCCGCGTCAACCTCATCAGGTTTCATCAATCCGAACACTTCGACATGGAAAGCCCCGACGAACAAAACATCCGACGCTTCGCAGAACAACTGAACGAAAAACAGTTAACAACAACCATCCGCACCTCACGCGGAGAAGATATTTCGGCGGCTTGCGGGCTGCTTTCCGGACAAAATTTAAAATGAAAATCACCATCTATCAACTCTTAGTCCGTCTCTTCGGAAATAAAAAAACCGGCAACGTCTATTCGGGCAACATCGAAGAAAACGGCGTCGGAAAGATGAACGACATCTCCGACAAAGCCCTGTCGGAACTATCTAAAATGGGTATTTCGCATATATGGCTGACCGGCATCCTGGAACATGCCACCACCACCACTTATCCGAACATCCCGCCCGACCCGCCCGAAATAGTAAAAGGACGGGCTGGCTCGCCTTACGCCGTGCGCGACTATTACGACGTTGACCCCGACTTAGCCGTCTCCGTCGAAAACCGGATGCAGGAGTTTGAAGATTTGATTGCACGAATCCATCGGGCGGGCATGAAGGCGTGGATTGACTTTGTCCCCAACCACGTAGCGCGACATTACCACTCCGACAGTGCGCCGGAAGGCGTTGCGGATTTCGGCGCACACGACGACCCCTCCGTGGCGTTCTCCCCTCAAAACAACTTTTACTATATTCCCGAAAAACCGTTGCGACTTCCCGACTGCCTGCATCCTTTCGGCAAGCAGATTCCGTTTGACGCCCACAACATCTCTTACCACGAATTTCCGGCAAAAGCCACCGGAAACGACTGTTTCAGCGAAACGCCCGATGTCAACGACTGGTACGAAACGGTGAAACTGAATTACGGAGGGGGCTATTTTCCTATCTCTGACACATGGAACAAAATGGTGGACATCCTGTTATTTTGGTGTGGCAAAGGCGTTGACGGCTTCCGGTGCGACATGGCAGAGATGGTTCCTGTGGAGTTTTGGCGATACGCCATCCGGCAGGTGAAAGAGCGTTTTCCGGAGACTATTTTCGTTGCCGAAATCTATAACGAGGCGCTCTACCGAGATTATATCTTTGGCGGCGGTTTCGATTTCATATACGACAAAGTCGGATTTTACGACACCGTGCGAAACATCATCACCTCCGACGTCTCCACGCACGCCATCAGCGACTGCTGGAAACGACTGCAAGGCTTGGATGCTTACATGCTACGTTTTTTGGAAAACCATGACGAACAGCGTATTGCCTCCCGTTTCTTCGCGCAGAATCCACGGAAAGCCATCCCCGCTATGATGCTGGCGGCAACAATGAACACCGGTCCCGTGATGCTCTACTTCGGACAGGAAGTCGGCGAAAACGCCAACGGCGCCACCGGCTTCAGCGGCGACGACGGCAGAACCTCCATCTTCGACTATTGCCACGTCCCGCAACACCAACGCTGGATGAACAACGACGCCTTCAACGGTGGCGCGCTCACCGACGACGACAAAGCGCTCCGTGCCGCCTATTGCGAAATCCTGCAACTCTGCCGCTCCAAAGAAGTCATCACAAACGGCGGCTTCTACGACCTGATGTGGGCGAATCCGCACCTGTCACGACAATATTGCTACCTGCGCCACAACGAAAACGAAACATTGCTCTTTTGCTTAAACTTTGATTCTCAACCGGTTGAAATCAATGTAATCATTCCGCAAAATGCTTTCGACATAATTAATATTAAAAACAGGGCGGAGACTTCCGGAATTAAAATGGCGTTGGAAAGGTATCAGGCGATGGTGTTGGAAATGATTTAGTGGTTCTTTTAAAAATTATCGAGGTTGTGCAACGGCTACGCCCGTTGTACGATCGCTCTTTTTTCCTGACTTCAACACTTTCAGAAAGTTAATTTTTTATTTCATTTAATATCAGCATTTTACGAGTTTCGATTCACCCAAAAAGGGTGAATCGGCGAGAAATTCTTATTTTTGCGTCATGTTACGCTGAAAAAGCGTTGATGGAACAGGCACTTTTTTAGAGAAAAATCATTTTTTTGAGGCAAAAACGGCGTTCTACGTGCGTGTGGCTTAATTGTTAATAACTTTTTTCAAAAAAAATGCAGCAAACGTCAAGAGATGTTAGAAAAAGTGCTATCTTTGCAGTGTGATTTTTTAGTTCTAAATATAATGAAACACACTGAATTTCACCGGATAATCCGGCAAAGTAAAAAATAGCGGTACGTGGAAGCAAAAGGCAGCCACTATATCTACGAAAACGAACAGGGATTGCGGTACGCGGTACCGTATCACGGGTCAAAAGAGATGAACGAACCGTTCCGAAAAAGAGTAGCAAAGGAAATGGGGCTTTAAGCCCCATACTCCCTTGCTTAATATAAAAGATTTATATGGATAAAAAGAATTTAATTGTAATGATTGCCCGTGATGATGCCGGTTATGGCGCATGGATAGAAAATTGTCCGGGCGTGTATGGTGAGGGTAACACCGTGCAGGAGGTAAAAAAGGAATTGTTGGAGGGTTTGGACTTTTTTATTGAATACAATAAAAAAGAAAACCTGCCGGAAATTTTACGCGGCGAATATGATATAAGGTATTGCTTTGATATTCCATCGTTTTTGGAATATTATTCGGGCGTTTTTACCAAAGCGGCATTGGAAAGAATAACAGGCATTAATCAAAAACAGATTGGGCACTATGTGTCAGGGTATCGAAATCCGTCAAAAAAGACGATTGAAAAAATAGATAACGCGCTTCATCGGTTCTCCGATGATTTGAGCCGAGTGTGTTTGTCTGTTTAGAACTAAAAAATTACAACAGGCTCATGCCCCGTCTTTTGGCGGGGTTTTTTGTTTCTTTTTCTCCTTTTTCTTCTTTTTCTCAAACACGTAATCAAGTAGTTTCCTGTTTGTCTTGTCGAAAACAGTCCAATCTTTACGGATGTATCGCTCCGTAATTTTCATTTTGCCGTCCACGTGGTTCAACATCTGATGGACGGTGTATTTATCGGTTTTGTCTCGGTATTTTGCTACCAATGGCATTACCTCCGGCTCGACTTTGATGGATATTTTGGCGCCGTCATCACGGCGGTCTTTCGTCTTGGCGCGGTTGTAGGTTATCCTGCCGTTCTGAAAATCGGTACACTCGTACAAGTCCTTTGCATTGGTTCCCCACAGGCAAAAGGATAGCATGAACATATCACGGGCGAAGTTGTAGCGGTTGTTGACGTTCTTAATGTCCGAATCGGATACGAAGACAAAAACTACGACGAACAAAACGGTAGGGAAGAATTTAACATCGGACTTGAATTTGAATCCCCAATAATATCGTTAAGCAACAGACGTGATATAATCAGTAAAATTCGGGCGGATAGTTTCGGAATACAATTTATAAGATATAAGTACGAGGGAAATGAAACAAGGGACAGTTCTTCCGACAATGACCTGTTTATCGTATGCGCACGGAAAATCAATAATAAACATGTTGTTGACAACACGCCAACCATACAACCAATGCTGCGTAAAGGACTTTTCAATGCCCAACTAACGCCCAAACGATGTATGATGAGGTGGTATCCGTACTTGGCATCCATCTACGACAAAATGATAAACGATTATGTGCGGTATGCGTCATCCGACAAAGTAGATGCCGATGTAGCAACTTCAATACCCAGTGTTGATGTCGTGTTTGAAAGAGAAGATGTCCGCGTTGGCAACATGGGCGAAAAACTGTTTACTCCGATTATTGCAGAGTTTAAAACAGGGCTTCGTAAAAATGTAACGCAGTTGATAGCAGGAGACCCAAGGGGCTATATTGAGTTTAAGTATAACGGCGTGGTCATGCGTGGTTTTCCATTTGAGATTCCGCAGGATTCAATCAAAAGAGGACAACAGCAATGGAGGGTAATGATGCATCCGGAAACGCCGCCGGATATTGAGGAAATGTTTAGTAAGAAGTAGCGCATAGTAGCGGTAATCATTCTCTTTTGTAGATGTATCCGCCAAAATAAAACCATGTTCTATTGTCTTTTAGTGCGGTTATTTCGTATCCATCAAGTCGTTCAGGGTCAAGATACATAAACAACAACGTGTCTATAAGTTGATATTTGCATTCATGCTTTTTGCTATATATTATCATGGTGTCCAATTTATTCAGATATGATAAATACATTTCTCCATGACAATCTTCTATTTTTTCGCTTCCAAAATTACAAAATATATACCTTGCGGATGCAGAATCAGGAACAACGAATTCATCATCTACCCATGCCAGCATCATCGATTTTGCATCCTGCAATTCAAAAACAACGCGTTCTTCTATTTTTGGGGAGTTTTCTTTTTTGCACCCTGCGGCACTCACAGCCACTAACATAATGATAAATAATAGTTTTTTCATTTCTATAAAATTTCTGCAAAGGTACGAAAAAAAAGAGGGCGGTGAGGAAAAACAATTTGTAAATAATTTTTATAATAACTTTGCAAATAAATTTTATGCAAATAAATTGTATCTTTGCAAAAATTTTATGAACTAATTATAATGGTTATGAATACCATCCTTGGCAATATAAAAAATGGCAATGTCTTTTCAAAAGAGGGGCGCTCTGACCATGAATTATTAAAAGGTGTTTATGATTCTATTGATAATTTGAATGATTACAATTTTTCAATTTCCATATCATCTTACAGAGGCGCCATTGCTTTTTATTTCAGAAAAGCATTGGGTCATTATGGACAAACCCATCAATTATCGCAGTAATGGGAAAAGGAGCCGTGCAAAACAGAGCGCAAATAGACCAGCGCCATAGACAAGCCATGATTGAACAAAACATCATGGTTGACGATAGTTTGCTGCCCGCAGCAGAAGAATTGGAAAAACTGCAACACCTTGACCCAAACATCATGGAATGGATGAAAGAACGATGCGTCATGGAACAGGATGCAAAAATTGACTTTAACAAAGCAAGAATAAAACTTGCAAAGAATGATATGCGGTGGTTCCATTTCAATAATCTTGCCTCAATGATTTTTATTTTTCTCGTTGCCGTTGCGGGGCTTGGAATGTCATTTTTTCTCGTGTTGAAAAATCATATAGTTGCCGGATCTATCTTTGGAACAACGGGACTGGCGGTTGTGTTATATGCAATGCGAAAAACAAAGCAATAAAATCAAATAAAACCAACCCCATCACAGAAAAAAGACACAGAGCCGCCAACGAGCGGCTCTTATCTTTTTATAATACAGCCATTTACAACAGCAAAAAAAAGTTTTCAACGACAGCGTGCCAAAAAACAACACGCTGTACTTTTGCAGTCTGTTCATAGAAATAGTTATCGTCTGGGAAGCCGATTGAAAGATATTAAAGGTGCATTTTCGGTTGTTTGCTTCCCACATTGAAACCGTTGAAGATGCGCCTTTGTTTTTGGAATAAATTTTTAAATAGATATAGTTATGAATAACACAACAAAATCACTCGCAAAGACGAGTACAGAAAACGAGATTAAAACCTATTTTTTAAAGGTTTTGGAATTAAAACAGTCAGGGGAAGAATTTCCCGTTGACTTGGAAACGAACTTTAAATTCGTAACGGTGTGGCGGGATAGTATCTGCTACCTTGACGGGCGCGTAGATACTATCCGCTGCATGTCCTATTCCGATGTATGGCTCGACTTCGACGGGTGCGAGGTGGATGGTTCAGTGGAGGCTGCTATCATAAGCCGCGATACGCTCGTGCAGTTCGTTCATCGGGTACCGCGCCGGTTTCTGGGTATTCCCTTTGGGACAAAAGCCATTCGGCAGGAGGTTGTTACAAAAAATCCGTACACGGAAATTATGTACACGGAATTTATATCGCTGAAAAGGCGTTGATGGTTATACCTTTCGTTTGGCGGTTTTTTTCTTCTTTTTCTCAAATACGTAATCAAGTAGTTTCCTGTTTGCCTTGTCAAATACCGTCCAATCTTTACGGATGTATCGGTCGGTTATCTTCATTTTGCCGTCCACGTGGTTTAACATCTGATGGACGGTGTATTTGTCGGTTTTTACGTCATTTGTCGCTATCGTGGCAAAGGAATGACGGGCGGAGTAAAATACTAAATAATCAATGCCGATAACTTCTCGGATTTGACGCAGTCCCTTGCCAATGGCGGCGTTAAAGGTGTCGGGGTCGCTGTACATTTGATAAAAGCAAAAGACGCGCTCGCCGGTTTTGTCTCTGTATTTTTCTACCAATGGCATTATCTCCGTTTCGACTTTGATGGAGATTTTTGCTCCGTCATCACGACGGTCTTTCGTCTTGGCGCGGTTGTAGGTTATTCTTCCATCTTTGAAATCTGTACACTCGTACAAGTCTTTTGCGTTGGTTCCCCACAGGCAAAAGGATAACATGAACATATCACGGGCGAAGTTGTAGCGGTTGTTGACGTTCTTAATGTCCGTAGCGTCTTCCAATTTGAACATCGCACGAACTTGCTTTACTGTGATGTCTATGTCTCTGGGCGGAGGCTCCTTTGGCAGTTTTACCACCGAAAAGGGCGATAACGGGATTTTGATTATTCCCAACTCCTCCACGTTGTACTCTTTTTTTGCGTCATTGTGCAACTTGCGTATGCAGGATGGGTACAATGACTTTGCCCGTCCACCATCTATATACGCAATCCACTCTTTTAAAAACTTGGCGGTTATCTCGTTGATGTCTATGTTTTCACGACCGACAAAGGCTGTTAGGTTGTTTAATGCCGACCGGTAGTTGTCCGACGTCTTACGCTTACCACAGGCAATCAAATTGCTGATGTGCCGCCTGCCGTATTCGACGATGTCTATGGTCGCCGTCTCCGTCGTCTCGGCTGCCGTAATCATGCTGAAAACTTGCCCGACATCCATGCCTTTCAAAGCGGTGGCGTGCTTGTTGCAGATGTTCCGGTACTTCCGTATCATCTTCTCGGTGTCGTCTATGATGGAGTGATTTTTTATCTTATAACTCTTGGTGATGTCGTCCTTTGTTACTGATAATCCGGTGTTGATGAACTTTGACTTCCCTCTGTGCGTTAATCTGATTTTGACGAAAAAAGTACCGTCTTTTCTTTGTTGATGTTTTAATACTAATGCCTTAAATGTTGCCATGTCAAACGTATATTATGTTTTTTTACTAAAAAATCAATGTCTTTCAACATTTCTTCGTTTGTTAATTGACCATTTGTAATAACTATAAATGTCAATTCAGACCCATCCTTTTTTGTAATTAAATCAAAAACCTGCCAGACGTCCATGTCTTTTATAACAGCAGCGTTTTTATTGCAGATACTACGGTATTCTTTTATCAATTTCTCAACCTCTGCAATGAAAAAACGCTTTTTCAACTGAAAGTCGGGCGTGATGTCGTCTTCCGTTACGACTAATCCCGTATTGATGTATTTTGACCGCTGATTGTGCGTCAGTCTGATTTTGATGCCATAAGTGCCATCCCGTCTAACTTGGTGCCTAAGTACCACCGCCTTAAAAGAAGTTGCCATATCCTATTCTTTTCGTTAAAAATTTTCTGTACAATTTTCGTACATGATTGTTCGGCAAAAGTAACATTTTTTCGGCAAATGTGCGGAGTGGGAAATTTTTTTTTCTAACAGGGCATCGGACACCTTACCCCGCAATAAGCGTCCTAAAACGCTGATTTTCAATAAAAAAAGTGTCTGCATCGTCGTTGCAAACACTTCTTTCGGAAAGTGATCGAGGCGGGATTCGAACCCACGACCCACAGCTTAGAAGGCTGTTGCTCTGTCCAACTGAGCTACTCGACCAAAATTTGAGGGGTGCAAAGGTACGAAAATAATTGAAAATGGAGTATCAATTTCTCTCTTATTCCGTTTTTACATTCCCGTCGTGAGTTATCGTTGTACCGGTTCCGTTTGGGTTGTCGTCGGAGTATTGTCCGTAGCGGATATCGCCGTTGTTCCACAGGAAGATGCCCTGTCCCTCTTTTTTTCCGTTTTTGGTTTCGCCTATGTAAACGCCGTCGGTGTCGTTGATGATCTGGAATTTGAACGGGTCATAACTGGGGTCGGTTGTTGAGAAGTATCCGGTACGTTTGCCGTCTGCGAAACTGCCGCGGTAGATCAGTCTTCCTGTTCTGTCGTAGCAACTGCCCTGACCGGAAATTTTATCGTTTACGTAACTGCCCACATAGATTTTACAACCCGGGCAATTACAGTCAATATCTTCTGTATCAAAGTCTTTGTAGATATATATTCCGGTTCCGTTTTTGCGGTTTTGGTTCCAGTCGCCGATATAAAATTTGCCGGTATTCCAATGATATAAGCCTAAGCCGTTGATGCCGGTGTTGTTTTTTTCTCCTTTGTAGGCGTCTCCGTTGTCGAAAGTATAGGCGGGGTTGGCGTTCATGGCGGAACGGATTTTTGTGCGCCACAGTTCATCGAGTTTTCCGGCTCCTTGTGTTACATGAATGGTAGTTGTTTTGTTTTCGCCGTTCACGGAGAGCGAGGTTGTTCTTTCATCGGCGACGGGGTTTCTGTCGCATCTGATAATAAGTTTGGAAAAGTCGTCGGGATTGGCAGATTTTACAGGGGTTGCCGTGCACCATGTCTGGTTAGGGGAGGCGAAAGTCCAATCGTCGGGATAGATAAGGATTGTTTCTGATCCGCCGTAAGCGTCAAAAGATAGCAACGAGTCCGATAAGATGGGTAGATTGAGCGAGCGGACGGGGGGCGGAGGAGGCGGAGGGGGCGGCGGTGGTGGCGGTGGATTGTCATTTTTGGTGGTTTCGGTTGGCGGTTTTGGAGGGGTGATGGCGGGTGGTGGTGTCGGAGTGTTATTTGTGGTACTCTCTTGTTGCGGTTTTGCCGGAGTGATTGTCGGGGTGATGTCGGCGGGAGGCAGGTCTTCGCATACTCGCAGGAGTTCTCGCACTTCCGTGGTTTTTTTCAAATTTCGGGCGTATGTTAAGAATCGTATGGCGTTGTCGTCGCAATTGCCTTCTGCGATTTTGCAGGTTTTGGCTTGTTTGAGAAAGGCGTCATATCCTGTTGTTACGTCTTCGCCCAAGGTTCTGGCTTTGGAGTAGAGGCGGTATGCTTCGTCCCAATCGCCTTTTTTGATGGCTTGTTCTGCGGCGTTCAGGGTCTCTTTTGCCGACTGTTGCGCCGGTTTTTCCGGTTCTTTGTCTAATGCTACCGATGGTTTTTGGGCATAACCGGCGCTGACCGCCAAAATAAATGCTGTGAGCAGCAATGTTACATTAATTTTTGTCATTTTTGTCATTTATTGTGAAAGAAAATTTCCCTATAAAGGTATCTTTGTATTGTATTTCTATACTGTAGGTGCCGGTGGGATAATAGTTGGCGCCATGTTGTCCTTGTCGTGGTTTAAACAGCGCTTCGCTTTCGCCGGGTCGGATGGTTACCGTCTCCTGATAAGAACTTTTCTTGGTGGAGGTGATTGCAATCTTTTTATCCGGATAATTGAGTGTAATAGTAAATGAGAGTTCTTCCGTAGTTTCCAGCAGACTGATGTAGTACATCTTGAAGCCTAAAAATGTTGCTTTGGTGTTGGGCAGGTCTCTGCCGTACTTGCCGATGAGTTTCTCCGCCTCGTCGTACAGTCCTATTTGTATGTCTTTTACGATGAGCGGTTGTATTTGTTCTATTTTTGATACGATTTCCTTTGATTTGCCATATATTTTCTCTGTTTCGGTAACTTTTTTCTCAGCCTCTGTAACTTTTTTCTCAGCCTCTGTAACCTTTTTTTCGGCATTGGCGAGTTTGTTTTCGGTTTCGGTGAGTTTTTGTTCGGTTGCTGCGAGCCTTTCTTGGGTTTTTTGTTGGTTTTCCCATGCCTCGTTGAGAGAATTTTGTGTGGTTCTTAAATCCTCGGCTAATTTTTTAGAGGTATTATCCGGTGCCGGTGCCGGTGGCGGTTTTGTCGGCGTTACGGGCGGCGTTACAGCCGGCGTTTCGGCTGGTTCCGGCTCAATGGTCCCTTGTGGTCTTTGAGCCAATATGCCTGTTGTTAATAGCATCAGGCAAACAATATTTACCAGGTATTTTATCATAATGTGTTATCTTTTATAATTTTATACGCTTGCCATTTTCATATTTTATAATCGGTGTTCCGTTTTTCGTAATGGTGCCGCTGTAGAGGGTTTCGTTTTTCCATGTTCCGTCTTCCACATATTCATTATTGTCGGCATCTTTATAGTGCAACGAGCCGCGAATGGGCTTATCTTCTTTATAGACGCCGCTAAACGACATATCTTTAAAACCTTCACCATCGCTATACGTGCATACGCCTTCGCCCTCTTTCTTTCCTTTTTTTACCATGCCTTTAAACGAGCATTTATCTTCGCCGCAATCATAATTTGTTTCGCCGTCGGCGTCATCGGGATAGCCGGCGTTCATTTGCCCGCAGTAGAGATAATAGGCGCATCCGGGCGGGACGGAATCTTTTTGAAATAGTTGTTCCAAGTTATCGGGCAGGGCGGCGATTGTCGTTAGGAGCGCATCAAGCGGAAGCGGTTCGTCGGTTTCCGGGTCGAGGTTGTCGGCTATGAACGCGGAGTCGCCCGGCACGTACCAGAAAGTTAGGTCGAGTTTGCTGTTTTTGCTGGTGGGGCGCAGATATATTTTGCCGTCGTATAGACAGACTCTCAGGTTGTCCACTGTTCCGTCCAAGAGGGCGCGTTTTTCTGTATTCTGTTCGTTACTAAGCATTTGTGGCGTTTCGATGCTCTCTTTTTGGCTTTTATTATGAATGAAATACCATATTCCGCCTCCGGCAAAGAGCAGTACGACGGCGGCGGCGATGATTGTTGTCATCATTTTTTTCGGGACGCTCTTTTTGTTGACGGTTTCGGGTTGTTTCCAGTAGTCGCTTTCGGTGAGTTCGTACATGAGTTCGCCCACGCTTTGGTAGCGGTTTTCGGGTTTGAGCGCCATGGCTTTGAGTATGATTTGGTTCATATAGTCGGGCAGGTCGGGGACAAAGTTGACAGGGCTTACCAATTCTTGTTCTATTCTGTCGGTGGCTTCCATGGGTTTTTGTCCGGTAAGGATGAAATAGAAGACGGCGCCGAGAGCGTAGAGGTCGGTGTATGCGCCTTTGCGACTGATCTTGGAGTATTGTTCTAAGGGTGCGTAGCCGGATGTCAGCGCGGAGGTATAGGTTGGCAAGTCGTCGTGTACCACTTCGCGTGCCGCGCCGAAGTCGAGCAACATCACTTTTTCTTCGGGCGTTATCATGATGTTGTTGGGTTTTACATCACGATGCAGGATGTCGTGCGTGTGAATATAATTGAGCGCCTCGCACACTTGAGCGATGTAGTTCACGCCTATTTCGTAGGGCATCTTCCCATCTCTGTCCACGATGCTTTGCAGGGTTTCGCCGTTCACAAAGGGCATCACGGTGTAGAAAGTTCCGTTTTCCTCGAATATATCCAGCACTTTGACAATGTTGGGATGGTTTAATTTCGCCATCATTTGCGCTTCGTCCCAAAACTGTTGTTTGAACTTGTCATACATGTCGGTCTGCATTTCGTGCAACTGTATGGTGTTGTGCTGCATATTTCTTGAGCAGTAGCCGTTGATGAAAAACTCTTTGATGGCATAATACTGCTCCCGCGTGGCGTGACGGGCTTTGTAGGTGATGCTGAAACCGCCTGTGCCTAACGTTTTTTCAATCACATATTCTTGTGCCAAAGCGCTCCCTTCGGGCAATCCCTGTAAAATTATTGATCCGTTGTTCATATTTGTTTATATTTTTTTATGTTTAACTATAAAAAATAAGCAGCCATTCCTCCGCCGATGACCAACAAAGCAATGATGCCTATCAGGATGATTTTCTTTAATTTTTTTCTACCGCTCCGGTTCTGCTTATCTGTTTCTTTTTCAGTTGTTTCGGCGGATGCGGAGACGTTGTTTTTACTTTCAAAAACGGAAATTTGATGGGGTGTGTTGCTGATTTGTATCAGTTGGAGCGTGATATTATCGGTTCCGCCGGCTTGTTTTGCCATGACCAGCATGGTTTCGCCCTTTTCTTGCAGGGATGTTTCCTGTTCTAAGATATATTGCAAAATGTCGTCGCCGACCATCGCCGACAAGCCGTCGCTGCATATCAGGATGATGTCGTTTTTGGCGGGGAGGAGTGGCATGGAGCATACGTCGGGCAATAAGTCATTTTTTGCTCCTAATGTCTTTAATATTCTGTTTTTGTGAAGATGGTATTCGGCTTCTGCTGCGGTGATAATGCCTTCGTCAATCAACCCTTGCACCACGGAGTGGTCTTTGGTGAGACGGTGCAGTTTTCGCTGTTGGTTGCAAAAGAGATAGATACGGCTATCGCCCACATGGGAAAACCACACCTTGTCTCTGTTCAACAGCACGATACCGGCAGTAGCGCTCATCCCTTTCAATTCGGGATTTTCGGCTACGGTGGCTATAATTTTATTGTTGGCAAAAACCAAAGCGTCCGCCAGTGCCTGCTGGAGAATGGTGTATTTCTTTTTGGTGAAAAATTCGACAATGCCGGTTACGGCTATGGCAGAAGCCTTTGCGCCTCCTACATATCCGCCCGCGCCATCACAAACGACAAAGAGAAAGCCGTTGGGCGTCTCGGCGCTGTAGCAGTAGTCCGCATTGGTCTGCTTGACCACTCCAACATCGCTTATCGAATAAACATCTTTATTTAAATCAATCAAATTCATGATTTGTTACTTATCTTGTGAAGGCTACTTCGGCAGTAAAGAAGATTTGAACAGAAAGGTCGTCTCGCCCATGGTAATAACATCTCCGTCGCGCAAATCCACGGCGTCTGTCTCAATGTCTTCCCCATTGACAAGCGTGCCGAACGTAGAGAGTTCATCCCTGATTTTATACTTTTCGGCGCGAAACAAAACGGTAGCGTGTCTGTCCGACATGGTTTCATCGTTTATCGTGATATTACAGTTGGCGCCACTTCCAATTACATTGAGTCCCTCGTAAACTTCAAAGCCAACTCCCAAAGGATCAAAAGAATACGTTACCAACCAACCGACTAATCGACGACTGCTGCGGGAATCCTTCTTCGTTTCCGGTTTCTCTTTCGGGGTCGGCTCGACATTATTACTGTCTGTCTTGTTAGATGGTGGCGGCGGCACAATCGGCATGGGGGGCGACGCAATTGTCGCTTCCGGCAGTTCGATTGGTTCTTCCGGCAATTCAACCGCCGCTTCCGGCAGTTCGATTGGTTCTTCCGGCAGTTCAACCGCCGCTTCCGGCAACTCAATCGGTTCTTCCGGAAGTTCAACCGTCGCTTCCGGCAATTCGATTGGTTCTTCCGGTAATTCAATCGGCGGCGGTGGCGGCAATTCAATCGGCTCGTCCAAAAGTTCAACCGTCGCTTCCGGTAGTTCGATTGGTTCTTCCGGCAGCGGTGGCGGCAGTTCAACGGGTTCCTGCGGCGCTACCGGCGGTGGCGGTGGCGACAGTTCAATTGGTTCCGGTGGCGCTACCGGCGGCGGCACACGGCTTTCTTCGCTGTTTGCGCCTTTGGCTGCGGATGTGTCGGTGTTTACCGGAGTATTTACCGGCTTCCCTTTGCAAAAGGGACACTGCGCCAAATCATTCTTATACCAGTGTCCATTCGGACATTGCTTAAATCCTTTCATGTCGTCCTTATTTAATCGTTACTATTGCTATTATTACCATGATAATTCCTGCTTGATACAAAACCATGCAAAAATACAAAACATTTTCATTGGTTACGCAAATTTCCCCATATTTTGTGTTTTTTTTTAATATATTAAAAGTCTAATGCGTAATTTAGGTTGAAAAGAATTTAAGTAGTACGTCTCACTATTTCCCCCATCCACAGCACCAAAGAGGTAACTCCGATAATAATCCCCCAGTCGGCAAGTTTCAACGGGACGACGTTAAACATCTCGCCGCCAACGGTTACTATCAGACATTGACCGGCGAGGATGACAAGGGCGATGACGAGGAAACCGCCGCTTTGGCGCAAAATTGCAAATGCTGACTTCCCGCTCATAAACGCCTTTGCATTGAACATGTTCCAGAATTGCAGCATGACGAATATGGTGAAGAACAGCGATAGTTCATACGCCGATAATCCGTTGCCGCTTGTGAAGTTAAAGAAGTTGGCAAAGAATTCCTGTACGCTGAACTCGCTTAGGGCGGTGATGTCGGCGTGTTTGAAATACTGTAACAGTCCGAACAATACGATGACGAAGAAGATGCCGACGCCCAGGATATTTCTACTCATGGCTTTGCTGATGATGTGGTCAGTGGTTTTGCGTGGTTTGTTGTTCATCACTTTTTCGTTTGGCGGCAGTGAGGCTAAGGCGAGGGCGGCGAAGGTGTCCATGATGAGGTTGACCCAGAGCATTTGTGTAACCGTCAGCGGCGACTCCGTGCCGAGAAAAGCGCCGATTAGCACGATGAGGCACGCCGCTACGTTGATGGTGAGTTGAAACAGGATGAAGCGCTGAATGTTTTGATACAACGAGCGTCCCCACATCACGGCGCGAGAGATACTGCTGAACGAATCGTCCAAGATGGTGATGTCGCTGGCTTCTTTGGCGACAGAGGTGCCGTCACCCATCGACAGTCCGACGTGCGCGGCGTTTAGCGCGGGTGCATCGTTGGTGCCGTCGCCGGTTACGGCGATAACCTGATTTTTGCTTTGCAGAAGTCGTACCAAACGCTGTTTGTCCATCGGGCGGGCGCGGGAGAGGATTTTCAACTCCAGAATGCGCTCTAACAAGGTCTCGTCGTCTATTTTGGCAAAATCTTTTCCTGTTAGATGGTGTTCTTCGGGTTCGTCGTGCTGCCACAATCCGATCTGCCGACCTATCTCTTTGGCTGTTCCGGGCGTGTCTCCGGTAACGATTTTTATGCCTATTCCCGCGTTCAGGCACATTTTTATAGCATCGGGGACGTCGGCGCGGAGCGGGTCGGAAATCGCCACAATCCCCACAAACGAAAGATTGACATTTTGTAAGTTGCCCTCGTAGATGAAAGCCGTTGCATCGTCATCCTCAATAATTTGATAAGCGAAACCTAAGGTTCTCATCGCTTTATTTTGATATTCAAGAAGTTGTGCGTTGATGCGTTCTTTGTCAACAGGAACCGTACTACACATTTCCAGCACAATTTCGGGAGCGCCTTTGACATACAACACTTTTTTTCCGAGCAATGGCGACTGAACAATGGTCGCCATATATTTGCGTTCGGTCGAAAAGGTGAGTTGTTCTGCAATCTCTGCATGTTCCCTTAGAGAGAGGTAATTAGCCCCGTTTTCGTGCAACCAGAGCAACAATGCGCCTTCGGTGGGATTGCCCAACACTTTGGTTTTGGATTTATCCGACGTGTCGAGATAGGCGGTGGAGTTGGCAGCGATGCCTTCGTAGATGATGTCTCTATGATTTTTATCATTATAGAAATCGCTGAAATCGTAAAAATCACAGTGTTGGACTTTCATCTGGTTTTGCGTGAGCGTGCCTGTTTTGTCGGCGCAGATTACCGTTGTGGCGCCCATCGTTTCGCAGGCGTGCATCTTCCGCACAAGGTTGTTGGTGGAGAGCATTCGCTTCATATTCAACGCCAAACTCAGTGTGATAGCCATGGGCAGCCCCTCCGGGACGGCAACGACGATGAGTGTTACGGCAATCATGATGGTGTTCAGCGCGTAACCGCCAAAATGAAGCCAGTCCGTAACGTGCAAACCGCCCGCAGCAACGAAATAACCTGTCAAACGACCGACAAGAATCAGTCCGGCGATGATATAACTCGCCTTAGTAATCAAACTCGCCAACTTGTTCAACTGTTGGTTGAGCGGCGTCTCCACGCTGCTGTCAATTTGTGCGCCCTTATACACTCTGCCGTATTCGGTAGCATCGCCCACCTTCGACACCTGCATGACGCCATGCCCGTCGGCAACGGTCGTCCCCTTCAATACGTGGTTGGAGGGGTAGGTGGCGTCTTTAAAGAAATGGTCGGGATCCGTCGTTTTTCTGGAAACAGGCTCTCCGGTAAGAGTTGACTCGTTGACTTGCAGTGCAATTGCCTTCAGCAACTTACCATCTGCCGGCACCTCATCGCCGGTTTCCAAAATCACAATATCGTCAACCACAACCTCTCTCTTGGTAATTTGGCAAATATTCCCGTTGCGGATAACCTTCACCAAGACATCATCACTGACCTTATTCAAAATGTCGAACTTCTTGTTGGCACTCAACTCGAACAGAAATCCGACAACCGTCGCCAACAACACGGCAACCAAGATGCCGGCAGGTTCAAAGAAAATGTGCGCCGTGGCGCGTCCGGAAAAATATTCGTAGCACGATACGCCGACCGACAAAACCAACGCTATCAATAGGATGGTGATAATCGGGTCTGTGAACTTTTCCAAAAACAGCCTCCACAATGGATCCTTCTTGGGCGGCGTTAAAACGTTCTCGCCGTGCTGCTTGCGGCTTTCAAGGACTTGGGCGGGGGTTAAACCGGGGTGGGGGTGTTTTTGCATGGTGTTGAATATTTTTGCACTGCAAAGATACAGTGTTTCTTTGAAGTAACAAAAAATAATTGTAGGTCAAAATGATTTTACGGCTTACCTTTTACTTGCTCTGTGATTTTGTCAAAACCGGCACATTCCCGTTTCTGATTTGTGGGAGTGAGTTGGTAACATACCTGAAAATACACTTTTTCGTCGGTGGTTAATGGATACAATTTCTTCCGCTCTATCCTCGGGTCTTTCATGCTGCAAAAATACGATAAGATCTTCGGTGTCATAATATTTCTAATTTGTTGATTATGAGGCATAAGGCACGAAAAATATCAATACACAACAAATATGAATCATTGATAACCCAATAATTATATCAACAACAGATTGTTAAAATGAAAAAAAAAGATACAAAATTGTATCCAAGCAAGTAGCGCAGAGGTGTGTCTTGATTTTTATGACATACGCTTGATATTCCGAAAATTTAATGTATTTTTGCACCCGAAAAACCGAATGGCACGAATTCTATCAATTGATTACGGACAAAAGAGAGCCGGCGTGGCGGTAACCGACGCGGAAGCCATCATCGCCTCGCCTCTTACGACGTTGCCGGCAGCGAAGACGCTGGATTGGGTTTTGGAATATATTAAGACAGAACAAGTGAGTACGATTGTTGTAGGAAAAGCGATAGACATGCGAGGGCAGCCCAGCGCCGCCTCGCGTTTTATTGAGCCGTTTGTTCGGAAGTTGGAAACAGCGCTTGCGGCAAGCGGCATCACAATAGCGCGTATGGACGAGCGGTTTACTTCGGTGATGGCGCACCAAACGCTGATAGACGTCGGCATCTCCCGAAAGATAAAACACGACAAAGGCATCGTGGACAAAGTAAGCGCCGCCATCATCTTGCAATCGTACATGCACACTTTAATAAACAGAACAACATGATTTTACCCGTAGTAGCATTTGGACACCCGATATTGAAAAGCAAAGCGCAGGAAGTTGACGCCAACTATCCCGAACTGCAAACCCTCATAGACAACATGTTCGCCACCATGTCGCACGCCGAAGGCGTAGGATTGGCGGCGCCGCAGGTCAACAAGAGCCTTAGGCTCTTTGTCGTTGACCTGTCGCTTTTGGACATCAAAGAGGAGGAAGGGAAAAATTACAAACAGACATTTATCAACCCCGTCATTGTAGAAAGGGTCGGCGATCCGGTGGCGTACAACGAAGGCTGCCTGAGCATCCCCGACATCCACGAAGACGTCATGCGCCAACCCAGAATACGCATACAATATTTCGACAGAGAGTGGAAACAACATGACGAATGGTTGGACAAAGTCCCCGCCCGCGTCTGTCAGCACGAGTATGACCATATCGAAGGAATCCTTTTTGTGGAATACCTCTCGAACCTGAAAAAGATGGTGCTGAGACGAAAATTGAACGACATGACGCGCGGCATCGTCAAAACCCACTACAAAATGATTGCCGGAAAACGATGATAGATAACCTTTTATAATATTAATACGATGAAAAAAATAGTTTTAACGTTATTAGCCGCAACCTTGCTGTTTGCCGCATGTACCACAAGCAATCAGCGCGACAAAATGCTCCAAGAGATTACACAGTCGGAACAGGAGATTTTTTCTAAAAACAACGTTACATTGGAAGCAAGCCAACGTCTGATGGATTTGTACCTCGCTTTCGCAGATGCGTTTCCACAGGATTCATTGTCGCCGGAATTTTTATTCAGTTGCGCTAACATTGCCATCAACACACAGCAGGAAAAGTTTGCCATCACGCTGTATCAACGCATTTATGACGAATATCCCGACCACGCGTTCCGTCCGCTTGCCTTGCTGCATCAGGCTTTGGTGTACGATAACATGGGCAACGTCGGACACGCAAAACCGTTGTATGAACAATTTTTAGTGATGTTTCCCGATGATCCGTTCGCTTTAGACGTGGAACATCTACTCGAAATGATGGATAAATCCCCCGAAGAGTGGGAAGAGTTGTTCTTGCAGTAAAAGACGTTGTGATTTTTCTTACAAGTAGAACAACCCTCTGAAAAACATGACATTTAACGGAACATATAGTATTCCATAAATCGTCCAGAAGGCGGCATACAGGCAAGCCATGCTTACGATGGTGTATCCGACTTTTTTCCCGTTAGGAATCTCCACGTTTGCCAGTTTGTGTTGCTGTGCGAAAAACATCAGCAATACGGCATAGAGGGAGAGCGTGTAATACATCCAACCCATAAAAGGAATGGCAAATAAGACCGTGAGTAGACAAATGGGTGTAAAGCAATACGCTACGGTGGCGAAAGTTTTGTTGAAGTTCTTTTCAACGCCAAAAACTCCCGCAAACACAGCATCTATCAACACTGCTGCCAGGTACGCTCCGCCATTAATCGCCAGAAACCATAAGATACTGCTATTCAGCCCTGTAAGTATCTGGTACTTCATGCCAAACAAACCCGCATAGCCCCACAAACTGAAACGTGAACCTATCAGCCCTTTTCCTAAAAATATGAGAACCACCGCAACCAACGACAAGGGTAACAGGTAATTCAGAAATACCTGCTTGTGCGTTACGTTCTCATTGTCAAACTCTTTCCATCCGTTTCTCGGATTAAACAATACTGTTTTTGCTTTTTCAATAATGCTCATAATGTTACAATTTAGATTTTTATATATTTTTTAATGAGTGCAAAGGTACGAAAATTATACAGCACTTATATCTTTAGTCAGGGCAAACGCATTAAAATTTCCTGTTTTTCTTCTTTTGTTTGGAAAGGTATTAATAATCAAATGTTAATATAACCAATTGATTATAAGCAATTTGTATTTGCTCTGCATGGGTGTTTTTCGTAAATATTACTCATAATCAGAGAATTAGATCTATCACATCCCTAACGGGATGATTTTAATCCGAAAATTTTAATGCGTTTGCCCTGTATCTTTAGTTCCAATGCAATAACCGAATAACGCACATCTCACAAAAAATCGTACCTTTGCACTTTCAATTTTGCACAGAATGGAAACACAACGTCAAAAAAAGATAGCCCGTTTATTGGAGAAAGACTTGGGAGAGATTATGTCGAACTTGGTACGCGACAGAATGTCCAACGTCATGGTAACAGTTACGAAGGTCATTCCTACGAGCGACCTTTCCCTTGCCAAAGTCTATCTGAGTCTGTTCACCGTATCGGATAAGCAACAGACATTGAAAGAGATAACAAAATACGAAAAGGAGATACGCCATCAGTTAGGAAACAGGGTACGGCATCAGTTGCGCGTCGTCCCCGCCCTGCTTTTCTTTGAAGACGACTCGTTGGATTATATCGAAAAAATTGACACTTTGCTGCAACAATAGCCCATGAAATACGACCCTGTAAAAAAACAACTCGGCAACGCTTTTAACAAGTCGCCCTTTCTACGAAAGTTCTTTTACGGCTTGCTCGATGTGTTGTTGCTGCGTACCTGGCACATCAAACGCGCCATCAAACACCATTTTTCCGACAGACGCAAAGAATCGCTCCAAGTGTTGGACGCAGGCATGGGATTTGGGCAGTATTCGTACTATTTATCTCGCAAATTCCGGCGTTGGAGCATCAAAGGCGTGGATGTGAAAGAGGAACAGGTGGCAGACTGTAACTCGTTTTTCGCAAAGATAAAGTTGAAAAACGCATCTTTTGCGGCAGCCGACCTCACCCGTTTGGATGAAAAAGAGAAATACGACTTTATCCTTTCCGTTGACGTGATGGAACATATTGAGGATGACAATCAGGTGTTAACCAACTTTTACCAAGCCATGAGAACGGGCGGAATGTTGTTGATTTCAACGCCATCCGACCAGGGCGGCTCCGACGTGCATCACCACGACGACGAAGACGAACACTCTTTCGTTGACGAACACGTGCGCAACGGATACAACATCAACGCCATCCAAGTACAACTGAAAAAAGCCGGATTTTCCACAACAAAAGCCTTATACACCTACGGGACGCCCGGAAAAATCTCATGGAAACTCTCCATGAAGTTTCCCATCCTCATGCTCAATGTCTCGAAACTGTTTTTTATCTTGTTGCCGGTTTACTATCTGGTTTTCTTCCCGTTATGTCTGATACTGAATGTGTTGGATGTCCATTGCAGTCATCGAACGGGGACGGGGCTTGTTGTTAAGGCGTGGAAAAATATTAGCAACCAAAAACATTAACTATTTTTCCGTTTATCGTTTCCGGATTTTTATAGATTTTTTCGTCCCAAGCTTTCTTCTTGTTGCGGTCGAAAACAACAAGCCAGCCTTCAGTGCAACCGAGTGTATCCATATAACCCAATGTTTGCTCAATGCCTTTTTCAATGGATTGTTTTCCTCTGTTGATTTTCAGTTCGACAGGATATTTTTTCTCTTTATACGTTATGCACAGATCTAAACGGTCTTTGCCTGTTGCCATTTCTCTTTTTACATCGCCGCCTCCATTAAAAACTCTTTGTAGAAATGCCTGTAGAATCAAGTGGGGCGCCGCCTCTTTATATTGAAAACGCTCTTCCCATACATCGGAATTTTCTCTCCAGAACTGCTGAAAATCCTGTAACATCAGATTCATATCAACGCCGTTGTTTTTGTAGTATTTGGGCATGTTGTATTCGGAAAAACGCTCGTTGCTCTCCAAAGACGACTGTTGATTGTAACTTAATGTGCGGATAATTACCTCGCCATAAATCGGATTTCCGGCAACAACGGTTTTGTCCTGTAATCTTATCAACCCCAAATCCTGCACATAATTAAAATCATCCGATATTTTATCTATTTCGCCTTCGCCTGTTATACTAACCTCGTTTATAAAATGAGTTATTTAAATAGTTGAAAGTTCAATGTTAACAGGCTATCCATGTCTTTTTGCACCTGTCCGGTTATTATTTTGTTTAAAGAGCAATCAATAGCATTCT
>WRLA01000040.1 GCA_009777825.1 Bacteroidales bacterium
AGCGATGCGCGATACGCATTTCCTGAAGGGCATCGTATGCCAATTTCTGAACATGAAAACGGTCTATAACACGGATGGCATTGGGGAAGCAATGACGGACAATTTTGTGCATGGAATCAGCCATGTCAAGCGTTATTTCTGTTACCTGTGTGCGCACTTGTTCCGGTATACGTTCCAGGGCTTCGATAACTGTTTCCGATGCTGTACCCGATACAATAGCTACAATAGCGCCTTTGCGCCCTTTTGCGGCTTTATTGGTTACAATGGTATAAAGTTCACCATCAGAAATAGCAGTCTCGTCAATGCTTAGATGTTCTCCAACATTTTCCGGAAAAATCAACCACTCCTGTGCATGTTCCTGTGCTTCCCATGTCGTAAAATCACTCAAATGCTCCTTGTATTGACGCCCTAACTGCTCCCCACTAACATGTGGGTAAAACTTCTCAAGCGAGTGGGCCGCTATCGGGTAGATATCCAACAAGTTCTTTTAAAAAAGACGCAAAACTCTTTGTGTAATGCGTGCCTTTGGCTACTAAATGCCAATCCCGACTTACTACCTCGCCGGTGCGCTTGTTGAGCCATCGGCGACGGCGTACATGCAAATACAACGACTTGTCTCGCAAAGGAAAATCCTTTATTACCTGCTCTGAATGAAAACCTTTTGACTCCATGGCTTCACACAAATACTCATCAGGTAAAATATTCGCTTCTTCCAAATAAAAATGAAACTCATTACTCGTTTCTTCAACCTTATACAATACAAAATACTTGAATATCTCTTCCGGTAATATGTATTGCGCTAAATCTATAGACTGAACCGGTGTGACCATCTCTCTATCTTTTTTGACGGCAAAGATAATACTATTAGTCAAGATTTACGCATGACCTCCCCCCCTCCCCACAACTTTTGCGGGTGAGCCGAGAACTGACCCAGAAACTCCATCGTATCCACCCCATCAGCATAATCCCACAACTGTGGAGTTTGAGCCTGTCCGAAAGGAACAGCAGTTTCCGACACCACACATTGTATCTGCTCTTTTGCCTGCTCAACCTTGACGGCGACCTCATCCAAAGCGGCATACTCTTCGTAAAAAACAGTTGATATGGGTGAAGAGAGTGATGCAGAGCGTTTTAGCATGAAAAATCCGGCATCAAGGAACTCATCGCCGTTGACTAAGAAGATGGCTTTATTGTAGTCGTAGTTGTTTCGGTATTTGTGATGCAGTTCCAACCAGCGCCAGTCCGACATGGATTCGATGAGCGGTGCGAAGTCGTAATCTTTTGGTACAAAGAGTTTTGAGACATTGCGGCATCCCAAACCGAAATAACGAAAAATGTCATCTCCGAGCAGTTGCAGTTGTTCCGGGGTTTCGTTTCCGGTCAGGATGGCTACCGCGTTTCTGTTGCGGCGGATGATGTGCGGGTATTTCCGGAAGTAGAAATCGAAATAGTGTCCCGAATTGTTGCTGCCTGTTGCGATGAAAGCGTCGGCGTGGCGGAGTAATCCGTCTGTGAATGAGATACTTTCGGTAAACTGTTCGTCAATGGCGCACAACAGTTTCATCACCGCCGGCAGTAGCCGGTTGTCCGCAGCGGCGCATTTTGCCGTGAAACGGTGTCCGCTCAACAGGACGCACAGCGCATCGTGAAATCCCACCATCGGGATGTTTCCGGCTAACACCAACCCGACATTTTTCTGCTTTTCGGGATGCGGGAAACGGTATCTTTCCATCCAGCGACGCAGGTTATCTTCCGACAACGCCTGCGCCCACGCTTGCAAACAAAACCGCACATTCTCAGGCGTAAACCACGAATTGTAATAGACCGACTCTGTTATTAATTTGCTCAATTCCAATGAGTTTTCATCCGAAATATCTATGCTTTGGTTGGCGATGCGAGACAGTTGTTTGCCTAATTCGGCGAGGGATTGAATATTAAGTTCCGGTTTCATGTTTTTATATTATTGGGAATTTCTTGTAAAAATTTAACATAAATATTATTTCATTACGGAGTTTTTTGCGAATAAATGCTTTTAATTCGGGATTAACCAATTCACCCAAGCCGTCAAGCAAACTTTTGTCCGGTAGATTTTCTATTGTATCAATACAATCTTGCAAATAATCCGACAATGATTTTTTCATTCTCTGTTCAATAATATTCTGATTAATAGCAGTTTGGCGGCTCATGCAAAACCAACTGTCAAAAATATCGCGATTGGTAACGCTACTTCTGTCGAGCAAAGCGCAAAGTTTGTGAGAAAACATATCGGTGAGTGTCATCACTTTCATACTGATACCCAGCATATTACAAATATCATATCTGTCAGTACTCTGACGATTGGAGATTTCTATTTTCAATTTTCGTTCACCGTTTCCGTAATTCAAAACAAGAATTGGTCCGAACAATTTCTGTGCTTCATCGTCTATTTTTCCATATTTCTGTACTATTTTACGAATTTTTTGATACGCCGCATCGTTTTTTTCGAGCGTAAGCAGGTTAAAATCCAAATCAACTGAAAAACGTGGCAGTTCGTGAAAAAGCATCAATGCAGTTCCGCCTTTAAAACCCAAACAGTTTGACAATTCCGCATCGTTGTAAATGTCTTTCAATACCTGCACCATATAAAACTTGTGTTTAACTGTATTTATCATATTGACAATAAATTATTTACTGTTTTTATAAGCGCTTGCGAATTATATATCGGCAACAATTTTACGACTGTTTTTTTATCCAAAATGTGTAGATTATCAAAATAATATTTTCCATTCAAATACAACATATCCAAAAAGGCACGTTCGGGCGTTGCAATGTTTGTGTTATTTTGGTTCAAAATAATACCTGTTGTATTGACTAAAATTTCTCCTTTCATTTGGCGATAACGGAAGGATTGGTTATCAATTTCAACTTCACGCGTAAGGTACGAAATATTAGTGATTGCGCTGTCGTATTGAAAAACAACGCCTGCACGTTGCAAAACATATTCGAGTGAAATATAGGTGGGCGGATAGAGCAGGCAAGCCAATTCTTCGGATTTATAGCCCTCTTTGGCATAGAAACCTTTGCGTGGACTGCGTAATTTTCCGCTTTTTACATAATAATGAAGTATCTTATACAGCGTATCGTCCTTTTCTTTGCCCATTAACAAAGCAATATCATTGATTTTGAACACTGTACGAGAATTTTTATATATTTCAAAAATGATATTTTCTTTCTTTTCGTGAACCATACATCTAATTTTTTTAGATTTTCAGTTTGCAAAGATACACATTATTTCTTATCCACCCGCACCACCTTTTTCACTCCTTCCACTTTTTTCAGGTTGTCAATGATGGCATTCAGTTGTTTTATGCTTTGCACGAAGAGCATGATGTAGCAGGAGCAGACGCCCGCATTGGCTTCTATGTCAAAGGATTTGATGTTCACGTCAAGTTGGCGGAAGAGCATGTCGGAGAGTTCGTAGATGAATCCTTTTTTGTCGAAGCCGTCTAAATAGATGCCGGTCAAGAATGTTTTTTCGGTATTGTCTTTCCAGAGGGTTCGGATGACGAAGGTGTCGCGGGAGGGTTCTAATTCGGTTACCTCTTTGCAGTTGGCGCGGTGGATGACGGGGATATTTTGTTTTGTGGCGACGGCGATGATGTCGTCGCCGGGGATTGGGTTACAGCATGATGCGATGATAAACTCTTTGTTCATCGCTTTTTCCGGCGTTCCCAAGTGGTGTATCCATTGGATAGCAATTTCCCGCAGCGACGATTGTTTGCGGCTGAAGGGATTAATCTTTTGCAGCCAGTTGGATGTGTCTTGTTGCAGGCAGGTTTTCATCTCCTGGATGGTGAATTTGCCGGTTGCGACGTCGTAGTAGAGGTCTTCTTCGCCATTTTTCCCCAACACGCCGATGAGGTGTTTTTTGTTTTTCTCATTCCATTCGAGATGGATCTCTTTGAACATTTGTTGCAGTTTTGTTTCTCCTTCGGGGGCGAGTTGTTTTTTCTGTTCTTTCAGTGCGTTGTGGATGGCTGTTTTTGCTCGTGTGGTGATGGCGATGTCGAGCCACTCTTCGTTGGGTTGCTGCGCGTTGGAGTCGAGGATGGTAACCTGGTCGCCGTTGCGCAGTTTGTAGGTAATGGGTTTGAGTTGATGATTGACCTCCGCCCCGATACATTTATTTCCTTTTTCGGAGTGGATGGCGTAAGCAAAGTCGAGGACGGTGGATCCGTGCGGCAAAATCCGGGTTTCGCCTTTTGGCGTAAAGACAAAGACCTCGTCAACAAACAGAAAACCGAGAAAGTTCTCCATGAAGTCCTCCGCATCGGAATTGGACGTTGCCAGCATATCGCGGACGCGGTTGAGCCAGTTGTCCATATTGCTGTTTTCCATGGGGAGTCCTTCTTTGTATTTCCAATGCGCGGCGTAGCCTTTTTCGGCGATTTCGTCCATGCGTGTGGAGCGGATTTGCACTTCCACCCAGCGTCCGAAGTCGCTCATCACGGTGGTATGCAGCGCTTGATAGCCGTTGGATTTTGGTGTTGAGATCCAGTCGCGCAGGCGTCCGGGCTTAGGGCGATGTCGGGTGGTAGCAGTGATGTAGGCGTCCCAGCAGGCGCGTGTTTCCGTTTCAACAGGCACATCCAAGATGATGCGCACGGCAAAGATGTCGTAAATCTCTTCAAAAGGGAGTTGTTTCCGCTGCATTTTGTCGTAAATGCTGCTGATGGACTTTGAACGAGACTTCATATCCACTTTATACCCCATATCCGACAACAACCGTTTGATGGGAGTGATAAACTTTTGAATATCAAGAGTATATTTCTCCATCACCGCTTCTAATTCCCGATAAATCCGCTCGTAGATGGTGGGATTGGTATATTTGAGCGCCAGGTCTTCGAGTTCGCTTTTGATGGCATATAAGCCGAGACGATGCGCCAACGGGGCAAAAAGCAGGGTTGTTTCCCGTGATATTTTTATCTGTTTCTGTTCGGGGAGCGATTCTAAGGTGCGCATATTGTGCAGGCGATCGGACAATTTTATCAAGATGACGCGCACATCCTGCACCAATGCCATCACTATCTTTTGAAGGTTGACGGCAGTAATGGTTTCGGGGTCAACATTTAAAAAACCGGACACCTTGGTCAGTCCGTCGGTGATGACAGCCACTTTTTCGCCAAACAGGTTTTTGATGTCTTCGATGGTATAATCCGTATCTTCGACGACGTCGTGCAGCAGGGCGCACACCACCGAAGTAACACCCAGCCCGATTTCGGAAACGCAGATGTGGGCAACTTCCAAAGGATGATAGATGTAAGGTTCACCGCTCTTTCTCCGCATGTCCTTATGGGCGTTGACAGCCAGCGAAAATGCCTTCTTGACGATATTTTTGTCATCATCGTCCATTTTGGCACGCAGATTCAGTGCATACAAGATACGTCGGTATTTGCTGAGTATCTCCTTTTTCTCCTGTTCCAAATCGGGTGCGTCCATGCTAAAAAGTCCTAAAATTTAAAACAAAGTCCGAAGTTGGGAAGTATCGGCAACTGGTTGATTTGTTCATTTTTCATGATGCTGTAATAGAAGGGGTTTTCGCGGTTATAGATGTTGGTAACGCCAATATTGGCTTCTAACGTGGTGTATTGTCCGAGAAAGAATATTTTTTTCAAATCCAGGTCGAGGCGGTGGTAAGATGGGAGGCGGTGGGAATAGAGTTTGCCGTACAACATGCCGATGTCTCCGTTTTGGGTGAGATAATCTTCGTCCACTGTGGGGAAGAGCAGTTTTTCAAACGAGCCGGCAAGCGGGGTGAAGGGGAAACCGGAGCCGTAGTTCCATCGGGCGCTCACTTCCCAGTCGGCGGCTTTTCCCCATTTGTAACTTGCTAACAGGTTCAGGTTGTGGCGTCTGTCGTAGTGCGGATTATAGGTAACAAATTCATCTTGCCGTTCTACGTAAGCCAGCGAGTAGGCTGCCCAGAGATAGATTTTGTCGAAATCGAACTTGGCGGAGAAATCCATGCCGTAGGCTTTTCCGTTTTCGACGATAAACTCATTGCGTTGATGTTCCGGTTTGTCCGTATCATTTCTGTCATACATTTTGTTGCGGTTGATGGTTGTCAACTGTCTGAAATCTTTGAAATAGCCTTCGAGGTTGAGTGTCAGGTATCTTCCGATGTCGTATTCCATGCCTCCGACGATGTGATTGGCTTTTTGCAGGTTGGAAATCATATCCTTTCCTTTGAATTTTTCGGGCAGGTTTTCGACGCTTGCCAAGAATCCGTAGAACAGATTGACCACATCGCGGTCGGAGGTGGCCGCCATCAGGTTTTGAGAGTACATCCCGCCCGACGCTTTCAAACGAAAGCGGTCGGTAATATTGTATTTCAACGCCAAACGCGGCTCAGGCGATATTTCCTGCAAAGAGGCGTACCAT
The DNA here is from genome assembly GCA_009777825.1 of Bacteroidales bacterium. GTDB lineage: Bacteria > Bacteroidota > Bacteroidia > Bacteroidales > WRLA01 > WRLA01. The sequence continues at coordinate 6,421 of WRLA01000040.1, forward strand.
TGCACGCGGAAACCGGGTTCGACGATGAGTTTCCCAAAGAAGATGCCTTTGTATTTGGCATAGACGCCGAACTCATTGTTTTTGTCGTCCAGCGATACGGATTGTTTGGTGAAGTTGGTATATTCGTAATTGGTGTTCCCGACATTGATTTCGAACCCCCACTTGACTTCGTGTTGGGCGATGTAATAGTTGAAGTTCATTTTGGCGGTCAGACCGAAAATATCGCTGGTACGTTCGGGGGCGTTGACGGCGTGTTCCTGCATCTCTGTTTGGTATTTTGAGAGGGCAACGCTTCCATCCATCAGCATGGAGACTGTTTCGGGGATGACCATAAAACCGAATGCGCCGCCGTAGGTGTTCCAGTGGTAATCGAGGGTTCCCATGTAGTTGTTCACGTTGTCGTCGTAGCGGAAGCCGTAGAGGCTGAACTTGGAGCCGTTGTCGGAACTCAATGTTACTTTTCCGTAGATGTCCATGTAATTAAATGGTAACGTTCCGCTAATTTCGTCGGTGGCGTAGGGATAGAGCGCTTTGGACGATTGCTCGAGGTACGACCCTTTTGCCGACAGCACGTATGTAACGGCGGCAGCCTGATTGGGTTGCATCTTTTTGAGCGGTCCTTCCGCCATCACGCCGGCGCCGAAAGTGGTTGCCTGCACCTTGCCGCTGTGCCGTTTCTTGTTGCCGTCGCGCATTGAGAGATCCATGATGGACGACACCCGTCCGCCGTATTCGGCATTGAAGCCGCCGGTATAGACATCTGCGTTGCGGATGAGGTCAGTCTCAAATACCGAAAACATGCCGATAGAGTGAAACGGGTTGTAAATGGTCATCCCGTCCATCAGCAGTTTGTTTTGAATGGGAGAGCCGCCGCGAATGTAGAGTTGCCCTCCCTGGTCGCCGGTGAAGATGATGCCGGGGATCACTTGCAGATATTGCGCAAAGTCCGACTGTCCGCCCACCGACGGCAGGCGTTCGATCTGCGTCGGCGTAACGTTGATGGTAGAGATGCGCGTCTCCGTCATCCGTTGCTGCCGCTCGGCGGTAACGACAACCGCCTCCAAAGTATATTTTTTTGCTTTCAGGTACAAATTTTTGCTGATCAAGTCCGCTTTGCCGACAGAAACTTCCACGCGCATCGTGTCGTACCCGATGGCAGTTACCTGCAAAGTGTAATGCCCTTCCGGAATTTTGGAGATGACGTAATAACCATTGACGTCGGTTGCCGCACCGATGGTGGTGCCTCGCAAATACACGTTGGTGAAGATAACCGGCTCCCCGTCCGCCTCATCATATATAAAACCTCTTATCTGACCGTTCTGCGAAAAAGCCAACATCCCCGTCAGAAAAAATAAAAAAACAAATGCGCAATACTTTGAAAAAGACTTCATTATAAAATATTTAGTTGCTTTCTAATAGCATATTATTAAACGAGTGCAAATATAGTGAAATTGTTGAAATGGAGAAAAAATTTTTTTTTTACCCTGATATAAAGAAAAAGTTACTATCTTTGCAGTCGCAATAAATCTTAAACTTAAATAAAATATTGTTAAATTAAAAATGTATTAGAAATGAAGAAATTTTTACTATGTATGTTACTTGCAGGCTTGATGATGCCTGTGGTAGCGCAGGAGAAAACTGCTTTGAAGCAGAATGACAAAAGAGTGGCGCCAATGCAACTAAAAGATGCAGGAGGTCCCACGTACGGAGCATTTCCGACGACCTCACGCGGAACGCTTGTTGACGTCGGATTATGGAAATCTGCGGGTATTTCGGCTGGTTATGACCGTCAAACACAAGGCGGCGTTTATCCGATGACCCGGATGCACAAAGACAAAGAGTTTATCGGCTGTACATGGACGAATGAAGATAATCCTCCGTTTGATGGAAGTGGCACTCCATTGAGAGGATTGGGTTATTCTTATTCGACGGATGGCGGGGAAACTTGGAGTTGGAACAATGAGGAAACTCGGGAAAACCGATTGGGCGGCATACCGGTGTATTGGCCCTCGTATGCCCAATGGGGAAAAAACGGCGAAGCTGTCATGGCAAGAAGTTATGATTCGTACGAATATGATGACGGATATAATAACGTTTACATAAAAGACGGCTTGGTACTCTTTACCCGCGAAAACAGAGGAGAAGGAGCGTGGACTATCACGCCTGTTCCCTATCCGGAAGATTCTGACCCCAAGCATTTTATGGCATGGGGAGCCATGACTACCAGCGGAGATGATCACCAATATATCCATATCATAACTCCAATGAGTAACCAAGATATACCTAATGTGTTATATCACGGATACGGTACCCCTACGCTTTATTTTAGAACACAGGATGGCAAAACATGGGACGTTGCCGGTCAACCGGTTCCTGAGGTAATAGGACAGGAATGGAACAAAGAATCTTATTATGCTGATGGCATGAGCTGGGCTGTGCAGGGAAATACTGTGGCATGTTCTTTTATAAATATGGGGGCCCATGGCTATGTGATAAAATCGTATGATAATGGCAATACATGGCAAAGCATCAAATTCTTCGATTCTCCTATTTTGAGAGATGTATCTCATGATGAGTATCCGGACTCCGTCTATATTCCTTCGGTAGGATGCTTAGCATTGGATAATAACGGAAAAATGCATGTTGCTTTTTCGGCAATACGATGTATAAATGGCGATGGGAACGGAGGTCTATATTATAATCCTGGGGCTTGGGCGCAGTTCCTTTCTTATTGGAATGAAGATATGGAGCCGATTGATGGAGATGCAGATTTTAATACCCCCTACATATCGTCTTTATTAATGGGACAGTACTATTATGATGGTGAATATTTTGATTGGGATCTATCTGAAGGAGATCAATTCTATGTAAAATCTACCATTCCTAAATGGCCTGTTATCGGATATTTCGTTCCTGTCCCCGATGAGCATTTATATACAATGTTAGATGATGCAGAAGAATGGGCAGGAGGCAGTTATGGACAGGCCGGCATGTTTTCATTTCCTCAAATGACGTTTGATGCGAATAATGTATTGCATTTGGTCTATCTTGGAATGTTAGATGGTGCAGCCGGCGGAAGTAAAAATGGCGCTTGGCTACGTCATCCGTTTTATACTACCACTGATGATGGAGGCGAGACCTGGACACAAACCGAACATCTGGTAAATTACGTTTCGGTCATTGACCAAGAATTTGCCTATCCGGTATTCGCAGGCGTAAGCGCCGATAACGAGATGTTGATGATGGCACAAACTGATCCCTATCCAGGCACTAATGGACCGTATGGTAATAATCCCCCTGATCATTCTGTGGTAGATAACAAGTACACTTTCTTCGCTATTGGAGGCGTTCCCTGTCCTGATTGCCCTAGTGACGATGATGGCATAGAAAACGTCGGATACACGCCGTTGACCATGCAATTACTACCCAACCCGGCATCGGGACAGGTAAAGGTAACATTTGAAGGTAAAGGCGACATCACGGTTTACAATATGCTCGGACAGACGGTCTATCATGTAGAAAATGTTGAAAACCACAAAGATATTCCGCTGAACATGTCATCGGGCGTTTACTTCGTAACCGTTCGCTCGGGCAATGCGATGGCGACACAGAAATTAGTGGTGAAATAACCCCCCCCCAGCCCCCCCCAAAGGGGGGGAGGGTGGATCGTGATTTTCGTAAGATTATCAAGATTTACAGGATTACATTAAGAAATCTGAATTTTAAAAGCCGCTCCTTATGGGGGCGGTTTTTTCATTCGTCATCGCATATCTCCAAAAAATCGTACCTTTGCAGCCATTAAATACCAAATAAAATAGATGGAAAAATTAGGAATACTGGCAGGCAACGGTGCCATGCCCAAGGAGGTAGTAGATCACTGTAAAACAACTAACAGAGAATTTTTCGTAGTAGGACTTGAACCGCACGTCTTACCCGAAACAGTGCAAGACACGCCGCACGTTTTAGCCAAAGTGGGCGAGATAGGCAAAATACTCAAAAACTTTCAGAAAAATCAGGTGAAAGAGATTGTTTTTGCAGGCGGCGTCCGGCGACCTTCTCTGAAAGAACTGATCCCGGACTGGGAAGGCGCAAAGTTGATGACAAAACTCGCTATCAGAAAAATGAGCGATGACGACATTTTCCGTATGCTGTTCAATGAGATAGAGAAAAAAGGGTTTAAGGTAGTCGGCGCCCAGGAAGTGATGCCGCAGATGCTCCTTTTGGAGGGTGCTTGCGGTAAAACAAAGCCATCCAAAGAGGATTTGGAAGATATCCAAACCGGTATAAAAGTGGCACAAGCGTTAGGCGCTCTTGATGTAGGACAAGCCTGCGTGGTGCAGGAAGGGATGATTCTTGCCGTTGAGGCAAAGGAAGGTACCGACGCGATGATGGATAGAGCGCACTCTGTGAAAAGAAGCGGTAAATCCCCCGTTTTAGTGAAAATCGTGAAACCGGGGCAAGAAACAAGAGTTGACCTCCCGACCATCGGTCCCAGAACGATAGAGGCGATGAAAAGGAACGGCATCAAAGGCATGGCAGTAGAAATCGGCGGAACGCTCCTGTTAGAAAGAGAAAAAACGATAAAAATGGCAGATGAGGCGAAGATTTTTATTGTGGGAGTAAAAATTGAAATATGAAACGAGGTTTTGGCAGCGACAACCATTCGGGCATACATCCGAAAATCTTAAACGCCATCGCGCAGGCAAACAGCAAACACGCTAAGGCTTACGGCGACGACGAATGGACGGTAAAGACCGTCGCCATCTTCAAACGTGTTTTCGGCGAAACGGCTCTTCCGTTCTTTGTCTTCAACGGCACGGGCGCTAACATCCTGGCATTGAAGTCTTTAACACATCCTTTTCATGCCGTCGTCTGTGCCGAGACAGCGCATATCAACGTGGACGAGTGCGGAGCGCCCGAACGGTTTTTAGGATGTAAACTGCTCGCCATCCCCTGTCCGGACGGGAAACTGACGCCGGAATTGGTTTTGCCGAAGTTGCATGGCTTTGGCGACCAGCACCATGCGCAGCCGAAAGTCATCTCCATCTCACAGTCCACAGAGTTGGGAACGCTCTACCAACCGAAAGAGATAGCCGCGCTGGCAGAGTTAGCCCATCGCCACGACATGTATCTGCATGTTGACGGCTCGCGCTTTGCCAATGCCGCCGCCGCGCTCAACACATCCTTCAAAGCGCTTTCCGCCGACTTAGGCGTTGACGCACTCTCTTTCGGAGGAACCAAAAACGGACTGATGATAGGCGAGGCGGTGATTTTCTTCCGTCCCGAACCGGCGCAACACTTTCTCTACCACCGTAAACAGGCGGCGCAACTCTACTCCAAGATGCGATTTATGACGGCGCAGTTCGAAGCGTTTTTCGACAATGACCTCTGGAAGGAAATCGCCGACAACGCCAACAGAAAAGCGCAACTTTTAGCGCAAAAACTCTCCGACATCGAAACCGTTACCATCACACAAAAGGTAGAAGCCAACGCCGTCTTTGCCATCATTGACCCCCAATTGAAACAGAAACTGCTCCAGGAGTACTTTTTCTACGACTGGGACGAAAGTCGCAACGAAGTCCGCTGGATGTGCTCGTGGGACACGACGGAAAAGGATGTAACGGCTTTTACGGAGGCTGTTTTGGATGTTGGGAAATGATGGAAAAGGAAGCGTTTATCCTGACGCCATAGCTATACTGGATTATTATCGTGCCTGCGAACATTTACACGATTTTATAAAAAACGGAATGAAATTATCTATGCAGCACCGGAATATGCTGCGATTAAGAGTGATATCTATGAATAAACAATGGGGAAAAGTTATCAAACTCTTACGAAAACCACCTACGCTGTTGGCTGCTTAAACTTGTGACAATTTGAAATGCCTCCGTCTCTACGAGGAGTTTTCAATTCAAAAAATAATTGTATCTTTGCCGAACTGAAATTAGAATTTATAAATGTTTAATAAATAACAAATAAAAAAAATTTTTATGGCAAAAAATGTAATTATTATCGGAGCCGCAGGGCGTGATTTTCACAATTTCAACACCTTTTTTAGAGGTAACAAAGATTATAACGTGGTTGCTTTCACGGCAGCCCAGATTCCCGACATTGACGGAAGAAAATATCCGAAAGAGTTGGCGGGTAGCGATTTGTATCCGCAGGGCATTCCCATCTATGCGGAAGCGGAATTGCCGAAACTGATCAAGGATTTAAAAGTTGACGTCTGTGTCTTTGCATACAGCGACGTTCCTTATCCGCGCGTGATGAACATGAGCGCCATCGTCAACACGGCGGGCGCCGATTTCTGGTTGCTCGGTCCGAAAGAGACCATGGTAAAATCCACAAAGCCGCTCATCGCCGTCGGCGCCACACGCACCGGATGCGGCAAGAGCCAGACCTCCCGTAAAATCATCGAAGTATTGGTAGGCATGGGACTGAAAGTCGTTGCCATCCGTCACCCGATGCCCTACGGAGACTTGGTAAAACAAAAAGTACAACGTTTTGCGACGGTCGAAGACCTGAAAAAACACGAATGTACCATCGAAGAGATGGAAGAGTACGAACCCCACGTCGTTACCAAACGCAACGTGATATACGCCGGCGTGGACTACGAAGCCATCCTGCGTGAAGCGGAAAAAGACCCCGACGGTTGCGACATCATCCTGTGGGACGGCGGAAACAACGACTTCCCGTTCTACGTACCCGACCTCATGGTTGGCGTGGTTGACCCGCTGCGTCCCAATGCCGAAGTATCGTACTATCCGGGCGAAGTGGTTGCACGCATGTCAGACGTCATCTGTATCAACAAGATAGACTCGGCATCGTTAGACAACATCAACATCGTCCGTAAAAACATCGCCGCCATCAACCCGAAAGCCGTCGTCGTTGACGCCGCTTCTTACCTCACGGTGGACAAACCCGAACTGATTACCGGTAAAAAAGTATTGGTCATCGAAGACGGTCCGACCTTGACGCACGGCGAAATGAAAATCGGCGCAGGAACCGTTGCCGCCCTGAAATATGGCGCAGGCGAGTTGGTTGACCCAAGACCTTACGCTATCGGAAAACTGCAAGATACCTTCAAGACCTATCCCGGCATAGGAACACTCCTTCCGGCAATGGGCTACGGCGAACAACAGGTGAAAGACCTCGAAAAAACCATCGCCAACACACCATGCGACGCCGTCGTCATCGCCACCCCGATAGACCTGCAACGCATCGTCAACATCAAACAACCGACCGTGAAGGTGGATTACGAACTCCAAGAGATCGGATACCCGAACTTTGAAATCATATTGGCAGATTTTGTGAAAAAACACAATTTGGTGAAATAAGATGAAAAATCGAAGTCTTATTTCCATCAATGACCACACAAAGGAGGAGTTGATTGGCATCTTAGACCGGGCGGAGAAGTTCGAGAAAAAGCCCAAGCAGCACATCATGCCTCAGGCTGTCGTTGCGACGCTGTTCTTTGAACCTTCGACGCGGACACGGTTAAGTTTTGAAAGCGCTGCCAATCAACTTGGGGCGCGTGTCATCGGCTTTTCCGACACTTCCAGCACCAGCGTCCAAAAGGGCGAATCGCTGAAAGACACCATCTTGACGGTGTGTCAATATGCCGACATCATCATCATGCGCCATCCCGTCGAAGGGAGCGCCCGTTTCGCTTCCGAGGTGGCTACTATTCCCGTGGTCAATGCCGGAGACGGCGCCAATCAACATCCGACGCAGTGCCTTTTGGATTTGTATTCCATCCGGAAAACGCAAGGAACGCTGGATAATCTCAATATTGCTTTGGTGGGGGATTTGAAGTACGGTCGCACCGTTCATTCCCTCACCGAGGCGATGTGCCATTTCAATACCACGTTCCATTTGGTATCGCCCGAAGCATTGAAACTGCCCAGCGCCGTGAAACACCACATCAAAGAGAAAAACCTTGAGTATCATCAATATACAGACCTTATGGAGTGTATCGAAAAGGTTGACATTCTCTACATGACCCGTATCCAACGGGAACGCTTCACCGACCCCATCGGATATGAGAAAGTGAAAAACTTTTACATCCTCAAAAACAGCATGTTGAGCAATGCTAAAAGCAACCTCCGCATCCTGCACCCCTTGCCGCGTGTGAACGAGATTGACGAAGACGTGGACAGCAACCCGAAAGCCTACTACTTCCAACAAGCGCTGAACGGCGTCTATGTGCGGCAGGCTATTTTGTCGAGTATTCTTGGCGTTGAACCCGAAAATTAGTGTACCATGAGCGAAAAAAGAAAAGAATTAAGTGTATCTGCCATCGAAAATGGCACGGTCATAGATCATATTCCTTCGGAAAAGTTGTTTCTGGTGGTGAAAATATTAGGATTAGACCACTTCGACAGCCCGACCACCTTTGGTTTTAACTTGGACAGCAAGAAACTTGGGAAAAAAGGAATCATCAAGGTCAGCAACAAGTTTTTCAAAGAAAACGAAGTACGCAAAATCGCCTTGGCGGCGCCCAATGCCACCTTGATTACCATCGAAAACTTCGAGGTCGTTGGGAAAAAGTCGGTGCAACTCCCCGATGCGTTTGAAGGCATTGTGAAATGCGTCAATCCGAAGTGTATCACCAACCAACAAAACGTAGTGCAAAAGTTCCAAATCATTGATAAAGATGACCTTAAACTGCACTGTGTCTATTGCGAGAAGTTCACGAAGAAGGAGAATTTTGAGTTTTTGTAGGAATCAACGGCGTTCCTACGCAATAAAAATGCAATCCGTTCATTGCACACCATTGATATGAACATGAATTTAGATAGAGACACTTTGATGTATCAAATATCCTTAACGCTTGTTCCGGGCGTTGGTAACGTGTTGGCTAAGAAGTTGTTATCTCATTGTGGCAGTGCGGAAGCCGTTTTTTCGGAGAAGAAAAAGTTACTTCTCAAGATACCCGGCATCGGGCAAACCGTAGCCGACGCCATCGCGAACCACGAAGTTCAGGATCGCGTCAATGATGAAATAGCGTTTATCGAAAAATACAGCATCGAGCCGTTGTTCTATTTGGACGCCGCTTATCCGCAACGTTTGAAAGAGTGCCATGATGCGCCGGTTTTGCTCTATTACAAAGGGAATGTTGACCTCAACGCGGAGAAGACCTTGGCGGTCGTCGGCACGCGAACCCCGACAGACTATGGAAGAATCACCTGCGATAAAATCATCGCCGAATTGGATGGCGTGTTGATTGTCTCCGGCTTGGCTTACGGCATTGATTCCTGTGCGCACCGCGCCTCACTGAAGTATGGTTTGAATACGATTGGCGTCTTGGCGCATGGCTTGGACAGGATCTATCCGCCTCAGAATGACCATCTTGCCAAAGAGATGCTGACGCACGGCGGTTTGGTTACCGAGTTTATGAGCAAGACCAATCCCGACCGCGAAAACTTCCCGCAGCGCAACCGTATTGTCGCCGGCATGGCTGACGCCGTCTTAGTCATCGAAACAGCAAGTAGAGGCGGTTCATTAATCACAGCAACATTGGCAAACAGTTATAATCGCGACGTGTTTTGCGTCCCCGGAAAGGTAACCGACACAAAATCAGCCGGATGCAACCGTATGATACGTTCCAACCGCGCAGCCTTAGTCGAAAGCGGCGAACAAATCAAAGAGATGATGGGCTGGGATGAAAATGGCACGAAGGTCGGCGTCGTTCAACAATCGCTCTTCCCCACCTTGTCGCCCGACGAAGAGGTGATATACAAAATCTTGGAAACCAACAAAGAGAGCAGCATTGACTTCATCGTTCACAATGCCGATATGACTGCATCCAAAGTATCCGCCGCTTTGCTGAACATGGAATTTGAAGATATTGTGAAAGCCCTCCCCGGAAGGATATATAAACTCGCATAACACGATGAATGTCAACGGAAAAGATTACACTTCTGTTTGGATGGAAAGGACGACGGTTTATATGATTGACCAGAATCTGTTGCCGTTTGAGTTTCGGATTTACAAGGCGGAGAATTATGACGATGTGTGCCATGCCATCTCCAATATGATTACGCGCGGAGCGGGGAGCATCGGCGCAGCGGCGGCTTTCGGAATGGCGCAGGCTTTTATGCAGGCGCCTCGCAATCACTCTTCTGCTTTTGTCGAGCAGGCGTATCAAAAGATAAACGCTACCCGTCCCACCGCCCGCGACCTTTTTGCCGCCACAGAACGTGTTTTTCGCGCCGGAACGAAATCGGCACAACACGCTGTCGAAGAGGCTTTTCTGATACACAACGAGTATATCAAGGCTGGCGAAAAAATCGCAGAGTATGGCAACAACCTGATACACAACGGATTTAAAATAGAGACCCACTGCAACGCGGGATGGTTAGGTTTGGTAGAATGGGGGAGTGCCTTGGCGCCGATTTACAAGGCGGCGCGCTCCGGAAAGGAGATCTTTGTCTGGGTTGACGAGACGCGCCCGCGCGGACAGGGCGCCCGGCTGACTGCCTGGGAACTGCAACAGGAACACATTCCGCACAAAATCATCCCCGACAACGCTGGCGCTCATTTGATGTCGCGAAACATGGTGGACATCATCTTCGTCGGCGCCGACCGCATCGCCCGAAACGGCGACGTCGCCAACAAAATCGGCACTTTGGAGAAAGCCATCGCCGCAAAAGCCTACGGCGTCCCGTTCTATGTATGCGCCCCCTCGTCCACCTTCGACCTCGACTGTCCGGACGGAAACGCCATCCCTATCGAAGAACGCCCGCAGGATGAGGTCTTGTATCAAACAGGAAGAGACGACCATGGACGTCTGCACAAACTCTTGGTATGTTCGCCCGAATCCGAGGCGCTGAACCCCGCGTTCGACGTTACGCCGGCTCAGTATATCACGGGGATAATTACGGAAAAGTGTATTGTGAGACCTTGAAAAGTTACCACAAATACACACAATAAATCTTCGTGCCAATTCGTATTAATTCGTGGCTAAACCCCAATTTTCAACTTTCAACTTTCAATTAAATCGTACCTTTGCACCAATAAAAATCTAAAAAATATTTTGTAATGGCTTAATGATTGCTAATTATACTAACCTCGTTTATAAAATGATCTATTTAGATTTAATTTATTCAAAAGAAAACGAATATGCTTTTTTAGAAATAAACCCCGTTGGTCAATTCGGAATGGTTTCATATCTATGCAATTATCATCTCCGCCAATTTATACACATCAAATATAAATAAAGAGGGGCGCCTGCCCAACAATTTCCGTTTCATCAGCGGCTGAAAAGCCTTGAGCAAAGCCCTTGCTACGGGCAGTAAACGCCATTTTTGTAGGAACATCTTGGTGCGCATCAACTTGGAGTGTCCGGCGTAGTCGGGATATTTTTCGTTGAGCATCTGTTCTACTTTGCGGAGGTTGACGATGCCGTTTTCTGTTTTTTTCAGGAAGACGTCTGCGGGTTCTAGTCCTAAGTGTATCAATGGGTTGTCTATGTGAAGGATGGGGATGTGATGTCCCAAAAGTTCTAATCCGAAGAAGGTATCTTCGTGTCCGTAGCCTTCCAACTGCTCGCTGAAAGTGATGGTGTTAAAGATGGCTTTGTCAATCAGGAAGTTATTGGTGCAGAAACTGAAATTTGGCTGTTTCTGCCGTTCCGTAGCAGGGAGCGCCTCCCGTTTCACGCCATATTTCCAATGCAGCAAAGTGGCGTCGGAAGGCTTTTTATCTCTATACCTGCGACCGCCATAGATGACTGTATTTGGTTGACAATGAGGGAGATATTGATCTATATAATCGTTGGAAACGGTTGCCGCGTCGCAGTCCATGAAGATCAGGTAGGGGTAGCGCGTTTCTTTTACTAAGGCGTTGCGAATCTTTGAGCGTCCGATGTTGTTACGCAACGGAATAAGACGGAGATGAGGCAAAGTTGTCAATTCCTGCAAAGATGCGGCATACGAGGCATCGGAAGCGTCGTCCATGAGGATAATCTCGAAAGGAACGTCGCAACGCGCCGCCTGCTGGTGCAAATCATACACCAGCGCACGAACATCAAAGTTATAGACAGGGATACAAATGCTTAACATGAGTCTGTTGTTAAAAACGGGCAAATGTACGTAAAATTTTTTAATTGGGGATGTGAGATGTGCGATGTGAGATAAAATGATAAAAAACTCTGTGTAACTCTGTGGTCTTTGTGCCTCTGTGCTGAAAACCATTATAATTCAACACAGAGACACAGGGGACACAGAGTTACACAGAGAAAAATTAGTAAAAATTCGTGGCTAAGAAACAAAAAAACGCAGTTCAGACAATTTTTTTACTACCTTTGCATGTTCGATAACGAAATCATGAGAGCATATATTTCTATTTTCATTGTAGCCATCATTACGCTTTTCTCTGCATGTCAGCGCGCAAAGGGCGTTGCCGAAAAGCCGCTGTCCACTTATACTCCGCTGTATGCAAAAGGTTTTAAGATTCATTATTTTGCTGATTATAAGGTTGTTGAGACGGAAAATCACCGTTACTATCTGACGGGAAATCCCTCTCTGATAAAGGAGAAAGATGCCGTTGTCATTCCCGTTCCGGTTCAAAATATGGCTTGCATGGCGCAGTCGCACTGGACGGCTGCCTGCATCTTGGACGAGATGGAGCGCGTGAGCGGCATCTGCGACGGGAAATATATCGCTGATACCGTTTTTCAACAGCGTTTTCGGCAAGGCGACATCAAGAATTTTGCTGAGAATCAAACAGTTAACTATGAACTTCTCTTTTCGTTACGTCCGCAACTGCTGATGCTGTCGTTTGACAACCAACAGACTAACAACATGCTCAAAGAGGTTGGTATTCCGGTTGTCCTCAACGGTGATTTCCTTGAGAATCATCCCTTAGGACGCGCAGAGTGGTTAATTTTCGTCGCCGCATTTTATAATAAGGACGAGGAAGCCAAAATCTTTTTCAACCATTCGGTAGAGCAATATGAAACGCTGTGTGCGTTGACAGAGAATCGGATAGAGCGTCCGACGGTTTTCGACGGTTCGGAAAGCAGCGGCGTGTGGTACGTGTCGGGCGGACAGAGTTACATGGCACAGTTTTATGCTGACGCCGGCGCCGACTACGTGTGGCAAAAAAATGTGGATTGCGGAAGTTTCCCCGTTGATTTTGAAGTCGTTTACCATAAAGGGATTACGTCAAACTTTTGGCGTACCTACTTGCCGCACGCTCAATCCTACACCGCCGTTGCCGCCGAAAACAGTCTCTACGCCGACTTCAAAGCGTGGAAAGAACGCCGTATCTTTTATTGCGATAATCTGCGCACGAACCTGTATGGCATGGGGGTTTATCAGCCGGAAGTCGTTTTAGCCGATATGATAAAGATTTTTCATCCCGACCTGCTGCCGGAGCATGAGGCGGTGTATTATGGGTTTCTATGATTTTTTTTACCTTTGCCGCATGTTTTCAATAAGAGAGTATTTTCCTTACTACCGGCGCAATTTGAAGGTTGCCATTCCGGTGGTTATTGCGTCGGCGGGTCAGATCACGGTAACGATGGCTGACAATATCATGGTCGGCTGGGTGAATGCGATGGAGTTGGCGGCGATGTCATTTTCCGGCGCGGTTTACTCCATCGGGATGGTTTTCGGGATGGGTTTCGCCATCGGTGTAACGCCCTTGATAGGGATTTCATACGGTGGCAACGACTTCCGGAAGGCGGCGTCATTTTTTCAGAATGCGTTGCTTTTGAATCTGATATGCGCCGCTTTGTGCATGGCGTTGATGTTTGTGATTGGGAGTTTTTTCGATAGGATGGGACAGGAAGAGGCGGTCATCACCATTGCGCGACCGGTGTATCGGATATTGGTGTTTTCGTTTCTTCCGCAGATGATATTTTTCAGCGGGAAACAATTTTTTGAAGGAATCGGCAATACTAAGATTTCCATGTACATCACCATCGGTTGTAACATCTTGAATATCACACTGAACTACTTGTTGATTTTCGGAAAATTCGGATGTCCGGCGATGGGTGCGGAGGGGGCAGCCATAGCCACTTTGGTTTCCCGTTCGGCAATGGCAGTTTGCTTTATTGCTGTTTTTTCGTTGCGTTCGTCGTTTCGTCGTTACTTTCTGTTTTTCAGCAGGACGGGATTTCTTTGGAGCAGGATTAAGGAGTTGATTCGCATCAGTACGCCGGTGGCGCTGCAAATCGGGATGGAGATGTGTACCTTTTCGATTTGTACCATCATGACGGGCTGGGTTGACGGTAACAGTTTGGCTGCCAACCAGATAACGCTTTCTATGGCGATACTGACCTTTATGATCGTGTTGGGTGTCGCTTCTGCGACAACCATTCGCGTGTCCCACCAGTTGGGCGCCGGGAACTTTATCGGCGCCCGAAAAGCGGGGTTCGCTTCCATGCACTTGGCATTGGGTTTTATGATGATGACGGGCGCTTGTTTTATCATCTTTCGTCATCAATTGCCGTTGCTGTTCAACAATGAGCCGGCAGTAGTTGCCATCGCTGCGCAACTTTTCATTGCAGCGGGGATATTCCAGATTTTTGACGGACTGCAAGCCGTTTCCATCGCCGCGCTGCGCGGGTTGGCTGATACGGCAAAGCCGATGTTTATCTCTTTCATCAGTTACATAATCGTTTGTCTGAGTGCGGGTTACACCTTGGCTTTTGTTGCCGGCTTGGGCGCTGTCGGGATATGGATGGGCTACGTTGTCGGTCTGGGAATGGCGGCTATTTGGCTCACATGGCGGTTTCATAAAAAAAGTAGAGATATTGTTAACGCTTCCAACTTCGACCTGCGATGATTTGTGTAACATTTTCAAAACCAGCCGTTAAGCAGTTTTTGTTGCGACATCCGGAAGTAAAGATGATTGAGTTGCGTTTGGATTTGATGGATGTTGATGAAGCGCAACTCCATCGTTTTTTGTCATTGCCGGTGGATGTGGTTGCGACCTGTCGCCCGAACGGACGGATGACGGAGGAAGAACGATTTTTACTGTTGCAACAATGTATTTCCTTCGGCGCTCGCTATGTGGATGTCGAAATGGAAAGCGAAGCAGAATTTATTTCAACACTGAGGGAAGATGCTACAAAGTATCACTGCAAATTAATACTCTCCTACCATAACTTTGAAAAAACGCCCGAACTGTCCGAACTCGAAGAGATAGCCGATCGTTGCCATGCTGCGCAGGCAGACATTGTCAAAATTGCCTGTATGGTAAATGATGGGCGGGATGTTTTGAATATCAGGTCGTTATATTCTGTTGATTATCCTATCATCGCTTTGGGAATGGGAGAGCAAGGGGTTATTACCCGTATAAAAGCGTGCGAATGGGGTGCGCCTTTTACCTTTGCTGCTGCCGATCCGGATGCCGCGACGGCGCCGGGGCAGATGGGCTATGAGGGTGTTTGGTAGAGGCTATCTCAAAAGTTTTTTAACGCAAAGACAATCACGGATTGACCCACTTTTCCGTCTCTTGATAGATGGTGTTATGAGCGCCGAAGTTCACGCGGATGACGTTGATGTCGGCGCTGTTGATCCCTTTGTCGCCGGTTACGTCGTATATTATCTCATAGTTGGCGTTCCCGTGAGTACTCTCTTTTGAACGGATGGCGGAGTAGTCTTTTTCGTCAATTTTCATATCGCCGTTGACGTCTCCGCCGAGCAGTTCGCGGTGTCCGAGGTAGTTGTCGTTAGCGATGTGTACCACGCCGTAGCGTGAGAGGAATCCGTTGCGGGATAGTTCTAAGACGTAATCTCCGGGGGCGACCTCTTCAAAGAGAAACCATCCGATAGGCGCGGTCGGGCATCTGTCGGCGGGCGTGAGGGTAGCCCTGTCTTGGACGCCGGACGTTTGCCCGATCATACTCCAGTCAATCGGCAGTCCGGGATTATCGAAATTGCCCATTGTGCCGGGGTGTTTGGGCGCTCCGACGATGACGTCGTCCGTGTCGCAGTCGTAATATCGTACCGGCGTTGTATGTAGCGGTGTTTGTTTGCGGATGAATCCTATTTTGTCGAGCGTCATCGGCGGCGGCGGCATGTAGAGTTTTGCTGTTGCGGCAAATGCTGCGTCGAACGTTTCGTCGTCGGTGTGGACAAACGGGAAGATCGTCCCTTTTGAACTGTAGCACTCGGCGGTTACGAAGACGGCGGCGTAGTCGCTTTGGCACTCGCCAGCGGATTGGGTAGCGTAGTAGGTCGTTTCGTCTTCAACCGGCGTTGTTGTCGGCGATGTTATCTCGTCATAATTTTCGTCATACCATTTAATGTTCATGCCGGTTACCGTCAAGTCGGCGACGAACTTTATTTTTCCGTTGCAGGTTGTTTGCGTTGACGGGAGCAGCGGAGGCAGGTTTTGGACAGCGTCCACCGTAAAATAGCCGACGGCGCTGCCGCCACAGTCGTTGAACGCCTCAACCGCGACGATGGCGCCTGTAATGGTATCGGCGGGCGGTCTTACGTGGACGATGGTATCTTCAAACTTTGTCAGTTCTATCGTGGACGGGGACCAATCCGGCGGGAACGTCCAGCGGTAACTCATAGCGCCTAAGGGCGGATGGACGACAAACTCCGTCCAATCAATATCAGGATACACACAGACGACAGGTTCTCCTGTGATGACCGGCGCGTCCATCGCGGCAGAGATGACCGTAGGAGATAGATTTCGCACCTCTACCTCGGCACAGCCTTCCGGTTTCACGGTTACCTGATAACGCTCCCCTATCTGTTTCGTATATCCGGTGTTACACGGCGAGAAAGCGGCAACGGGACGCGGTCGCTGAGCGGTAGAAGCGAATGAGCAAGGTCCTGTCCATGAATAGGTTGTATTACCCAAGGCGATACAGTTGATATTCATCTCCTCCCCTTCGCAAAAGATTCCACTCGACGGAACCATATAGGCGATATTGGCATTTTCTATAGCCTGCACCGTAATAGGCACCTCTGCCGTTCTGCATCCGTCGGCGATGGTGATCATATAGGTTTCGCCGAGAAGCCCCGTGTCGTAGAAGGCGCCGTTTCCGTTGGCGTCGCTTGTTATAGTCCATGTATCAATAATTTCGTCCGCTCCTACTTTTTTGGGCGCTGTTACGGTAAAGGTGTAGGGCGGAGTTCCATTCATTCCTTTCACGAAGATATGTCCGTGGGACGCTCCTTTGCATAAGTACGCGATGGTTCCGCTCGGATCCAGCGTCAGGTCTTCGCGAAGATATTCCACTTCCATCGTCGTAAAGACGCAGCCGTAAACGCTGGCGGTACTCATCGCGATGGTATAAATTCCCGGCTCGATCAACTCCAAATAACCACCCGGCGCCACACGGGGCGAGGAAGGTCCGTAATTCGTTCCCGGAGGTCCTTCCAATATATAATAATAGGTAGTATAATTGCTTATAATTACCATGGAACCATTAATGATGGTGGACTTTATTCTGCCTTGCGGATAAATTCTCATTTTATTGCAAAACTGCTCCCCCACGTCGTAGGTAAACGGGTCGGAGGAGTATCCGGTAAATGTACGGTTCATGATGGTATCTCTGCCGCAGGTATTGGTAATTTTAAAAGAGTAGGTGCCAGCCTCCATCATCACATAGATAGGTGCGGTAACAATGTAATAGTTGCTGTTGTAGGTCTCGTCCACTATTTTTACTGTTCCGACGGGACCAAAGGGGAGTTCCATCGGACCTGATAGATATTCGAATCTGGTGCCGGCGTTAAAAGTTCCTGATGTTTCAAAACGCCATTGGTATCCTAAACACGGCGAGCCGGTGGTTTCGGTAAAAATATTCTGTGAGAACGCCTGTCCGCCTAAGGGTGGTTTCCAGAAAAAGGTATAGATCTGTCCGTCGGAGCCGGTGAGTGTAACGGTATATTCGGAGCCTCTTTCGTAGATTGCGCTGGTGGCGGCGGTAGAGATGGCGGGGTTGGCACCCATGCCGTCAAGCGTTCCGGACTTTATGATATGGGTCGGATCTGCCGTAGGCGTAATGCGCCATTCGGCAGGATAACAGACGCCCCAACTACTGTAAAGAGTGAGATTGAACTTCGCCTGCGTGCAACTGCCTTCATGGTCTATGGTAGCCGTGGTGTTGTTCTGCACCCATGGCGACTTGTTGCAAATATAACTCGTCGTATTCAGGTTGTAAGAGTATATGGTCGGACAGCCTATCACCCGGAACTTGATCTGCACGGTGTTCCCGCCGGCGCAAAACTCCGAATATGGCAGCGGAAGTTGAAAAGTGGGACCCACGCTGACTGAAGGCGACGGATACGGTTTCCACACTGTATCCGCCATGTTGTTATTCACCGTATAGGCATATTCGTAAAATAACGGGAAGTTTGCCCAGTAGTAATCCCAATCCACGCCGGCTTTGTTGATTCCCAACGTATAGGGGAAAACCGATGTGCAGTCTAACGTATTGCCCACACGCGAAAGTTGCGAACTATAACCACTGAAGGGCATATCCTGCGCAAGCGCCTGTACCGTAACGTTATAGACGCTGGTGGTGTTACAGCCGTCTTTTGCCGTTACGGTGTAGTTGCCGGCGGGCAAGTCGTCGAAAGTGGAAGCGCCCGCCGTCGGGTATTTTGTTGCCGGATAGCCCGCCGGTAAATTGTCGCCCGTGATAGTGATTTCGTAGGGTAACGAGCCGGAGGATATGTTCATCCCGATCTGTCCCGTCGGGCGGCAGTTTAAGGTCTTACGCGCCTGTGAAGCGCTGAATTGCAGGTTCGCGTAGCCGTTGGCGACGGTTACCGTGGTCGTCATCACGCCAATCATCCATTCGTCTCCATCCCGACAAAACGCCCTCACCTCTACGATGTAACTGCCGGCAGCCACCCCCGGATAGATCCGGTTGTAACCCGACCCCGACAACGAAACATCGCCGGCAATGGTACCTCCGGGAGTCGTCGGCGTGAGCCATAGTTTCGGCTGTAATGCGGAGTCAATGCCGTCCAACAGCAAATCGTCGCCATAAAAGGTGATGTGAATCTGACCGTTACCCGGACAGGTCGCCGGTGACGTCGTCGCCGTAATATACGCATCCGCACACTTCTGCGCATGCATACTAAAAAAAGTCATCTGTACCACAATGGCACAGACGACACACTTTGTAAAAAATCTGTAATTTTTCATTTTTTTTAACTCTTATTTTTACACCTGTTTTTCCATTATTTAGAAAAAACGCGGCGAAAGTACGGAATAATTGCGTCTTAACCGGTGAATGGGAATAATGCGGTACATTCCGGTAGTTATTCATAAAAAAACCGTCAAGGTTTTTAGCCTTGACGGTTTGAAAAAAAATTTAAAAAAATGAAAAATGCTATTTTACGGGTTCACCCAATCTTCCGTCTCCTGGTAGATGGTGTTATTGGC